>CASEIS010000056.1 GCA_949287895.1 uncultured Bacillota bacterium
CCTGTGCAAGCGCTATACCGACAACGTTTATATCAGTTACGACGGCGACTTCGCGGGGCAGAAGGGCGCCATCCGCGGCTTGGAGATCCTGCGCGACGAGCAGGTCAACGTGCGCGTGGTGCCGCTGCCCGAAGGGCTGGATCCGGACGACGTCATCAAAAGAAGCGGCCATGCGGGCTACCAAAGCTGCCTGGACGCGGCCATGCCTCTCATCGACTTCAAGATGGAAGTGGCGCGGCGTGAGTTCGACCTTTCCAAGACGGAAGAGCGGCGGGGCTACATCGCCGCGGCGCTGAAAGTGATCGCGGAAGCGGAGAGCGAGAGCGTCAAAGAGGACCTTCTCAAAAAGCTGCACGACCAGACGGGCATGACCTACGAGTCGCTGCGGCGCGACCTCGAAAACGAGCCGGAGCGCCCGCGCGCCGAGCGGGCGGCAGAGCCGCTGCTGCACGAAGACGGCGCGGACAGGCTGGTCAAGGCCAAGCGCTTTATCCTCGCCTCGGTGCTGTTCGGCGCCAAATATGCGAAAAACTTCGACCTTTCGGGTGTCAGATTCAGCGATCCCGTGCATAATACCATCGCCGGTTATATCCTCGGCCAAAAAGAGAGGGGCGAACCCGTCCGTGCCAGCGCGCTCTTCGATATTTTTGAAGAAAACACGCCAGAACTGGACGAGATACTCAACCTGAGCATCGGCGAGAGCCTTTTGGGCGAAGGGGGCGCGCGCTATTTTGAAGACTGCCTGCGCACCATCCGCCGCGCAGACGCCGAGGCGGAGCTGAAAGAGCTCAGCGCCCGCTGCGACGCCGAGCCTGACATCGCCAAAAAGCGCGAGATGGTGCGCCGCATCGGCGAATTGACCGTTCAACTGAAAAATTTTTAACATAAGCGGAGGACATAAAGCCATTTATGGGTGTTTCCGAACAAAAACTCAACGAAATTTTGAAGCAGATCATCAGCGAATACCGCCAGAAGGGCAGCATCTCCACCAACGTGCTGTGCGATATCCTCGAAAAGATCGATACCAGCCCCGACCAGATCGACTATATCTATAAATCGATCGGCGAGGCGGGCATCCAGATCGTCGATGAAGACGAGCGCGACCGCGAGCTGTTCGAACAGGCGCTCAAAGATATCGGCCTCGACGACCCCGTCAAAATGTACCTCAAAGACATCGGCCGCGTGCCCCTCTTGTCCGTAGACGAAGAGGTCGAATTGGCGCGCCGCATGCAGGAAGGAGACGAGGCAGCCAAAAAGCGCCTTTCCGAGGCCAACCTGCGCCTGGTCGTCTCCATCGCCAAGCGCTATGTGGGCCGCGGCATGCTGTTTTTGGACCTCATCCAGGAGGGCAACCTGGGCCTGATGAAGGCGGTGGAAAAGTTCGACTATCAGAAGGGCTTCAAATTTTCCACCTACGCGACGTGGTGGATCCGCCAGGCGATCACCCGCGCCATCGCCGACCAGGCGCGCACCATCCGCATCCCCGTGCACATGGTAGAGACCATCAACCGCCTCACCCGCGCCTCGCGCGTGCTGCTGCAGCAGCTGGGCAGGGAGCCCACGCCCGACGAGATCGCCAGGGA
>CASEIS010000057.1 GCA_949287895.1 uncultured Bacillota bacterium
CGGCTCCCCTGCGGCGGCGGCGCCGCAGGCAAATTTCCCCCTGCCCTGCCCCGCGCCGCGGGCAGAACGCCGCCCCGCGCGGCGCGCCGCGCGGGGCGGAAAACACAAAATTTGGTTGCGCGGCGGGCACGCCGCACACAAGATAGGCGGGCGCGCCTATTTGCCGCTGTCGCCGTAGTTGGAGAGGACGCGCGCGGAGGGGTCGTTGACCTTGCAGCCCTCCCAGCGGGGGTTGGGCATCCAGAAGGCCTTGATCATGCCCGCCTGGCCGGGGTAGTATTTTTCAAAAATTTCGCGGTACAGCAGGCTCTCCTTGGTGAAGGGGCGGGCGTGCGAATAGGCGCGGGCGCGCTCCTTCCAATCTTCCCCGTAATATTCCTCGGCGTACGCCTTGAGGTCGTCGACCATCGAGTGGCCGACGGCGTCCGAAAAGGCGGCCTTCTCCCGCCAGAGGATGCTTTCGGGCAGCCAGTCGCCCTCTTCAAACGCCTTGCGCAGCAGGTACTTGCCCTTGCCGTAGGTGTTTGTCTTGCGGGCGGGGTCGACGTGCATGACGTAGCGGACGAAGTCGAGGTCGCCGAAGGGCACGCGCGCCTCCATGCTGTGCACGGAGATGCAGCGGTCGGCGCGCAGCACGTCGTACATGTGCAGCTCGCGCACCCGCTTTTGCGACTCCTTTTGGAAGGCCTCGGCAGAGGGGGCGAAGTCGGTGTACTTGTAGCCGAACAGCTCGTCTGAAATTTCGCCGGTGAGCAGCACGCGCACGTCGCTGCAGGCGTGGATCTTTTGGCAGAGCAGGTACATGCCCATCGAGGCGCGGATGGTGGTGATGTCGAATGTAGCGAGCGCCGCGATGACCGGCTCGAGGGCGGAAAGCACGTCCTCTTTGGTGATGATGACCTCGGTGTGGATGGAGCCGATGTGGTCGGCGACGATGCGCGCGTACTTTAAGTCGATGGCGTCCTTGTCCATGCCGATGGCGAACGTCTTGATGGGCCTGCCCAGCTGCCGCGCGGCGATGGCGCACACGAGGGAAGAATCCAGCCCGCCCGAGAGCAGGAAGCCGACGGGCGCGTCGGCGTCGAGGCGCTTGCGCACCCCCTCGATCAGCTTCTGGCGGATGTTGCGGCAGATGGCGTCGACGCCGTCGGCAAGATAGCTGTCCGCGGCAGCGATGTCGCAGTAGCGGTGGAAGCGCCCCTTATACCAGTAATGGCCGGGCGGGAAGGGCAAGATCTCCCCTTCGACCAGCCCGACGAGGTTTTTCGGCTCGCTGGCGAAGACGGGCGCGCCGCCCGCGAGGCGCCCGTAGTAGAGGGGGCGAATGCCGATGGGGTCGCGCGCGGCGATGTACTCGTCCTTCTGCCCGTCGTAGAGCACGAGGGCGAACTCGGCGTCGAGCATGGAGAACATCTTGACGCCGTACTCGCGGTAGAGGGGGAGCAGGATCTCGCAGTCGCTGTCCGACGCGAAGGTGTAGCCGCGCTCCTCGAGGTGCCGCTTGAGAGGGCGGAAGCCGTAAATTTCTCCGTTGCAGACCAGCTTGTCCTTGCCCATCGAAAAGGGCTGCATGCCCGCCGCGTTCAGACCCATGATGGCCAGACGGTGGAAGGCCATGTAGCCGGAGGGGGTGCGCTCGACGCGGCTCATGTCAGGCCCGCGCGAGACGGTGCGGTAAAAGCACTCGAGCATCTTGGCGTAGTCCACCTCTTTGGTGGTGCAGCAGAAAATAGAACACATGACGGTAGCCTCCTTCGTTTGACGGGTCGGGGCGGCAAAGCGGGGGAGGAATAAAAAAAGAGCCGCCCCTTTTTCTCCCCGTGCTCGGGGCGAAAAGAGCGACTTTCCGCGGTGCCACCCGAATTTATCCCGCCGCGCGGCGAGACCTCTCCCCTCGAAACAAGGGGGCGCGCTGTAACGGGCGCACCCGGCGGCGGCTAATAGGGCGCTGCCCGTTCGCCGACGCCGCTCGCGGGCGTTTTTCGCGCGGGCGGAAGGGCGGGGCTTTCAGCCTGCCCCCGCTCTCTGTGCCTCCCGTATCGGCGCTACTCTTCCCGGTCATTGCGATTGAACGCCGTTATTGTAGCACACCGCCCGAAGGGAAGTCAACCGTTGGGCGGGCAAGCGGCCTTCGCCATTTTTGAGGGCGGGTATTCGTTTTATTTATACTTCGTACTCGTAGATGTAGTCGTCCATCACGTAGCCGCCGCCGATGTCGGTGACGGTGCTGCTCGTACGGACGAAGCCGAACTTTTCGTACGCGCGCACGGCGCGGGCATTGCCCTTGTTGACGGTGAGGTACACCGCCGAAAGGCCCATCCGCCGCGCGTCTTCGGCGATCTCGGCGAGGGCGAGCTGCCCCACGCCGTGGCCGCGCTGCGCGCCCTCGAGGTACAATTTAGACAAAAACAGCTTTTCCTTTTCCGGCCGCAGGGCGCAGTAGCCGATGCGCTCCCCATCCCGCTCGAGGAAGAAGTAGAGGTAGTTGTCCGAGCGGATCTGCTCTTCGATGGCGGGCACGCTCTGAAATTTTTGCGTCATATAGGCGACCTGGTCGGGGCCGAGCAGGCCGTCGTAGGCGGAGTGCCAGAGGCGGTCGATCAGGCGGGCGAGGTCGGCGTGCTCTTCCGGCCGGGCGAGCACGAGCATCTTTTGCTGCATCGCAGTGTTCCTCCTGTGTGTTCTTTCCTATTTATTATAATAGGGCGGCGAAAAAATGTCAACAGGGCGGGGAGAAAAAGATCGGCGGGGAAAAGCGAGCGCTTCCGACAAACTCTCCCCCGCGCCGCACGCATACGCCGCCCCCGCACGCCATAGAGTAAAAGCAGAAGTAAAGGGCGCGCCCGAGGCGGCGCGCGGAAGGAGAGATCATGCAGGAATGGATCGGCGAATGGATCGGCAAGCCGCTGCTCACCCGCGGCGGCGCGCGCATCGGGTATATCCGCAGCGTGCAGACCGACCGCGCGCTGCGGCGCATCCTCAACCTCGAGTGCTGCGACGAGGAGGAGGAAGAATTTTTGCTCCCCTATGCGGCGGTGGAGCGGTTCGGCAAGGACGCGGCGGTGGTGCGCGCCCTCGCCCCGCCCCGCGAAGGGGGCGTGAGCGCGCCTTTCGGCAGGGCGGTGTACTCGCGCGCGGGCGAAAAGCTGGGCACGGCGGACGACTTCGCCTGCGAGGGGGCACGGCTGACCGCGCTGCTGCTTTCGGGCGGGCTGCGGCTGCCCATCGGCCAGGTGGTGGGCGCGGGCGACGCGCTGATCGTGGACTTACAGAGGGAAGGCCGCCGCACCGCCCGCCGCACTGCCCTGCCCCGCCCGCAGGGAGGTGATGCCGCCGAAAGCGAGGCGGAGAACGCGGCTTTGCCAGCCGCCGCGCGGGAAGCGGGCACGGCGGCCCAACTTGCGCCCGCACTTGCAGAGGGGGGCGCGCCCGAGGGCGATGCCCCGCCCGCCGCGGCGGGCGGGGCGGGGCCCGTTGCTGCCGCGGCAAAAGAGGTGCCCGCCGCCCCGCAGGAGGTGCCACGCGTGTGCATCCGCCCCCATGCGGGCGGGGCGGCGGGCGCAGAGACGGCAGGCGAAGCAAAGGGCACGGAGGCAACCGCGGCGAGCGGGG
>CASEIS010000058.1 GCA_949287895.1 uncultured Bacillota bacterium
CAACTCGGTGATGGAACTCGGATATCTGGAAGACGCGGGCGTAGATGCCATCCTGTTCATGCCGGGCACGGGCGCGAGCGGCGCCGAATCGCTGGGCAAGATCCTCAGCGGTGAGATCAACCCCTCCGGCCACCTCGCCGACACCATGGCGTATGACCATAAATCGGCACCCAATTATTATTACGCCAACCGCCAGGGCACGCGCGTCTATTCGGGCATGGATGTGACTGCCTACAACGACGCGAACAGCTACTATTACGTCGATTACGTCGAAGGCATCTACGTCGGCTATAAGTACTATGAGACGGCGGCCGCTGAAGGGTACATCGACTACGACGAGACGGTACAGTACCCCTTCGGCCACGGCCTCTCGTACACTACCTTTGAAAAGGAAGTGACGGACGTGCGCGGCGACCTGCGCTCGGATGCCATCGAGATCGACGTTCTCGTCACGAACACGGGCGACGCCGCCGGCAAGGATGTCGTGCAGATCTATGCGACCCCCGAATATTATGAAGGCGGCATCGAAAAGGCGTACGTCGACCTGATCGGCTTCGAAAAGACGAGCCTGCTCGCGCCGGGCGCGAGCGAGACGGTGACGGTGAGCGTCGACCCCTTCGAGATCGCCTCGTACGACTGGAACGATGCGAACAATGACGGCAGCACCGGATACATCCTCGAACACGGCACCTACGAGCTCAAACTGATGGAAAATGCGCACGACCTGATCGCCGTCGCCGCGACCTACGAGCTGGATGACGACATCCGCATCACCGAAGATCCCGTGACCGGAACGGAGATCCGCAACCTGTTTGACGACGTCGCCGGGCAGGAGGAAACGGAACCCGTCGAATACCTCTCCCGCGCAGACTTTGCAGGGACCTTCCCCGAAGCGAACACCTCCCTCGTCGGCCGCGCCGCGAGCGCTGCAGTCAAGGCAGCCGCCGACACCGACGTGCAGGACGGCGATATCCCCGCCATTACGACGGGCGCAAACAACGGCGTCACTGTAGAAGACGTCAAACTGCTCGACCCGAACGACCCGCTTTGGGACGACCTGCTCGACAACCTGACGGTCGACGAGATGGTCCCCTTCGTCGTGGACGCACGCTTCGTCACCCCCGAGATCGAGCGCATCGGCCTGAGCGGGCAGGTCATGATCGACGGCCCGCAGGGGCTGAACGGCTGGATGGTCGGCATTTCCGGCACCAGCTACCCCGTGCAGGAATACGTCGCACTGACCTGGAACAAGGAGATCGCCGCCAAACAGGGCGAGCTGCTCGCCCGCGAAGCGCGCGCCTCCAACGTGTCCGGCCTGCTGGCGCCCGCCGTGAATATCCACCGCACCCCCTACTGCGGCCGCAACTTCGAGTACTATTCGGAGGACGGCTTCCTCTCCGGCAAAATGGCGGCGCAGGTCTCTTATGCCGCGCGCGAACAGGGCGTGACCGTCTTCGTCAAACACTTCGCCCTCAACGACCAAGAACAGTTCCGCGGCGAATACTACACCTCCCTCTTCACCTGGAGCAACGAACAGGCGATGCGCGAGATCTTCCTCAAACCCTTTGAACTGGCCGTCAAGGAAGGCCGCACGACGGGCATCATGTCCTCCTTCAACCGCGTCGGCGCGACGTGGACGGGCGCTTCGAAGGCGCTGCTGACCGACCTGCTGCGCACTGAGTGGGGCTTTAAGGGCTCCGTCGTGACCGACCTGTATGTCGGCGCGATGAACAACGAGTGGTGGATGGACATCGAGCAGGGCATCCGCGCCGGCAACGATATGTGGCTGACCGCCTTCGTCGCGGGCGAGATCGATGCGACCGACCCCGGCAACCAGTACTATCTGCGCGAGTGCATGCGGCACATCATCTATACCGTGTCGCAGTCTACGGTATCGCCGCAGACACCCGAACCGACCTGGTTCTACACGGTGGCGCTGCCCATCGATATCGTCGTCGGCGTGCTCATCCTCGGCTATGCAGCCCTCATCCTCTACAAGGGGCTGAAAAAGGAAAAGCAGGACAACTGACACGGAAAATAGGATCGGTTTCCCCGAGGGGGCGGAGGCAACTCTGCCCCCTCGCTTTGTCTTCGCACCGCGCGGCGTTCAAAAAAATGATGAAGCCCA
>CASEIS010000059.1 GCA_949287895.1 uncultured Bacillota bacterium
GGAGATGAAGCTCACGTCGACGGTCACGCCGTCGATCGGCTCCGGGAATGCGCTTTCGTCGAGATAGCGCGCGTTCGTGCGGTCCATGACGACGACGCGCGCGTCGCCCGCAAGGCGCGCCTCCAGCTGGCTCTCTCCGACGTCGACGGCGTACACGCGCGCCGCGCCGCGCTGCAGCAGACAGTCTGTGAAGCCGCCCGTGCTCGCCCCGAGGTCTGCAAATATCTGCCCCGAAACATCCGCGCCGAAGGCTGTCAGCGCATTGTGCAGCTTCTGCCCGCCCTCGGAGACGAACGCCGTCTCCTCGGTACGCACTTCGACGACGTCGCCCTCTGCGACCTCGTCGGACGCCTTTGCAGCCTTGCCGTTGAGCGTCACCAGCCCTTTGGCGAGCGCCCGCGCCGCCTTCGTGCGCGACGAAAAGCCGTGCTCCGCGAGATATTTATCCAGCCGCATCTTACGATTCGCGCCCGCGCACATAGCGCGCGAGGGAGAGTAAAAAGGCTGTATCGAAGGGCAGCTCGCCCAAAATACTTTCGCAGACTTCCAGCGCATGGTCGGCAAGCGCGGCGCACTCTTCCATCCCGTACAGCTGCACGTAGGAAAGTTTATTTTCCGCGGCATCTTTTCCGATCGTCTTGCCTAATTTGGCAAAGTCGCCCGTCACATCCAGCATATCGTCGGTCAGCTGGAACAGAATGCCGAAATTGCGCCCGAACTCATCCAAGAGGGCGACGATATTTTCGTCCATGTCCGCAACGATGGCAGGAACGACGACGGCCGAACGGATCATCTTCGCCGTCTTGTGCAGGACGATGAACTCCGCCTCGAGCTTGCCGGCTCCCTCGCGCCCCTGGTAATACAGGTCTGCCGCCTGCCCCGCGATCATACCGTCGGGGCCGGCGTTGCGACAGAGTACCGTCGCCGCGGCGATATACGTCTTGCCCTTCGTACACTCTTCGAAACAGATGCGGTAGGCATCGTTGAGAAGGGCATCCCCCGCGAGGATAGCCTGCCCCTCCCCGAACACGCGGTGGTTGGAGGGCTTCCCGCGGCGGTAATCGTCGTTGTCCATCGCGGGCAGGTCGTCGTGGATGAGCGAATAGGTATGGATCATCTCCAGCGCGAGCGCAAACTGCGAGACGTCCTCGATGCGGCTGCCGAGCATGCGCGCTACCGCGAACATCAATGCGGGGCGCAGCCGCTTTCCGCCATTTTCCAGCGAATAGCGCATGCTCTCGTTGAGGATGTCCGGTCGAAAATGTACGCTCTGCAAATACTGCGCGAGCACTCCTTCGAATGCCGCGCAGTACCTGTCCATCTGTTCTTTGAAAGCTGTATCCACGCCTCAGCTCCTCTCGGCGGCCAGCACCGTGTTGTAGAGCAGCATGGTGATGGTCATCGGCCCGACGCCGCCGGGCACGGGGGTGATATACGACGCCTTATCTTTGACTGCAGCGAAGTCGACGTCGCCGCACAGCTTACCGTTTTCGTCGCGGTCCATGCCGACGTCGATGACGACGGCACCTTCCTTGACCATATCCGCCGTCACGAACTTCGCGCGGCCGATCGCCACGACGAGGATGTCCGCCGCCGCGCACACTTCCTTCAAATTCTGCGTCTTGCTGTGGCACACGGTGACCGTCGCGTCCGCATTGAGCAGGAGCATCGCCATCGGCTTGCCGACGATATTCGAACGGCCGAGCACGACAGCGCTCTTGCCTTTCGGATCGATGCCGTACTTTTCGAGCATCTTCATGACGCCGAAGGGCGTGCACGCAACGATCGTCTCGCGGTTCATCGCGAGATTGCCGACGTTCTCGGCGCAGAAGCCGTCTACATCTTTTGCGGGCGGGATGCGGCGCAAAATTTTACGCTCGTCGAGGTGTTTGGGAAGGGGCAGCTGCACGAGGATGCCGTGCACGTTTTCCGCGGCGACAAGCTCGTCGACCAGCGCCTCCACCTCTTGTTGCGAAGTTTCGGCGGGGAGGCGATAAGCAAACGAACGGATGCCGACCTCCTCGCACGCGCGGATCTTGTTGCGCACATAGACCTGCGAGGCAGGGTCTTCCCCCACCAACACGACCGCGAGCCCGACCTCTTTGCCGCGCTGCGCCTTGAACTGCTTGACGCGCTCCGCGAGCTGCTGCCGCATCTCGGCCGCGAGCGCCTTTCCGTCGATCAGAATGCTCATGCTTTTGTATCTCCTCCGGCGATGCAGGCGGCGAGGACGCCGTTTACATAGCCGACACTTTTTTCCGTCGAATACCGCTTTGCCAGCCCGACCGCCTCATCGATGGCGACGACGTCGGGCACGTCGTCAAAATACCGGATCTCGGCCAGCGCCATCAGCAGCAGGCTCTTGTCGACCGGGAACATCCGCTTGTCCGAAAAGCCGACGGACTTGGCGTTGAGCTCCTCCGTCAGCTGTTCGCGGTGCTCCGCGACGCAGTCGAGGATCCTGTCTGCATATGCGCACTCCTCCTCGGTCAGGTCAAACGTCTTGTAGATGCCGCGCTGCAGTTCGGCGTCCGGCCGGAACAACGAGGCGAAGATGATCTTAAACGCGCACTCACGCGCTTTGCTTCTCATAAATCTATTCCTGTAAAAAATTTAATAATTTCCCCTCGAAAACCGAGGGGAAACCGCACTTGCTTCCGTTACTCCGCCGCATGCTCGCCGCGGATCTCGACGCCGACCACATATACGTCGACTTTGAGGACCTTGAATTTTGTCATCGCCTCGACGTTATGTTTGACCGACTGCTGGATCTTGAACGCGACTTCCGGCACGATATAGCCTGAATCCACCTTGACAGAGATATCGGCATAGATGCCGTCCTTTTCAAAATAGATGCGCAGCCCCTTTTTGCCGCCGAGCATGGTCACGCCCTCGATCTCGGAAACGGCGAGCTGGATGATCCCGCTCACGATCCCCGTCGTATAGGAGACCTTGCCTTTCTGTCCGTCCGAAGGAACGCGCCTGAAAATCGCCATGGTATCTCTCCAAAAAGTTTTTCTTGTGCCTATTATACCACAGTTTTCAAAATTTGAACAGTATTTTTTTTAACTTTCCGAATTTATCGGCATAATATTTACGTTGGCAGGGTCGCAGCCGGCCTCCTCGGTGAGGATGTTGTAGATGGTCAAAAAGTCGTTATATGCGAGTTCGTCGGCATTGACGAACACGTTGACGTTGTCAGAGTCCAGCCCGATGCTGACGACGGCGTCCGTATAGCCGAGCGACTTGATGTACGTTTCGAGAAGAAGTTCGCGCTCCATCATCTCGACGATCTGCAGCTTGAGCGCCATCGCCTCCTCGTAGGCGTCGTTGCCCGCCTCCGTATTTTCGAGGATAGAATCCAGCTGCAGCAGCTCCTCGTTGCGCGTCGTCGTACGCTCGGTGCGGTAGGTCGCAAAATAATTGGCCGCCGTCACGTCGCCGCCGACGTCTTCCGTCGCGGCGCCCGCCAGCACGAAGTTGAAGATGGCCGTCACAGCCAGCAGCAGGACAAGCCCGGACATAATGATGATCTTTTTGGTTCTCGACATCTCACATCTCTCCTTATTGATGAACAGTCTTTTATTTTGCGTCGCTCTTGGTGTACACCTTGATTATGCTTTGGTCGATATCTAAAACGGACGCCGCCGCTTCCAATAAATTGAAGCGCACGTTCAGATCGTTCGCCCCTTCGGCGACGATCAGCACGCCCGTGATCTCCGGGTTGCACGTTTCCAGCACGATCGGGTCGCCGCCCGAAAGGACGGGAGAAGTGGTCACGCTTCCGTCCGCGCCCACGACGCTCTCCGTCGCGATCACCGTCGTCCCCTCCGACTTCACGGTGATAAAGACGTCCACATCGCCCGCGCCCTCCATCTGCGACAAGACCTGCGCGAGGCGGGCCTCGATCTTTGCGGCATAGCCGTCGCTCTCCCCTGCCTCTTCCCCTCCGTTCCAGGCAAAGTACAAGATCGCCGCGACCACGGCGGCGAGCAAAAGCACCGCGATGATCTCCGGCCACTTCCCGCCCTTTGCCTTCTCCTTCACCTTTCCGAGCACGTCATACATAGACATTGACCTCCACATCCTCGCCGAACAGCGCGGCGAGCCGGCCCTCGACCTGCTCTATAACAAATATATGCCGGTCTTCACCATATATTCCGAAATCTTCGATGCAAACGCTCACGCCGGTCACACGGTAAGCGTAGTCTTCTTCCGCCCAGGAGATATCCGCGCGCACGCCGACGCCCGGTTCGCTTGCAAACAGCGCCGCAAGCTCCTCCTCTTCCCTCTCTGCGCGGCGCTCGAACATCGCCGCGATGAAGTCACTATCCAGCGGCACCGTGGCGCCGCTCTCCGCGCCCTCCCATTGTCCGAAGCTGCGCAGCATCTGCGGAACGGGCAACAGCATCACCGCCACACAGAAGAGCTTGAGTACCCCGCCGATGAACTTGCCCGTCTTGCCGCGGGGAAGGAGCAAAAACAGGAATGCGGAGAGGATGACGGCGCCGCACACGCCGAGGATATACGCACGCATCTCAAAATAAGGTGTTAGAGGAGCAGACGAGCAGGAGCAGTGTGATAAAATACATGAACCCGACCGCGAGCAGCCCCGCCGTAAAATAGTTGACCGCGCCTCCCAGCGAGGAGAGCACGTCGGAAAAGCCGGATTCGCCGATAGGCTCGACGACCGCCGCCGAGAGGCGCAAGAACAGGTTGCAGACGACCAGCTGTATGAGCGGCGGAAGGATGACGAGGGCGAGAAGGATGATCCCGCACGACCCGACGGAGTTTTTGATGAGCACGCTGCCCGCGATGACGAGGTCGAACCCGCTGCCCAAAAAGCTGCCGATGATGGGCACCGAGTTGCTGACCGCATACTTTGCAGCCTTGAAGGAGAGGCCGTCGTACGTCGCCGAAGTGATGCCCTGCACCGTCAAAAAGACTGTAAAGGCGGCCAGTGCCACGCCGAGCACCCACTTGATGACGCTCGCAAACAGCGCCGAAAAATTGCGCAGCCGCACCTGCGCGCTCATGTTTCCGACCATGTGCAGCACGCAGATGAGGGAGGCGAGCGGAAAGACGACGCCCGCGACGACGGAAACGATGACCTCGCTTAAAAATAAGACGGCGGGCTGGTAGACGGCGACGGAGACGCTGCCGCCGCTCGTCGCCATGAGGGTGAGAAGAAGCGGAAAGACCGCCTGCATCTGCGCCTGCATGGAGCCGACCGCGGAGACGCTGTCTTCGATGACGCTCGTCAGCGAAGAGAGCAGCAGCACGAGGATGGCGGCATAGCCGACAAAATAGATGACGCGCGCCGTGCCCCCTTCGGCAAAGGAACTGCGGAAGCTG
>CASEIS010000060.1 GCA_949287895.1 uncultured Bacillota bacterium
AAGGAGAAGCAAAGTGCCTAACATCAAATCCGCGAAGAAGCGCGTGGTCGTGAACGAAAAGAAGAATACGCAGAACCGCATGATCAAGTCTTCCATCAAGACGGCCATCCGCAAGTTCAACGCAGCTTTGGCAGCGGGCGACGCAGAAGCGGCCGAAAAGCTTTTGCCCGAGACCGTTTCGATCATCGATTCCGCCGCCTCGAAAGGGGTCATCCACAAGAACAACGCGGCGAACAAGAAGTCTGCCCTGGCGAAGAACCTCAACGCCCTGAAGGCGGCTCCCGCAAAAGCGGAATAATCGCTGTGCGCCAAACGAAATTCCGGCACAGGCCAAAGGCCTGTGCCTTTTTCGCGTGTGCGCCTTCCGCGGCAAACCGCCGCCCTCCCGGCAAAGGGCGCTCCCCTGCCGCGAGAGGAGGGGAGCGGCGGCGGGAGGGAGAAGGGCGCGCGGGGGCGGAATTTGAAATTCTTTCCCCAAACGTTTGCCCTTTGTGCAGAAAACGGGTATAATGAAAGCAAGGGCGCCGCGTCTGTAAGGCGCGCGGGCACGCGCGCGGGCGGCCAAACTGTGGGAGAACAGCGATGAACGAACAGAAGAAGGAAGAAATGATCATCCGCCTCGTCAACGTATCGAAGGTATTCGACGAGACGACGGCAGTGGAGAACGTGAGCTTTTACGTCCGCAAGGGAGAGTTTATCACCTTCCTCGGGCCGTCCGGCTGCGGCAAGACGACGACGCTGCGCATGATCGCGGGGTTCGACATCCCGACCAGCGGGCAGATCTTGCTCAACGGACAGGACATCACCAACCTGCCGCCCAACAAGCGGCCGGTCAACACGGTGTTCCAGCGATACGCGCTCTTCCCGCACTACAACATCTACGACAACATCGCCTTCGGGCTGAAGATGAAGAAGGTGCCCGTCACCTACCGCAACGAGAAGGGTGAGACGTACACCAAGCTGCAGAAGCTGACCCGCCGCGAGATCGACGAAAAGGTGAAGAACGCGCTCGCCGTCGTCGACCTCGAGGGGTTTGAAAAGCGCAGCGTATCCACCCTTTCGGGCGGGCAGCAGCAGCGCGTCGCCATCGCGCGCGCCATCGTCAACGAGCCGGAGATCCTGCTGCTGGACGAGCCGCTCGGCGCGCTCGACCTGAAGATGCGCAAGGAGATGCAGATCGAGCTCAAGGAGATGCACCGCAAGCTGGGCATCACCTTCATCTACGTGACGCACGACCAGGAAGAGGCGCTGACCATGAGCGACACCATCGTCGTCATGAAGGACGGCTGCATCCAGCAGATCGGCACCCCGACGGACATCTACAACGAGCCGGCCAACGCCTTCGTCGCCGACTTCATCGGCGACAGCAACATCCTCAACGGCACGATGGTGGACAAGCTGACGGTGCGCTTCTGCAACCGCAACTTCCGCTGCGTGGACGACTTCGAGCGCAACGAGAAGGTGGACGTCGTCGTGCGGCCGGAGGACATCGAGATGTGCCCGCCCGAGCAGGGCATGCTGGTCGGACGGGTGGTGAGCGTCGTGTTCAAGGGCGTTCATTACGAGATCACGGCGATGGTCGGGCGGTCGGAGATGATCGTCCAGAGCACGCAGAGCCGCACGGTGGGCGAGCTGATCGGCATGAACATCGCGCCGGACGCCATCCACATCATGAAGAAGGAGCTGACGAGCAACCACTACGACGGGTACATCACCAAGAAAAACACGGTGGTGTTCGGCGACGGCGAATTCGAGTGCGACGTGACCACCCTCTACCCCGGCTCGCACCTGGACGAGGACGGCTACCTGATCACCGCGCAGGGCGAAAAGATCGACCTGACCGACGCGGACGTGAGCGTCGAGGTCGGCCTGACGGACATCGAGATCAGCGACAACGCCGAGGAGGGCGGCGCGCGCGGGCACATCGTTTCCCTCATCTACAAGGGCGACCACTACCAATACATCGTGCGCACGGAGGAGAACGAAGAGGACTACGTGCTCGACACCGAGGACCTGTGGAACGAAAACGACTACGTGAGCGTCAAGATCCGCCCCGAAAACATCCACATGAAGCTCAAACAGGAGATCAAGTGACATGGTACGCGTGCATTTCAACCGCCGCCAGCTGTGCATCCCCTACGGGCTGTTCCTGGCGCTGTTCGTCGTCATCCCCATGCTGCTCATCCTCTTTTACGCCTTTACCGAAGAGGTGGACGGCATCCTGACCTTTACCTTTTCCAACTTCCTGAACTTTTTCACGAGCACGGCGAAGCTGTCGACGCTGCTGATGAGCTTTACGGTGGCGATCATCTCCACCGCCATCTGCCTGGCGATCGCCTACCCCGTGGCGTACATCCTCGCGCGCAGCAAGCTGCGGCGGCGCAACGTGCTGCTGATGCTGTTCATCCTGCCCATGTGGATCAACTTCGTGCTGCGCATCACCGCGCTGCGCGAGCTGCTCGACCTGATCGAGCTGCTGGGCACGCAGAACTACCTGAATACCATCATCGGCATGGTGTACGACTTTTTGCCCTTCATGATCCTGCCCCTGTACACCACCCTCGAAAAGCTGGACGAGAGCTACCTCGAGGCGGCGGCGGACCTGGGCGCGGGCCCCTTTACCGTGTTCACGAAGGTGACCTTTCCGCTCTCCATGCCGGGCGTCGTTTCGGGCATCACGATGGTGTTCATGCCGTCCATGACCAACTACGTCGTATCGGACACGCTGAGCAACTTCAACATCACCATCCTCGGCAAGCTGATCGACCAATACTTTACGACGTATGACAACTGGCATATGGGCTCGATGATCTCCATCATCCTGCTCGTGATCATCTTTTTGACCATGCTCGCGACGGGCGGGTTCAAAGACGACGGCCGCGAGGCGAGGGGGGCAAACTTATGGTAAAAAGGATCGTATCGGTGGCCATCTGCGTCGCCGTGCTGCTCTTTATCTACGCGCCCATCCTGCTGCTCGTCGTGTACAGCTTTACAGACTCGAACGTGATCGGCAAGTGGGACGGCTTCTCCTTTGCGCTGTATGCAGACCTCTTCCGCAACGCGGAGATCATGCAGATCTTGTTCAACACCGTGTGGCTGGCGCTCGTCGCCGCGCTGCTCTCCACAGTGCTGGGCACGGCGGGGGCGATCGGCATCTTTTACAGCAAGCGCAAGTTCGCGAAGCCGCTGCAGGCGGCCTCGCAGATCCCCGTCATCAACGCGGAGATCGTGACGGCCATCTCGCTGGCGCTGCTCTTTTCCGCACTCTTCCTCTACCGCACCTACTTCTCCCTCATCGTCGGGCACATGGTGCTGTGCACCCCCTTCGTGGTGCTCTCCGTCATGCCCAAGCTCAAGCAGATGGACCCCAACACCTACGAGGCGGCGCTCGACTTGGGCGCGAGCCCCTCGCAGGCGCTGTTCAAGGTGGTGGTGCCGCAGATCTTTTCGGGCATCCTTTCGGGATTCATGCTCTCCATCACCCTCTCGCTGGACGACTACATCGTGACGGCCTTCACCAAGCCGCCCATGTTCGACACCATCAGCACCTACGTCTACAACGCCGTCAAGAACGGGACGAACAACTCGACGCCCGCGCTGCGCGCGCTGTCG
Source organism: uncultured Bacillota bacterium (assembly GCA_949287895.1). Lineage (GTDB taxonomy): Bacteria > Bacillota > Clostridia > Christensenellales > Borkfalkiaceae > Borkfalkia. The sequence continues at coordinate 3,613 of CASEIS010000060.1, forward strand.
GCACTCATCTTCATCGTCATGATCGCGGTGCTGCTCGTCGTCAATCTGCGCGCGCGCAAGCCCGCGCAAAAGGAGGCGTCAAAATGAAACTGCGGCGTCTGACGGCGGCATCGCTCGCGCTGTGCATGCTCTTCCCCTTCCTGCTCGCCCTCGCCGGCTGTGCGCCCGAGGCGGAGGAAGTGCTGCGCGTGTATAACTGGGAAGACTATATCAGCACCCCTACCGAAGGCGAGGAGGGAGACTACGTCGACCTCATTGCGAAGTTCGAGGAGGAATACGAGGCGGAGACGGGCAAGGCCATCCGCGTCGAGTACTCGACCTTCGGCACCAACGAAAATATGTACAACGAGCTGAAGATCAACCCGGGCGCGTACGACCTCGTGTGCCCCTCCGACTACATGATCATGAAGATGATCTCGGAGGGGATGGTCGAATCCTTCTCCGACGAGTTTTTGCAGGAGAGCAACTACGCGCGGTACGGCTCCCCCTACATCCGCGACCTGTTCGAGGCGAACGGCTGGGCGGAGTACGCCGTGCCCTATATGTGGGGCACGATGGGCTATGTGTACGACCCGGAACTGAGCGACACCGTCGAAGAAGACCTGTCGAGCTGGGCGGGGCTGTGGGCGGAAGAATATGCGCGCGTCGCGACCATCAAGGACAGCGTGCGCGACTCGTACTTCCTCGGCGTGGCATACGTCTACCGCGACGAGCTGATGCAGCTGAAGGAGCAGTACGGCTCCCCCTCCCTCGATGACGAAAACTTCGATGAATACAACGCGAAGGTCACCGAGATCATGAACCGCACGGACGAGGAGACCATCGAAAGGACCAAGGATGCGCTGCTCGACCTCAAAGAACACCTGTACGGGTTTGAAGTGGACAGCGGCAAGCAGGACATGGTCGTCGGGCGCATCAGCATCAACTTCGCCTGGAGCGGCGACGCGGTGTACACGATGGACGACGCCGAGCCGTACACGGACGAGGACGGCACCGAGCACGACGGCATCTACCTCAACTACATCGTGCCCGAAGAGTGCTCGAACATCTGGTTCGACGGCTGGGTCATGCCCAAGGGCGCGCAGAACAAGGAGGCGGCGGAGGCGTTCGTCGACTTCCTCTCCCAGCCCGAAAACGCCGTCGCCAACATGAATTATATCGGCTACACCTCCTCTGTCGCGGGCGACGCGGTGTTCGAGGAGATGGTCGACTGGTATGCCGAGGGCGAGGAGGGCGACGTGGACGAGAACGGCGATCCGCTCGTCCCCTATGACCTCAACTACTTCTTTAACGGCACCGGCGACGGGGCGTACGCGGACGGCGACTACGTCATCTACGTCTCCGCTGAGAGCGCCAAGCGGCAGATCAGCGCGCAGTACCCGACCGAAGAGGTCATCGCGCGCAGCGCGATCATGCAGCACTTCGACGACGCGACCAACGCCGCCGTCAACGAGATGTGGGAGGAAGTCAAGGGCCTGCCCATCCCGCTGTGGGCGTATATCGCCATCGCCGCCATCGCGGCCGTCGCCGTCGGCATCGGGCTCTCGTACATGTACAAGGGCAAGCGCGCCGAACCCAAACCCAAAAAGGGATACACGCGCGTCTCATAAAGGGCGCGCCTCGTAAAGGGCGCACCCCTGATCCAAAAAAATACTGTGCCGCCCGCGCAAAGCGCGGGCGGCAGACGGAGAAACACCATGAAAAATTTAGTCATCATCGGGCAGGGCCCGGCGGGCATCTCTGCCTCGCTGTATGCGGTGCGCGGCGGCGCGCCCGTGACCATCGTCGCCAAAGGCGGCGGCGCCCTCGCCAAGACCGAGCTCATCCAAAACTATTACGGGTTTGAACACGGCATCTCGGGCAAAGAGCTGCTCGAGCGCGGAGTGCGCCAGGCAGAAAACCTGGGCGTGCGCTTCGTGCACGGCGAACTGTTCGGCGTCGAGTTCGGCGCGGACGGATTCGAGGTCAAGACCTCGGAAGGGACGCTGCCCGCGGGCGCGGTCATCATCGCCTGCGGCACCGTGCGCAACGTGCCGCCCATCCAAAACCTCGCCGACTTCGAGGGGCGGGGGGTGAGCTACTGCGCCATCTGCGACGCATTCTTCTTCCGCGGGAAGAAGGTGGGCGTGATCGGCAGCGGCGCCTACGCCGCCAGCGAATACGCGGTGCTCAAAAACGTCGTCGAGGACGTGACCATCCTCACCAACGGAGAGGCGCCGCAGTTTGACCCCTCCCTCCCCTGCGACACGCGCAAGATCGCGGCCCTGGAAGGCGGCGAGGCGCTGGAGGGCGTGCTGTTCGAGAGCGGCGAGCGCGCCGCTTACGACGGGCGGGTTATCGCCTGCGGTTCGGCGGGCGCATTCGAGCTCTCCAAAAAGCTCGGGCTGGAGACGGACGGAAACAAGATCGCGACGGACGAGAACCGGGCGACCAACATCCCGGGCATCTTCGCCGCGGGCGACTGCGTCAAGGGGCTCCAGCAGATCGCGAAGGCCGTCTATGACGGCATGATCGCAGGTACCGAGGCGCTCAAATTTTTGAAGGCGAACGCTTAAAATCGCGATATGCGCGAAGGCCCGCGGCTTTTGCCGCGGGCCTGGTTTTTACACTTTTTATTCCCAATGCTTTACCGAGAGGGTGGCAAAAGATGGCGGGGCACCGCAAGGTGCGCCGCCCTCGTTCGGCGTATTATTTCTCGCAT
>CASEIS010000061.1 GCA_949287895.1 uncultured Bacillota bacterium
TCGATGACGTCGATCTTGGAGACCTCGTGCGAGGTGCGGAAGCCGTCGAAGAAGTGCAGGAAAGGCACCTTCGCGCGCAGGGTGGACATATGCGCGACGAGCGCGAGGTCCATGACCTCCTGCACCGAGCCGGAAGCGAGCATCGCAAAGCCGGTCTGGCGGCATGCCATCACGTCCTGATGGTCGCCGAAGATGTTCAGCGAATGAGCGGCGATGGCGCGCGCGCTGACGTGGAATACGGTCGGCAGCAGTTCGCCGGCGATCTTGTACATGTTGGGGATCATGAGCAAGAGGCCCTGGCTGGCGGTGTACGTCGTGGTGAGCGCGCCGGCAGACAGCGAGCCGTGCACGGCGCCGGCGGCGCCGCCTTCGCTCTGCATCTCGGCGAGGCGCAGCTTCTGGCCGAACATATTGACCCGGCCTGCGGTCGCCCATTCATCCGCGACCTCCGCCATCGGCGAGGAGGGGGTGATGGGATAGATGGCCGCGACTTCCGAGAAGGCGTACGCGACGTGGCTGGCGGCTGTATTGCCGTCGATCGTCATCTTCTTCATAGAAAAATATAACCTCCGAATCTGATTTTTTCCTGATAGTATCGGGGGAGCGCGTTTCCGGCGTTTGCCCGCCGCGCGCTTCCAGTCCATATTATAAATGTTTTGCGCCGATTAGTCAATTCAAATGGGTGATAATTGTCAAAGATTTATCACCATACGGTGAAATTCCTCCCCGCGCCGCTCAAAATCGTTGTTAAATCCTGCGCGATTTGGTATAATATCAAATACTATGGAAGCGGTTCGTTTCGACAACGTAAAATACTCTTATCGGGAGAACGAGGACGTCTTCGCGGTCAACGGCGTCACCCTGTCCATCGAGCAGGGCGAGTTCGTCGCCGTGCTCGGCCGCAACGGCAGCGGCAAGTCTACCCTCGCCAAGCTGATCAACGTCCTGCTCGAGCCTACAGAAGGCGGCGTGCAGGTGTTCGGCATGGACACCTCCGACCCCGACCTCACCTTCGAGATCCGCAAAAACACGGGCATGGTCTTTCAGAATCCGGACAACCAGACGGTCGCCTCCATCGTCGAGGACGACGTCGCCTTCGGCCCGGAAAATATCGGCGTGCCGCGCGAGGAGATCGGGCGGCGCATCGACTTCGCCTTGGATGCCGTCGGCATGCAGGCCTTCCGCCACGCCACCCCCAACCGCCTCTCGGGCGGGCAGAAGCAGCGCATCGCCATCGCGGGCGTGCTCGCCCTGCTGCCCAAGATCATGATCTTGGACGAATCCACCGCCATGCTCGACCCGCAGGGCCGCCGCGAAGTGATGGAGGTCGTCAAAAAGCTCAACCGCGAGCAGGGGATGACGGTCATCCTCATCACCCACTTTATGGACGAGGCGCTGCAGGCGGGCCGCGCCGTCGTCATGCACCGCGGCGAGGTGGTCATGGACGGCAAGCCGGAAGAGATCTTCGCCCGCAGCGACGAACTCGAAACGTACAACCTGACGCTGCCGCGCGCGGCGTACATTTGCAAACAGCTGCGCGCGGCGGGCATGCCCGTCGCCGAGGCGTTCACCGCCGAAGAGCTCGCGGAGGAAATATGCAGATCGTTGCAAAAGGCCTGACATACACATACGACGCCAAGTCCCCCTTCGCCTCGCAGGCGCTGCGCGGCGTCGACCTCACCATCGACGAGGGGGAGTTCTTCGGCATCATCGGCCACACGGGCAGCGGCAAGTCTACCTTCGTGCAGCACCTCAACGCCCTCATCCGCCTCACGGGCGGCTCGCTGCAGGTGGGGGAGTTCGATCTCGCGGACAAGAAGTGCGACCTGCGCGCCCTGCGCAGGCGGGTGGGCATGGTCTTCCAATATCCCGAGTATCAGCTGTTTGCCGAAACGGTGGAAAAGGACGTCGAGTTCGGCCTGAAGAATTTCCAGAAGGATCTCTCCGACGCCGATCGCGCCGCCGCCGTGGCGGAGGCGCTCGAAACGGTCGGGCTGGACTACGAGAGCGTGCGCGAGCAGTCTCCCTTCGAGCTGTCGGGCGGGCAGAAGCGGCGCGTCGCCATCGCGGGCGTCATCGTCACCAAGCCGGAAGTGCTCATCCTCGACGAGCCGGCCGCCGGCCTCGACCCCCTCGGCAAAAAGGAACTGATGGACCTGCTGCACGCCATCCACGGCGGGTGGTGCAAGACGATCGTCGTCGTCTCGCACGACATGGACGAGATCGCCGAAAACTGCACGCGCGCCGCCGTCTTTGAAAAGGGGAAGGTCGCCATGTGCGGCGCCCCCGCCGACATCTTCCGCCGCGCCGACGAGCTGCTGGAGATGGGGCTGGACGTGCCCGTCACCGCCCGCTGCGCCCGCATCCTGCGCGGCAGGGGCATCGAGATCGATACAGACTTCACCTGCGACGACTTCGCCCGCAAGGTGATCGCGCTCTGGGAGAAGGGAGGTGAAGGCCGTGCTCAATGACGTCACCTTCGGGCAGTACTATCCCGTCCGCTCCTTCGTCCACGACATGGACCCGCGCGCCAAGATCATCTTCGTCATCGCCTACATCGTCGCCATCTTTCTGGCGGACAACTTTTTCGGGCTGGCGGCGGTCATCCTCTTCCTGCTCGTCGCGGTGCTGCTCTCGCGCGTGCCCTTCGGCCGCGTGCTGCGCTCGGTCAAGATGATCCTCTTCCTCGTCATCTTCACGGCGGTGCTCAACCTCTTCTTCTACGCGGGCGAGAGCGCCTACGAGCCCCTCCTGCAGTGGGGGATCGTGCGCATCACCTGGGAGTCCGTCGTCAACACCGTCTACCTCGCCGTGCGCCTCTTTCTGCTCGTGCTCGGTACCTCCCTTCTCACTTTGACGACGACGCCCGTCTCGCTGACGGACGGCCTCGAGAGCCTGCTCAAGCCCCTCTCGTACATCAAGGTCCCCGTGCACGAGCTGGCGCTCATCATGAGCATCGCCCTGCGCTTCATCCCCATCCTCGTCGACGAGACAAACCGCATCATCTCCGCGCAGAAGGCGCGCGGCGCCGACTTCGACACGGGCGGGATCATCAAGCGCGCCAAGGCGATGATCCCCGTGCTCATCCCGCTGCTCGTCTCCGCCTTCCGCCGCGCCGAAGAGCTGAGCGACGCGATGGACGCCCGCTGCTACCGCGGCTCGAAGGGGCGCACCAAGTACAAAAAGCTGCGTTTCACCTGGCGCGACCTCGTCGGATTTTTCTACTTTGCGGCGCTCATCACCGGCGTCGTGCTGCTCAACGTGTACCTGGGCGGGCGGTTCGAGTTCCTCGCCTGGATCTTTCAATGAAGGTGCGCCCCGTGAACGCAGTTCTCCTCCTTTCCTATGACGGCACGGACCTGAGCGGCTGGCAGGTGCAGGCGAACGCCCGCACCGTGCAGGGCGAGCTCGAAGAAGCCATCCGCCGCGCCTTCGGCATCCGTGTCCGCGTGACGGGCAGCGGGCGCACGGACGCGGGCGTGCACGCGGCGGGGCAGGTGTGCAACTTCCCCCTCGTGGAGGGCATCGGCATCCCGCCCGCACGCATCGCCGACGCGCTCAACGCCTTCCTCCCGCCCGACATCCGCGCCCTCGAGAGCGCGGCCGCGCCCGAAGAATTCGACTCTTGCCGCTCGGCCAAGAAAAAGACCTACCGCTACAGCGTCTATTTTGCGCGGCGGGAGCATCCGCTCCTCGAGCGGTACGCGGTGCGCTTCGGCGGGCAGGCAGACCTCTCCCGCATGCGCGCCTGCGCAGACCTGTTGGAGGGTGAGCACGACTTTTCCGCCTTCTCCGCGACCGGTTCCTCCGTCAAGACGACGGTGCGCACGGTACACCGCATCGATCTCGCGCCGTGGGAAGAGGGGCAGATGCGCGGCCTGCACATCGACGTGTGCGGCGGCGGATTTCTGTACAACATGGTGCGCATCATGGCGGGCGCGATCTTGGAGTGCGGCGCGGGGAAGCTCCCGCTCGCCGCGGCAGAGGAGGCACTCTCTTCGGGCGACCGCGAGCTGCTGGGCAAGACCATGCCCGCCAAGGGGCTGACCCTCCTCTCCGTTGACTACGGCTTCCCGCTGTTTGCGGGGGAGGGGCGATAGGCCCCTCGGCAACAAGTTACAACTTCACCCGCGCCCGCGGCGCGGCGACATCAAACGGAGCAAACTTATGGAATTTTTCAGCGTCTTCACCGCGATCTTTCAGTTCAGTTATCCGGACATCGTCAACTACGGCATCGACCCCATCCACCCGTACATCGCCCTCTTCGTGGCGGCGGGCGCCTTCGTGCTGCTGTACGTGTTCAAGGCGATCGGCCTGTTTACGATGGCGAAAAAGCAGGGCAAGATCAACCTGCTGTGGTGTGCCTTCGTCCCCTTCGCGAGCACCTATCTGATGGGCGAGCTGGCGGGGGAGTGGCGCATCGGCAAGGCGCGCGTCAAGCACATCGGCCTGTACGCCATGCTGGGCGAGCTCGTCTACTGCGCCCTCGCCGCCTTCGTTTCGGGCGTGCTCGTGTACGCCTTTGCGAACGGCATGACGGAGACCTACCCGCTCGAAGACGTGAGCGGCGCGATCACCCCGTACGTCGGCTGGCGGTTTACCGCCGCCCTGCCCGACGCGCTGTACACGGCGTGCAACGTCTGCAACGTCCTCGCGACCGTCTTCCAATATGTGCAGCTCGTCCTGTTCGTCTTCCTGTACATCGCCTTTTTCCGCCGCTACGCGCCCGCATCCTATGTGTGGATGGTCGTCATCTGCGCCCTTCTCCCCGTCGTCACCCCCTTCCTCGTGTTCGCCTTCCGTGGTCGCGTCCCCGTCGATTACGACCGCTTTATGCAGGAGAGGGTAGAACGCATGCGCCGCGCGCAGCAGGCACAGTACGGCCCCTACGGCCCGTACGGCCGCGGCGGCTACGGCCAGAGCGGGCCCTACGGCCAAAACGATCCTTACGGTCAGAGCGGGCCTTACGGCCAAAACGGCTACGGGCAGAGCGGTTCCGGTGCAGGCAGCGGGCAAGAGCCCGCCGACCCCTTCGGGGAGTTCGGTTCGGGCGGCAAGGGGCAGGGGAGCGACGACCCCTTCGGCGAATTTTCCGACCCGGACAAAAAGGACGGCGGCGCGCATTGAGCGCGCCGCCCTTTGCTTTTTTCGTTTTTTGCCGCCGCCCATACGGGCGGCGGCTTTGCCGTCTGCGCGCCGCCCCTTGTTTTTTGCGGGGCGCTTTGCCGCGCGCCGTTTTGCGGCGGGGGAGGGAAGTTTACCCGATTTGACAAATTTTTTTCCGTATGGTATAATCAGCACGAGAGGTACTGCAATGAAGAGCGAAAACATCGCCGCCGTCGCGACGCCGCCCGGTAAGGGCGGGGTCGCCATCGTGCGGCTGAGCGGAGACAGCCCGCTCGCCGTCGCCGCGCAGATGTTCCGCCCCGCAGGCGGGCGCGCGGTCAAAGACTTCGAGCCCTATCGCATGGTGCCGGGCGTCATCGACGGCGGCACCTTCCGCGACTACGGGCTGTGCGTCTATTTCAGGGCGCCGCACAGCTTTACGGGCGAGGACGTCGTCGACTTTCACTGCCACGGCGGCACGAGCATCGCGCGCGGCATATTGCGCCGCACCCTCGACTTGGGCTGCCGGCTCGCCGAACGGGGCGAGTTCACCAAGCGCGCCTTTTTGAACGGCAAGCTTTCCCTCGCCTCGGCGGAGGGGATGGCAGACATGATCAACGGCGAGTCGGAGGCGGAGGTGCGCGCGGGCTACCTGCTGTACACCGAGCGCCTGACGGGCGCCGTCCGCGCGCGGCAGGCGGAGCTTACAGAGCTGCTCGCCGGCATCGACGCGGACATCGACTTCCCCGAAGAGGACATCGAGCACACCGATCTCGCCGACGCGGCCGAACGCATCGGCCATATCGAGGCGTCGCTCTCCGCCCTCGCCGCGCAGTACCGCACCGGCAAAAAGATCAAGCAGGGGGTCACCGTCGTGCTGGCGGGCAGGCCGAACACGGGCAAGAGCTCGCTGCTCAACGCCCTGCTCGGGCAGGACAAGGCCATCGTCTCCGCCGTCGCGGGCACCACGCGCGACGCGGTCGAGGGCACGCTCGAGATCGGCGGCGTCCGCTTCAACCTGTACGACACCGCGGGCATCCGCGACTGCGCCGACGAGGTAGAAAACTTCGGCATCGCCCGCGCCCGCACCCTCGCGGAGGGGGCGGACCTCGTTCTGTTCGTGCTCGACTCCTCCGAGCCTCTCTCGGCAGAGGACAGGGCGGTCTGGAACGCGCTCGAGGGCAAAAAGCGGCTGGTCGTGTACAACAAGACGGACATCGGCGCGGACGCCTCGCTCGATCCGCCCGCAGACATCCGCGTCTCCGCCAAGACGGGCGAAAACATCGGCGCCCTGCGCCAAAAGATGCTCGAGCTGAGCATGGAGGGCTACACCGCCGACGCGCAGTTCCTCATCGAGGAGCGGCACTATGCGGCGCTGCAGCGCGCGCTCGAAGAGGTGCGCACCGCGCACGCGCTGTGCGGCAGGGTCCCGCTCGACCTGCTCGGCGTCCACCTCAAGGCGGCGTGGGAGGCGCTGGGCGAGATCACCGGCGAAACGGCGAACGAGCGCATCCTCGACGAGATCTTTTCCAAATTCTGCGTCGGAAAGTAGAAGTGCCCCCGCGCCCTTCCCGCCCTTCTTCCCGCGCCTGCCGCGCGGGCGGCAAACGGGCAAAAAAGGGGCGGCAAAATACGATAAAAGGCAAAACACAGGAGGGAACACGATGGTCAATTTAGAGCTGTACCGGGTCTTTTATACGGTCGCCAAGTGCGGCAGCCTCACGCGCGCGGCAGATGAACTGTTCATCAGTCAGCCCGCCGTCTCGCAGGCGATCAAGCAGTTAGAAGGGCAGCTCGGCTGCTCCCTCTTCAACCGCACCCACCGCGGCATGGAGCTGTCCGAACAGGGCGGCAAGCAGATCTTCGACATCGTCGAAAAGGCGCTGGGCGAGCTGGACGCGGCGGAAAACAAGCTCAAAGAGATCAACACCACCGCGACGGGCACCATCCGCATCAGCGCGTCGGACACCATCTTTTCGTACGTGCTCATCGACAAGATCGCCCGCTACCACGAAAAGTACCCCGACGTGCGCCTCAACCTCATCAACTGCATCACGACGGAGACGCTCGAGCTGCTCAAAAACAACAAGTGCGACATCGCCTTCCTCAACCTGCCCGTCGACGATAAAGACTTCGTCCTCTCCAGCGTCGTCATGCCCCTGCACGACACCTTCGTCGCCAACGAAAACTTCAAGACGCTCGCCGAGAGCGTGCAGCCGCTCAAATCTATGCACGACTACCCGCTGCTCATGCTGGACACCAACACCGTCACCCGCAAGGCGATCATCAACTTCTCCCACTCCATCGGCGTGCACCTGCACCCCGAGATCGAGTGCGGCAGCCTCGAGCTGATGATCCAGCTCGCCAAAAACGGCGTGGGCATCGCCTGCGTCCCCCGCGAGTACGTCCGCCGCGAGCTGAGCGAGGACAAGACCCTCTTCGAGATCCGCACCGAGCCCGCGCTGCCCGCCCGCTCGGTCGGCATCGCCTTCCCCAAAAACCAGACGCCCTCCTACGCCGTCCGCGAGTTCTTCCGCATGTTCGACGATCAGTGAGCGCCGCCTGCAGATCGCCGCGCCTTTGTAACAAGCGCCCCGCTCCGTCTTGGAACAAGCAGCGCCCGGCCGCTTTTTGTAAGAAGCGCCGCCCGCGCGCCGGATATACGCCCTTTTCTCGGCCGCCTTTGTGCGGCCCTTTCTTTTTATCTTTGAAGGGTACGCCGCCCGCCCTCCGCCCGCCGGCAAGCGAAGCGCCGTCTCCGTGCGCCCTTCCTTTTCCGCTGCGCAAAGCGTGCGCCGCCCCGCATAAAAGGGGAGCGGTGCGGCAAACTAAACTTGCAGAGCGGCCGCAGAGCCGCACAGCGCCCCCTTTTCCGTGCGGAAAAAGGGGCGGGAGGGGAGCTATGCAGCGGGGGCAGACGGTATTTTTTGCGAATCGGCCGCGCATCGCCGCGTCGGCGGCGGTTGCGGGGCCCAAGGAGTGCGCGGGCGTGCTCGGGCGGTATGTCGACCTCGCCCTCACTGACGACATGTTCGGCGAGAGCACCTTCGAGCGCGCCGAGCGCAAGATGCTGCTCTGGGCGGTGGAAAAGAGCATCGAAAAGGCCGGCCTCGCCCGCGGCGGGGTGGACGCCGTGCTCTCGGGCGACCTGCTCAACCAGATCGTGTCGGCGGGCTTCGCCGCCCGCGAGACGGGGCTGCCCTTCCTCGGTATCTACAGCGCCTGCTCGACGATGAGCGAGGCGCTTCTCCTCGGCGGCGTGCTGGTCGACGGCGGCTACGCGCGGCACATCGCGGCGGCGACGGGCAGCCACTTCGCCTCCGCCGAGCGGCAGTACCGCTACCCGCTCGAGCTGGGTACTACCCGCCCGCCCCAATCGCAGTGGACGGTCACGGGCGCGGGCAGCGCCATCCTCGCGCGTGGGGGAGAGGGGCCCGAACTCACCTGCGGCACGGTGGGCAAGGTCATCGACTTCGGCGTGTCCGACGTCAACAACATGGGCGCGGCGATGGCGCCCGCCGCGGCGGACACCATCCTCGCCCACCTGCGCGACACCGCCCGTCCGCCCGACTACTACGACATCATCCTCACCGGCGACCTCGGCGCGCTGGGCAGCCGCCTGCTGGAAGAGCTGCTCCTCGAGCGGGGCGTCGACGTCTCCGCCAATCACGTCGACTGCGGCGAGGTCGTCTACAACGCGGCGGAAGACGAGTTTCAGGGAGGCAGCGGCGCGGGCTGCAGTGCGGCGGTGCTCAATGCGTACATCCTCGCCAAGATGCGCCGCGGCGGCATCCGCCGCGTGCTCTTTGCGGCGACGGGCGCGCTGCTCTCCACCGTCACTTCGGGGCAGGGGGAGACCGTCCCCTGCATCGCGCACGCCGTCGCCATCGAGGCGTAGGGGATATGGCATATTGCCGCGCCGCAGGGCGGGCGGCAAAAGGAGGGAAAGATGCTCGGCAGTTATCTCGGCATCCTGTGGATGTTTGCGAAGGCGTTCGCCGTGGGCGGCGCCATCTGCGCCGTCGCGCAGGTCATCATCAACTTCACCAAGCTCACCTCGGGCAAGATCCTCGTCCTCTTTCTGCTGGCGGGGGTGATCTTAGAAGGGCTGGGCCTGTACCGCTACCTCGTCGACTTCGCGGGCGCGGGTGCGACCGTACCCATCTGCGGCTTCGG
>CASEIS010000062.1 GCA_949287895.1 uncultured Bacillota bacterium
CTTTCGTCTGGAAGGGCGGCCCGCGCCCCCGCCGCGGCGGCGCGGGCGGGCAAAGGGGCGCGCTCAGGCACCTACTCCCTCCCCTGCCGCGGCGGACGCGACCGCCTCTGCAGCGGGAAGAGCGGCATCCGAAACGGACGCGGCGGCTTCTTGCAGTTGTTCGGCATGGCCGGCAGCTTCTTGCGGCCGTTCGGCGGCGGCCTCCCGCACGGCTGCGCCCCCGGCCGATCCTTTCTCCCGTTCGGAGGCGGGATCGGATGCGGCGTTTGCAGCGCCCAGTTCGGCGGCGGACGGCACGGGCGGCGGGGAAACGAGGGGCGGCTCGGCGGGCGGCGCTTCCCTCTCCCCTCTTGCGGCTAGGGCGGGCGGGATCGCCGCCCCGCGCACGAGGTCGGCAAAGCGGTCGCCGCGCGCCTCATACCCGGAAAACTCGTCGAAGCTGCTGCTCGCGGGGCTGAGCAGCACCGCCTGCCCCGGTTTGGCCGTCATCATGGCGACGCGCACGGCGAGGTCGAAGCGGGGAACGAGCGCGATGCGCGGCTCGCCCGCGCGCAGGGCGGCGTCCAGCAGACGGAAGCGGTTTTCGCCGTAGAGCACGCAGTGCACGACGCGGCTGCCGCGCAGGCCGGCGAACAGGCGGTCGTAGTCGTACCCCTTATCCTTGCCGCCCAGCAGCAGCACGGTGTCCGCGCGCATGCAGGCGACGGCGCTGAGCGTCGCGCCGACGTTGGTGCCCTTCGAGTCGTCGATGTAGTCTACCCCGTTCACCCGCGCGACGGGCTGTATGCGGTGGCGCACGCCGGGCAGGGAGGAGAGCGCCGCGGCGACGGCAGACGCTTCCACCCCCATCAGCCGCGCGGCGCAGGCGGCCGCGAGCGCGTTGGCGACGTTGTGCTCGCCGCGCAGCGAGAGCTGCTCCGCGTCCATGATCTTCTCATTTTCGAAGCAGAGGCTGCCCTCGCGCAGGCAGGCGCCCTCGACCTGCTCGCGCAGCGAAAACCAGCGCACGGGGCAGCGCACCTTTTCCGCCATCGCGCGCACGACGGGGTCGTCGTAGTTGAGCACGGCATACTCGCTCTCGCGCAGGTTGCGCAGCAGTTTGGTCTTGAGGAATATGTAGTTCTCCATCGTGTAGTGGCGGTCGAGGTGGTCCTCGGCGACGTTGGTGACGACGGCGACGTGCGGGCGGATGCTCGAGAGCGTTTCCAGCTGGAAGCTGGAGATCTCGGCCACGGCGACGGCGTCCTCCCCCGCCTCGCCGAGTGCGGAGGTGATGGGCCTGCCGATGTTGCCGCAGGGGATGCAGCGCACGCCCGCCGCGCGGAAGATGGCCGCAAGCATGGCGACCGTCGTCGTTTTGCCGTTGGTGCCGGTGACGGCGACGAGCGGGGCGCGCAAAAAGCGGCAGCCCAGCTCCGCCTCGCCGAGGATGGCCCGCCCGCGGCGGCGGAAGAGGACGGGCAGCGGGTGATCGACGGGGATGCCCGGGCTGAGCACGAGCACGTCGCACAGGCGCACCCCCTCCTCCGCGCCCGATACGGCGCGCGCGCCCGCCGCCAACAGCGCGCGGGCGGCCTCGCTCTCCAATGCCGCGGGCGCGTCGTCGTACAGGTACACCGCCGCCCCCTTGCCGAGCAGGAAGCGCGCCGCCGAGATGCCGCTGCGCGACAGCCCCGCCACGAGAAATTTCTGCGTCTTGCAATACATTTTCTTTACCCCCGGAATGCGCACTTTGCGCGAATTATGCCAGACATATTACTTCGCAAACGCCAGACAAAGCAGCCCTGCGGCCGCCGTAATGAAGGAATAGGCGCAGGCGATCTTACCTTCCGAATAGCCGCACTCCTGCAGGTGGTGGTGCAGCGGCGCCATGCGAAACAGGCGCTTTTTCGTCTTTTTATAATATATGACCTGCAGGATGACGGATATGCCCGAGCAGACGAACATGACGCCGAGCAGCGGGATATACAGCAGGTTGCCGCTCAGCGCCGCGATCGCCGCCGCGAAGCCGCCCAGCCCGAGCGAGCCGGTATCCCCCATGAATACGGAGGCCGGGTGGGTATTGAAGAGGAGATACCCCGCCAGCACGCCGCACAGAGACAGGCTCAGCCGCCCGAGCGGCGCGCCCGCCCCCGAAAGGAGGAAGATGAGCGCCGCCAGCGCCGCGAAGTACCAGAAGCACGAGGAAGCCGCCAGCCCGTCCAACCCGTCCGTCAGGTTGACGCAGTTGGTCGCGGCGACGAAGGCGAAGGCGGCGAGCGGGACGACCCAGCCGCCGATGTCCGCCGCCCCGCCCCAAAACGGGAGGTGCAGCGACGTGAGGCCGGCGCGGTAGCAGTACAGCCCCGCGAGCAGGGCGACGGCGAGCTGAAAGAGGATCTTTTGGTAGGCGCGCAGGCCGAGGTTGCTGCGGCGGCGCAGCTTGAGGAAGTCGTCTAAAAAACCGACCGCCGCATAGGCGCAGCCGAAGGTGACGGCGACGGCAACATGCCTGTCCGCATACAGCCCGAAGGGGATGGCCGCGAGCGCCGCGGCGCACACGAAGGCGAGCCCGCCCATCGTGGGTGTGCCCGACTTGCCCTTATGTTCGCGGACGTAGCCGAGGATGTACTGCCCCGCCCGCGCCCGCTTCAAGAGGGGGAGCAGGGCGGCGCAAAGCGCCGCCGACAGGCCCCCCGAAACCAACAGTATGGCGATCTCCGCTCTCATTGTTCCCTGTCTTTGCCGCGGGCGGAACACTCGATGGCCGAGCGCACGGCGGCAATATCGTTGTAGATGTGGCGTACCCCCATGATCTCCTGGTACGTCTCTCCTCCCTTCCCCGCCACGAGCAGCACGTCGCCCGCGCGCAGCAGGTCGACGGCGTACTCGATGGCGCTCTCGCGGTCGACGACGATGACGTAGTCGTCGGTGAGCGGGCGCACCCCCTCCTCGATCTGCAGGATGATGTCGAAGGGGTCCTCGTAGCGCGGGTTGTCGGAAGTGAGCACGGTGAAGTCGGCGAGGCGGGCGGCGATGGCGCCCATGAGCGGGCGCTTACGGGTATCGCGGTTGCCGCCGCAGCCGAACACGCAGATCAGCCGCCCCGCGCAGTGGCGGCGCAGCGCCGAGAGAGATTTTTCAAGCCCGTCGGGAGTATGGGCAAAGTCGACGAAAATATCCGCGCCGCGGAAGCGGGCGACGTGCTCGAGCCGGCCGCTCACCCGCGGCAGCGCGGCCAGCCCCGCCGCGATGACGGGCACGGAGACGCCGAGCAGCTTGGCGCACTCTGCCGCCGCCATCGCGTTATACACGTTGTGCAGCCCCGCCAGCCGCAGGCGGATCTCGTACAGCTCGTCAAAGAGGTTGATGACGAAGCGGCTGCCCTCGAAGCTCTCGCGGATGTCGACGGCGAACACGTCGGCGGGGTTTTCGAGGGCGTAGGTATACACCTTGCCGCCCGCGGCGGCGAGCTTGCGCCCCTCCGCGTCGTCGGTGTTGACGACCGAAAAGCGGCAGACGCCAGGCAGAAACAGCTTCTCCTTGGCGGCGGCATATTCTTCCATCGTCGGGAAGAAATCGAGGTGGTCCTCCGTCAGGTTGGTGAAGATGCCCGCTTCGAAGGGGATGCCCTCCGTCTTGCCGAAGTAGAGGGCGTGCGCGGACACCTCCATGACGACGTACTCGACGTCCGACGCGACCATGTCTGCGAGAACTTTATATAAGAAGGCGGGGTCTGGCGTGGTGAGCTCGGGCGCGATCTCCTTGTTCGCGTAGCGGATGCCGAGGGTGCCGATGTTGCCGCACGCCCTGCCAGCGGCGGAGAGGACGGAGACGAGCATGTGCGCCGTCGTCGTCTTGCCGTTGGTGCCGGTGACGGCGACCATCTTCAGCCTGCGCTCGGGGTGCCCGTAGTAGGCGGCGGCGATCTCCGCGACCGCCCGCCGCCCGTCGCGCACGACGACCTGCGGGACGTCGAAGGGAAGCTCGCGCTCGACGACCAGCGCCGCCGCGCCCGCCGCGAGCGCCTCCGCCGCGTAGTCGTGCCCGTCGTGTTCGCCGCCCGCAAAGCAGACGAAGAGATCCCCCTGCAACACGTGGCGGCTGTCCGTTCCGATGCCGCGGATGTCCGCGTCGCGGAAATGGAGCGTTCTTTCGTGACCGATCTGCTGCAATAATTCGCCGAGTAACAAATTTCACCTCACGATCAAATGGGATTGGGGCAGCGTTCAGCCCTCGTACGGGCGGATACCGCGCGCGTCGATGATACCCTGCATGACCTCGCGCGCGGCGGGCGCCGCGACGACGCTGCCGTAATAGGCGCCCTGCGGCTCGTCGACGATGACCAGCACGAGATACTGCGGGTCGTCGGCGGGAAAAAAGCCGAGAAAAGAGGAGACGTACTTGCCCTGCGCGAGCGCGCCGTCTTCAAATTTTTGAGCGGTGCCCGTCTTGCCGCCCACCTTGTACCCCTCGATGTAGGCGCGGCTGCCGCTGCCGCTCTCCACCACCCCCTCGAGCAGGCCGGCGAGGATGCGCGAGGCCTCTTCGCTGACCGTGCGGTTGAGCAGGACGGGCTCGATCTCTTCCCGCCCGCCGTCCGGAGAGAGGATGGCGCGCACCAGCCGCGGGCGGTAGTAGTAGCCGCCGTTGACCGCCGAGGCGCCCGCGCAGGCGAGCTGCAGCGCCGTGACGGCGACCGTCTGCCCGAACCCGATGCGCGCGAGGTCGCAGGCGCGCACCGCGCTCTCGGGCAGCAGCATCCCCTGCGCCTCGCCCGAAAAGTCGATGCCCGTCGCGCTGCCGAAGCGGAACTTTTCGAGGTAATCGTAAAAGGTCTCCGTGCCCAGCGAGAGGGCGATGTCGGTAAAACAGGGGTTGCAGCTGTTGTTGAGCGCCTCGGCGAGCGTCTGGTTGGCGTGACGGCCGTTTTCGTGCGAGCTCCAACAGCGGACGGTGGTGCCGTCGACGGTGCGGGTGCGGCTGCTGCTGAACACATGGGTGAGGGAGAAGGCGTTCGGATTGCCGCGCAGGTACTCCTCGATGTTCGCCGCCGCCGTGACGATCTTGAAGGTGGAGCCGGGCTCGTAGATATCGGAAACGAGGTTGTTGCGGGAAAGGGAATTGAGCAGTTCCGCGTCCTCCCGAGGGACGTCGTTGAGGTCATAGCCCGGGTACT
>CASEIS010000063.1 GCA_949287895.1 uncultured Bacillota bacterium
AATTTTAATATCAGCCAAAATTCGCCAAAACCGACGGCGGCGCGCCGCTCGGCGCGCGCCCCGCCGCCGTGGCAAACCTGTATTTTGCCGCAAAATTCCGTTTCTTCCCCGCCTCTGCCGCCCGGCCGCAGCAAAGAACGAGCCTGCCGCACGGCCGCGCCTGCGGGAGGCGGGGCGGGATCACTTGGCGGCGGGCTGCTTTTTGGCTTCGGCCGCGTCCGCCTTGTCCATGGCGGCGAGCTTTTCGTCGATATACGCGTCGACGCGCGACTTGAGCTCTTCCTGCCCGCGCTGCAAGAGGGCGCGCGTCTTGCGGCTGTTGGCGATGAGCAGCGCGCCCAACACCGAGCCGACCGCGACGCCCGCGATGAATTTTTCCATACTGTGTTTCCTCCGTTTGCGGTTTCCCGCAGTTGCAGTATGCGCCGCCGCCCGGCCATTTATACGCTCTCGCCTTTACGCGCCGCCGCCCGGCCATTTATGCGCGGCCCCGCCTCCTCGCCCTTTATGCCCCGCCGTGCGGCGCGCCCGGGCCTGCGGGCGCGCTTTCTGACGCCCCTTCCCCTTCCGCCGCGCCGCTCGCGGCGCGGCGGAGGATGTCGTTCTCCTCTGCGAGGCGGGAGAGCTGCTCCTGCAGCGCCTCGCGCGCGGCCCTTTCCGCCTCCCCTTCGGCGCGCAGACGGCCGTTCTCCTCGCGCAGGCGGGCGTTTTCCTGCCGCAGGGCGAGGGCGATGCGCTCGCAGAGGGCGTCGATCTCCCCCTCCAACCTGCGCTCGAGCAGGCGGGGCGGGCGGGGCGGCAGCTGCGAGACGCCCAGCCGCGCGGCGGCCGCGCGCACCTCTTCCGGCTGCTTTTTGAGCATATTGCGGTACTTGTTCTGGTAGCGGAGCATCTTCTTTTCGTCGCCGCCGCACACGTTGGCGATGGCGCGGCGCACGGATACCCCCTTGCCCCGCTCGGTGAGGATGAGGCGGAGCATCTCCTCCTTTTCCGCCGCGGTGAAGGGCTGCACCCGCTCCGCGTGCAGGCGGGTGCCCGCGAGGATGCCGCGCGCGGCGGGGCTGTCCGTCTTGAGCAGGCGATAGTAGTAGTTGCGCACGCTGCCGCCCGCGCGCCCGTGCGCGCGGCCGTAGCCGGCAAACAGGGAGGTGAGCGTCTTGCCCGCACGCCGCCCCTCCGCGATGTAGCCGATCAGCTCCTCCGCCTCCGACTTCGCATATCCGTTGATTTTTTCCATCCCAAAACCTCCTGGCTGGTGATCTCGGGCAAGAGTATCGACATATTTTCATTGTTTTATTCATACAATGAACAGATCGAAGTGCAAGGAGAAGGAGGAAGGGCGATGCGGGTACATTTTTCGGCGTCGATGCCCTGCGCGCTGCGCATCGGCGGCGCGGCGGCGGGCATGTGCGGCGAGGCGGACAAATTTGCCGACCTGCCGGGCGGCGAGGACATCCTCGTCGAGTTTTTGCCGGCGGACGGCAACTACTTTCCCCTCTCCTTTATTTTCGGCGCGCACTTCCTCGCCCGCCCGCCGCTGGGGGTGGAGGCGTACCTGTACGACTGCGGCGCCGACGTGCGCGCCGCCCGCTTTGCGCCTCGCTCCCTCTCCCTGCGCGTGCCGGCGCAGGCGCGCGCGGCGGGGCTGCTGCTGACCGCCTTCGACTGGGGCGGCCCGCGGCTGTGCGCGGAGGGGAAAAACTTTGCCTGCCTCGACCTGCCCTCCGCCGACGTCCAATTGGGGGAAGAGCACATCGGCGGCGAGGCGTTCGCGCGCGCCCTGTGCCGCGGCGGGCGGGCAGACAGATTGCTGCTGCTCGCGCCGGACGCATCCGTCGCATTCGACGGCGACGCCGACGCCTATGCCTGCGGGGATCGGCTGCAGGTGCGGGCGCGGCTGTTCGACCTGTGCGGGCACACCCTCGAGCGCACCTTCCGCGCGCGCGGCGGGCGGCTCATCGAGGCAGGCCGCACCCTGCGCGCGCGCCCGCTGCCCGAACAGATCGACGGGCGGCTGCTGCCCTTCGCCCTCTTCGAGACGCTGCTGCATGGCGGCGACGCGTCTCCCCTGCTCTCTCCCGCCCTCGCCGGGCAGACGGAGGCGCTGCGCCGCTACCTCGGCGGCTATACGGCGGTGCGCCCGCCCAAGGAGATCTTCTACCGCGTGCACGGCGAAGTCAATGCGGCCGGGCTGGTGTACCCGCGCGCCGAAAACGCCTTCGACGTGCGCTTTTTCCGCGTCGAGAGCGAGGGGGGAAGGGTGACGAACGTCCTGCCCGTCGAGTAGAGCGCCGCCCGCGGGAAGCGGGCGGCGGGCGGGGCACAAAAAGCGGGCGGCGGGCGGCCTTTCACCCCGCCTTCACAAAAAATTTGCAGCATTTTGTTGATGAACGCGGGCAAAATGTGCTATACTGTTCCAAAACAAGGGCTTTGCCCGGAGGAATGGTATGTTTAACGACCCCTATCTGATCTATCTGGCGTCCGGCATCCTCATCCTGCCCTGCCTGCTGCTCGCCGCGTGGGCGAGCGCGCGCGTGCACAAGGTGTTCGCGCGGTACAGCGGCATGCCCACCTCTACCGACTGGACGGGCAGCGACGTGGCGCGCATGCTGCTCGAGCGCAACGGCATCTTCGACGTCGCCGTCGCCGCGGGCAAGGGGAAGCTGACGGACAACTTCAACCCCCGCACGATGACGGTGACCCTCTCGCAGAGCACCTACGCCTCCAACTCGGTGGCGGCGGTAGCGGTGAGCGCGCACGAAGTCGGGCACGTCGTGCAGCGGCAGCGCGGGTACGCCTTTTACCGCCTGCGCACCCTGCTGGTGCCGCTGACCAACATCGGCTCGGTGCTCGCCTTCCCCCTCGTCATCATCGGCGTCATCCTCGAATGGACGCTGGCTACCCCCTTTGCGGGCAACGTGATCGTGTTCGTCGGGGTGTGCCTGTACGCGCTGTCCACCGTCTTTACGCTGGTGACGCTGCCCGTCGAGCTGAACGCCTCGTCGCGCGCCAAGCGCATGCTCGCCGAGACGGGCGTGCTGGTCACCGAAGAGGAGCAGGCGGCCGCAGCCAAAGTGCTCTCCGCCGCGGCGATGACGTACGTCGCCTCCCTGCTTACCTCCCTCGTCTTCTTCCTGCGCTTCCTGTTCTACGTTCTGCTGCTGACAGGGCGGCGGAGGAACTGACAAAAGGCGAAATTTTGCGCGCAAAAGGGGCGCCCCGCACGGGGCGCCCCTTCTCTTTGCGGCATCAGCCGGATCAATACTTGTTGACGGTGACCTCTTCGATGATGATCTTCTCCGTCGGGACGGAGAAATCTGCCTCGTACGAACCGTCCATCGTGAACTCGTCGCGGATGGTGACTTCCTTGTTCTCGGTGAAGGAGCCGGACTCGAGGTCGTCGGTGTACTCTTCGATGGCGTCGATCAGGGCGTTGAGCGCGTCCTTCGACTCGTCGTTGGCCAGCTCTGCGAACACGCAGAAGTTCTTATCCGTCGAGCTGGTCGTCGAGGTGTAGATATAGAACATGCTGGTAACGCTGTTCTTGTAGTACTCGCTCGAGCCATAGCCGTTGTCGCTGCTCTTGGCGTAATAGACGATCTTTTTCTCGGCCGAACCGACATAAGAATAGGTGCCCAGCGCGCCGAAGCGGTTGCGCAGGCCGTTGCCGCTCTCGATGCTGAAGCCGTTGGCGCTCGTTTCGCCGTGCAGGCGGTTGGTCTCCTGCGTGCGGTCAGCGTCCGCCCAGACAGTCACGTTGTCGAGGGTGATGTTGCCATCCGCGTCGGTGGTCGCCGCGTTATAATCGCAGGCGATGAGGTCTTCCACCTCGTCGCCGTTTTCCATATCCGCGTAGGTATAGCCGCCGCCGACCATGCGGTCGCTGCGGTAATCGTGGATGACGGTGCCGTCGAAGAAATCGAGGTCGATCAGCTCGAGGTAGTGCGCGACCGTCTGCGAATACAGGTCGCGAGACAGTTTGTAGCGCAGCTCGTAACTCTCTCCGTTGAAGGAGATGCGCATCGTGATCTCCGGATAGCGGCTCTCGCAGCCGGTGAACACCAGCGTGCAGCCGAGCAGGCACACGGCCGCCAGCACGACCGCGACGGCTTTGACGAGCTTCCCGCCCAATGTTTTGATCATATTGCCTCCTGAATTTTGATCCGCGCGGCTCACCCGCCCATAGGCCGACGCTGCGCCGCGACAGAGTGATTTACTTGTACCTTTTTATTTTAACGGGAAAGGGGCGGCTCGTCAAGTACTTTTGCAGATTCTCGCGAATTTCGCACAGAATTCCCGCTTTTTATCACAATTCTCCGCGCCTCCCGCCCGCACGGGCGGGAGGCGCTCCTCGATGCGGGCGCGCCGCCTACACCTCTTTGTGCCGCGGCACGAGCAGGCGGATGCGCCCGGGCACGACGTCGACCGTCACCTTGCCCGCCGTCCCCTTTTCTCCGTCGAAGTTCCATACGACGTGCTCGTCCGTCTCGATCTCGAAGTGAGAGCCCTCGAAGCGGGTGATCTGCTTTTCGCGCACGGCGCGGAAGCCGCGCAAAAAGAGGCCCGCGAGGGAGAAAAAGGCGCGCACCTTGCCGAAGAAGCCGGGATTTTTGCGCTGGTGGATGACGGCCGCCTCGATCTTGCCGTCCGCCATGCTCGCGTGCCGGTTGAGGGGGATGCCCGCCACGTACCGCCCGTTCATGAGGATGACGAAGACGCTGTCTGTATGCACTTCGCGCCCGCCCTCGCGGAAGGTGACGCCGAACACGTCGAAATTCAGGTTCTTCATCAGCCCCTCGATGCCGTAGGCGACGAAGCCGATCTGCTTTTTCAGGCTCTGCGGGGTGGTGTACGGGGCGCTGGTAAAGGCGCCCGCCGCCACGATATACATGGCGTAGCGGTCGTTGATCTTCATGCAGTCGAGGGCGGCGGCGCGGCCGGTGCGGATGACCCTGAGCGCCCCGCCCAGCCGCTTGGGGATGCCGAGGGAGTGGGCGACGTCGTTGACGGTGCCGCTGGGGATATAGCCGAGCTCGGGCGAGCAGCCCGACTCGCAGACGCCCTGCAGCGCCTCGTTGAAGGAGCCGTCTCCGCCCGAAAAGACGACGGCGTCGAACAGGTGCGCCTGCTCGCGGATGATGCGCGTCATATCCCCCTGCTTTTCGGTCGCACAGACGCACACGTCGCCGTACCGCTCGCGCAGAGCGCGCACGATCTTGTGCAGCCGCCGCCCCGTCTTGCCGCGACCGCTGACCGGGTTGTACACAAAAAGACACTTCATAGCCGCGCTCCTCCCTCCTTTTCCATATTATACCCAAAATGCGCCGATTTTGCAACCGTTCGGCGCTTTTTTGCCGCCCGGGCCGCCTCCGGCGCGGGCGGGCGCACGCCGCCGCACGGGAAATAGCTCGACATTTGTCGCGTATGTGCATAAATTCCCGTTGACAGAGGCAATCAAATTTTGTATAATGGCATTGACAGTCTCCAAACCGGAGCACGGAGAACCCGCATGAACAAGAAGGACAAACGCAGCCGAAAGACGGCCCGCGCCGTACAGAACGCGCTGCTGCGGCTGCTGTGCGAGCACCGCATCGACGAGATCAAGATCGTCGACCTGTGCACGGCGGCCGATATCAACCGCACCACCTTTTACCTGCACTACACGCGCATCGGCGACGTGCTCGACGAGCTGCGCGACGAGATCACCGAGCGCATCTGCAAGGAGAGCGACGCAAAGTTCGACTTCGCCGTGCCGACAGATCCGCTGCCCTTCCTTAAAGTATGCACGAAGGTGCTCGAATCGTACGAGTTTTTGGGCGACTTTGTGGAAC
The DNA here is from genome assembly GCA_949287895.1 of uncultured Bacillota bacterium. Classification (GTDB taxonomy): domain Bacteria; phylum Bacillota; class Clostridia; order Christensenellales; family Borkfalkiaceae; genus Borkfalkia. The sequence goes on from CASEIS010000063.1 coordinate 5,832, forward strand.
AGTCTGCCGATGCGGATATGTTTTTGACGGGACTGAAAAACGAATTTTCCAAACACCTGTTCGAACGATATAAACTGAGCAGTGGGCGCAGCTCGGAGACGGCGCAGTACGTCTTGCGCTTCCTCGTGGGCGGCGTGCTCGACTCGTACACCGAGTGGCTGAAGACGCGGCGGCTGACGCCCTTTACCTCCGTCATGTACCACTGCACGCCCATGGTGCGCGCCGGGCTGGATATCCTCTCGCGCATCATCCGCGACCCGCTCCCCACGGCGCGCTGACGCCAAAAAGAGTCTATGGAGAAAGTTTCATGAAAATCGCCATCATCGCCGACGTGCTCGGCGAAGAAAACAACGGAACGACCATCACCGTCACGCGGCTGATCGCCAACCTCAAAAAGCGGGGGCACGAGGTGCTCGTCGTCTCGCCCGGCAAGGGAGACGAAGATGGCTACTACGCCGTCGGCAAGCGCGACTTCAAGATCTTCAACGAATATTTCGAAAAGAATGGCATCTCCCTCGCCAAGCCCAACGAAAAGATCTTGCGCGAGTGCATCGGCAAGAGCGACGTCGTGCACATCCTGATGCCCTTCTCCCTCGGCAAGGCGGCCATCAAGCTGTGCGCTGAACTGCACAAGCCGGTCACCACCGCCTTCCACGTGCAGCCGGAAAACGTGAGCAGCCACTTCGGCATGCTGCGCAGCCGCCGCGTGAACAGCTACCTGTACACCTACTTTTTGAACGGCTTCTACCGCTACTGCGAGTATATCCACTGCCCCACGCAGTTCATCGCGGGGCAGCTGCGCGCGCACGGCTACACGCAGGACCTGCGCGTCATCTCCAACGGCGTCGACCCCGCCTTCGTGCCCGCGCGCGGGAAAAAGCCCGCCGCCTTTACGGACAAATTCTGCATCCTCACCACCGGCCGGCTGGTCAAGGAAAAGTGCCAGGAAGACCTCATCCGCGCCGTCGGAAAGTCGAAATACGCCGACCGCATCCAGCTGTTCATCGCGGGCGAGGGCCCGCTCGAAGGCAAGCTGCGCCGCCTGGGCGGCAAGCTGCCCAACCCGCCCGTCATCGGCTTCCACCCCAAGGAGGAGCTGGTGCGCATCATCAACTTCTGCGACCTGTACGTGCACCCCTCGTACGCGGAGATCGAATCCATCGCCTGCGTCGAGGCGATCACCTGCGGGCTTGTGCCCGTCATCTCGGACAGCAAGATGTCCGCCGCGCGCTACTTCGCGCTGAGCGAGCACAACCTCTGCCCCGCCGGCGACGTCAAGGAGATGGCCCGCGCCATCGACTTCATGATCGACAACCCCGATTTCCGCGCCCATCAGCGGGAGGAATACATCCGCTACGCCGAGCGCTTCCAAATCGACAAGTGCATCGACAAGATGGAAGAGATGTTCGCCGACGCCGCCGCCGGCATCCACCGCGAACAGGAGGTATAAACCAAACAAACAAAGCGGAGGACTGAAGTCCTCCGCTTTTTGTTTATCTCTCAAAATGAACGCTCACATGGAGAGCAAGATCGTTTGCAGCTCGGCAAAGGTATGGGCGAAGCGCTCGGCGCCCGCCGCGCGCAGCTGCGCCTCCGTTCTGTACCCCCACAGCACGCTGACGCCGCGCATGCCGGCGTTTTTTGCCGTCTGCACGTCCGTCTCGCCGTCGCCGACGAAGGCCGCCTCCGCCGGGGCGACGCCCAGCTCTTCCAAAACCATGCGCGCGCCCGTCGGGTCGGGCTTGACGGGGATGCCGTCGCGGTTGCCGAAGATGACGGAAAAGCCGTACGGCCTCAGCAGCGTCTGCCCCAGCTCGTCGGCGGCGTGCTGGCTCTTGTTGGTGACGACGGCGAGCCTGATGCCCGCCGCGCGCAGCGCCGCCATACAGTCCGCCTCGCCCGGGAAGGGCTTGGTGCGCTCGTTTTTGCAGCGGAAGTGGACGGGGCAGTACACGTCGCGGTAAAAATGCTCCGCCTCGGCGCGCCTTTCTGCGGGCAGGGCGCGCGAAGCATAGAGCAAGCCGCCGTTGCCGACGTAGCGGCGGGTCTCATCGAGGGTGATGGTCGGGCAGCCGTACTGCGCGAGCGCCTCGTTCATGCAGGCGTTCAAATCGGGCAGCGTGTCCAGCACGGTGCCGTCTAAATCGAATAAAACAGCTTTGAGCATGGTCCTCTCTCTATTGCGGCGTTACAGGCGGGCGATCGCGTCGGCGACGGTATCCAGAAAGGCATCCTCGCCGACGGTATTGACTTTGAAAAACATCGCGCGGCTGCCGCCAGACGTGACGGCGGAGACCTTGTAATCGCCGTTCGCACCCACGACGGCGAGCGCCATGCTGACGCGGTTCGAACCGAACCAGCTGTACCGCTCGTACACGCGCAGGATGCCGCTGTACCCGGCGCCGCCGAGGTCGCACTCCTCCTCCAGCGAGGCGGACGCGCTGCCCGCCATCACGGCGGAATGAAGCGTATTGACGATCGTCTGAAAATCACCGCGCACCGTGCGCTCGATCTTTGCCATAGATCCCTCCCTTTTTTCTCACAAGATTTCTTTTGAGCTGACACCTTGAATACTCGCGCAAGCAAAGCCACGCCTTTGCGCCAGCGCACTGTATTTGCCGTTAGGCTTTCGGGGGAAAGGTGAAGCCGCCGCTTTTTATTTTTTAATACTCGCGCAAGCAGAACCACGCTTCTGCGCCAGCGCACTGTATTTGCCGTTAGGCTTTCGGGGGAAAGGTGAAGCCGCCGCGCACTATCAAAAGTGTGCTCTTAAAAGCGCGGCGGCGAGGAAAACCCCGCGGCCAGCGCCCCGCGCGTGCCCGCGAGGTTGTCTTCAAATCGGAAGATTTCGCAGGCGTCAGCTCGCCGAGAAATCTCCGAGTGCGATCACATCTTCTCCGGCACGCCGATGCCGAGCAGCCCGAGCGCGTTTTTCAGGGTGATGAGCACCGCTTCGGTCAGGGCGAGGCGGAAGTTGCGCACCCCCTCCTCCTCCGCGTTCAGAATGGAGCAGTCGAAGTAGAACTTGTTGAACACCTGCGCCAGATCGACCGCGTAGCGGGCGATGAAGCAGGGCTCGTACTTTTCCAGCGCGTCGTGCAGGGTGGCGGGGAAGTCGGCGAGCCGCTTGACGACCTCAAATTCCTGCGGGCAGACGGCGGAGATATCCGGCGCGGCGTACGCGCCCGCCTTTTCGAGCACGCTGTTCGCGCGGGCGCAGGTGTACTGCACATAACAGGAGGTCTCCCCTTCAAAATTCAGAACTTTATCGTACGAGAAGGTGATGTCCTTGATCTTGTTGTTGTACAGCGCGCCGAAGATGACGGCGCCCACGCCGACGATGCGCGCCACTTCGTCGCGGTTTTCGAGGTCCGGATTCTTTTCCGCGATGACGTCCGCCGCCTTTTCGATGCACTTGTGGATGACGTCTTCGAGGTAGACGACCCGCCCCTTGCGGGTAGACATGGAGCCGTCTTCGAGCGAGACCATGCCGTAGGCGACGTGAACGAGGTCCTTTGCCCACTCTTTGCCCATCAGCTCGAGCACCTTGAAGAATTGGCGGAAGTGCAGGTTCTGCTGGTAGGCGACGACGTACAGGCACTTGTAAAAGTCGTAGGTATTCTTGCGGTAGATGGCGGCGGCGATGTCGCGGGTGGCGTACAGGGAGGCGCCGTCCGAGCGCAGGATGATGCACGGAGGCATATCGTAGGCGGAGAGGTCGACGATCTGCGCGCCCTCGCTCTCGACGAGCAGGCCCTTTTCTTTGAGCTCGGCGACGACGGGCGCCATCTTGTCGTTGTAGAAGCTCTCGCCCGCCCAGCTGTCGAAGTGCACGTCGAGCATGTCGTAGATCTTGCCGACGTCTTTTAAGGTGAGCTCTTTGAACCACTCGAAGAGGGCGACGCTTTCGGGGTCCTTCTCCTCGATCTTCTTGAAGAAGGCGCGCGCCTCGTCGTTGAGGGAGGGGTCCTTTTCCGCCTCCTCGTGGAAGCGGACGTACAGCGCGTTGAGGGCGCGCAGACCCCCCTGCTCGACGACGGCGCGGCTGCCCCAGCGCTTGAAGGCGGAGATGAGCTTGCCGAACTGCGTGCCGTAGTCGCCGAGGTGGTTGATGCCGACGGGCGTATAGCCGAGGAATTTGTGCAGTTTGTACAGCGCGCTGCCCAGCACCGTCGTGGAGAGGTGACCGATGTGGAAGGGCTTTGCGATGTTGAAGGAGGATTAGTCGATGCACACCGTCTTGCCGTGGCCTTCGTCGGACGAGCCGTACTTTTCGCGCTCGGTCAAGACGCGCGTGAGCGTCTGCTTTGCCCAAAAGACGCGGTCGATGCGAAAGTTGACGTACCCGCCCACCGCCGCGGCCTCGGTGACGATGCCGTCCGTCGGGTAGTCGGCCGCGAGCTGCTCGGCGATGCGCGCGGGCGCCATGCGCATGGTCTTTGCCAGGCGGAAGCAAGGAAAGGCGTAGTCGCCCATTTCCGTGTTGGGGGGGAGGGCGATCAGCGAATAGATCTCCTCCTCGGAGAGCTCGCCCGCGTGCAGCCGGGCGGCGATGTGCCGTTTGAAATCCATAGTTACCTCTTCAAATTCTTTTCCGAAACAGTGTAGCATATTTTTGGGCTTTTGACAACTTTTTCGCTTTTCGCCCGCCCTTTTATTTTGATTATTCGAGATTTTGTACTATAATGGACAGCGAAAAAAATCGAGCAAAGGAAGCATACCGTTATGAAATTGGGAGTCGTAGGCCTGCCGAACGTCGGCAAATCCACCCTGTTCAACGCCATCACCCACGCGGGCGCCGAGGCGGCGAACTACCCCTTCTGCACCATCGAACCGAACGTCGGCGTCGTCGCCGTGCCCGACGAGCGACTGGACAAGCTGGCCGCCCTGTACGACAGCAAGAAGATCACCCCCGCCGTCATCGAGTTCGTCGACATCGCCGGCCTCGTCAAGGGCGCCTCGCACGGCGAGGGCCTGGGCAACAAGTTCCTCTCGCACATCCGCGAGGTGGACGCCATCGTGCACGTCGTGCGCTGCTTTGAAGACGAAAACGTGACGCACGTCGAAAACACCGTCGACCCCGTGCGCGACATCACCACCATCAATTTGGAGCTCATCCTCGCGGACATGGAGACGGTGCAAAAGCGCCTCGACCGCGCCAAAAACTCCGCCAAGGGGGGCGACAAAAAGTTCCTCGTCGAGGCAGAGTTCTTGCAGCGGGTGTACGACCACCTCTCCGGCGAGCAGTGCGCGCGCACGATGGCGCTCACGGAGGAGGAGAAGGAGCAGATGCAGGGGCTGTTTTTGCTGACGGCAAAGCCGGTCATCTACGCCGCGAACATCTCCGAAAAGGACATGGGCAAGGCGGACAGCGAGCTGCCCCTCGTGCAGCAGGTAGAGGCCTTCGCCGCCAAGGAAGGGAGCGAGGTGCTCGTCATCTGCGCCAAGACGGAAGAAGAGCTCTCGCAGCTGCCGCCAGACGAAGCGCAGATGTTCCTCGAAGAGCTGGGCCTCAAAGAGAGCGGCCTCTCTCGCCTCATCAAAAAGTCGTACTCGCTGCTGGGGCTGATCAGCTACCTGACGGCGGGCGAAAAGGAGACGCGCGCGTGGACGATCACCAAGGGCACCAAGGCGCC
>CASEIS010000064.1 GCA_949287895.1 uncultured Bacillota bacterium
ATGGAAGACTTGATCATGCGGTTCTGCGTATTCTTCTTTTCGTTCACGACCACGCGCTTCTTCGCGGATTTGATGTTAGGCACTTTGCTTCTCCTTTCAATGGTTCTCTTTTAATATCCCAGCTATTTTAGCATAAAAAAAGCCGCTTGTAAACTGTTTTTTGCCGAAATGTGTAATTTCTTCTCCCGATTTTTCATAGTATCCGCTGACGGGCGCTCCGCGCGAGGGGGGAGAGGGATGCAGGAAAAATTCGTGGCTTTTTTTGACAGCGGCGTGGGCGGGCTCACTTTGCTGGCCGCCTTCTGCCGCACCTATCCGCATTGCCCGACCCTGTATTTTGGCGACAACGCGCACGCCCCGTACGGCGACCGCCCGGCAGGGGAGATCCGTCGCCTCGCCCTCGACGCTTTCGCCCGCATCGCCGCCTATCCCGTGCGCGCCGCTGCCGTCGCCTGCAACACCGTCACCGCCGCCTGTATCGGCGAGCTGCGCCGCCGCTTTCCCTTTCCCGTCGTCGGCGTCGAGCCCGCCGTCCGCCCCGCCGTCGCCGCCGCCCGCGGCGGCCGCGTGATATTACTATGTACGCGCGCGACGCTTGCGGGCGCGCGCGTGCGGCGGCTGCTTTCCGAGCGGCCGGATACCGTCGTCGTCGCGCACTGCCCCGCCCGCCTCGCCGCCGCCGTCGAGGAGAACCTCTTTCACCTGTCCGGCCTCTCCGTTTCGCCCTTCCTCCCGCCCGGCAGATTTGACGCCGCCGTTCTCGGCTGCACCCACTACGTCTGGCTGCGCGCCGCCTTCGAGCGGGCGCTCGGCTGCCCCGTTTTCGACGGCACGGAGGGCACCCTCCGCCGCCTCGCCGCCGCGGCCGGCCTGCCCCCGCCGCAGGAGGGGAGGGAAGATCTCTCGCCCCGCCCGGCCGACCGCTCTGCCTCTGGAACGGGGATGCTCTCCGAAACAGGGACGGCTGCCCACCTGCCCTCCGAAACAGGGACGGCTGCCCACCGGGCCCTCCAAACAGGGACGGCTTTCCACTTTTCGCAAAATACGAACATTTGTTCTAAAATCGGCGGCCAAAAAGGGCAAAAAAGCCCCGTTTTTCTCGGTCCGAGCGCAAATTTCGACGCGCGCGCCTATCAGTTGCTGCAAAAATAAAGCAAACATATGTTCATATTTCAAAAAATCGGGGGCAAAAGTGGAAAAAAATTCAAAAAATCGGTAAAAATTTTCGCCTTTGTGGTTGACAGTGGAAAAAAGTGGTGATATAATAAACTCACCATTATCGGAGAAGGGTAGTATGTATTCTTTCAACGGACGGTTCAGCACCAAGCTGGACGACAAAAACAGAATACGTATCCCGGCGAAGTACAAGAAGGAGCTCGGGTCGGATTATAAGCTCGCATACGGCCCGGGAGACAGTATCTACGTGCTGCCCCTCGAGGAGTACCAAAAGATCCTCGACAGCTTCGGCGAAGTTTCCTTCTTCGACGAGGAGGCGCAGAACGCGATCGCCCTCTTCACGGCAATGGTACACGACGTTACGGAGGACGGCCAGGGGCGGTTCATCATCCCCGGCGACCTGAAGGAATACGCCAAGATCGACAAAGACATCGTCATCACGGGCGTGGCCTCCTACCTCCGCATCGAATCTGCGGAACAGTTCGCCAAGAGAACGCAGGGCATGAACATCAGCAGCGTCTTTGCCAAGCTCAACGCGCTGAAAAAGTCCAAGGACAGCGAATGATCGCGTTCTCGCACAAGCCGGTCATGCTCGAAGAGTGCATGCAGGGGCTGAAGCTGCACAGCGGCGGCGTCTATTTTGACGGCACAGTGGGCGGCGGCGGACATTCCTGCGAAATTCTTCGAAGGACGGCACCCGACGGGCGGCTGATCGCGACCGATCTCGACGACGACGCGATCGCAGCGGCCTCAAGGCGCCTTTCCGAATTTTCCGGCAGGTTCCGCATCCACAAGAGCAACTTCAAAAACTTCGCCTCCGTCCTCGACGAGGAGGGGGTGGACGAGCTGGACGGCGTGATGCTCGACTTCGGCGTGTCGAGCTTTCAGCTGGACGAGGCGTCTCGCGGTTTCAGCTACATGCAGGACGCTCCGCTGGATATGCGTATGGACGCGGGCGCGGCGCTCACCGCCGCCGACGTGGTCAACGGATACTCCCGCGAGCAACTTTCCCGGATCCTGCGCGATTACGGGGAGGAGCGTTTCGCGAATCGCATCGCGGAAAACATCGTTCGCGTGCGTGCCGATCACAAGATCGAGCGCACGGGAGAACTTGCTCAGATTGCGGAGGAGAGCATCCCCGCAAAATTTCGGCACAACGGGCCTTGCGCACGCAAGACGTTCCAGGCGATACGGATCGAGGTCAACGGCGAGCTTTCGGGGCTTGCGGAAGCGGTGCGGGGCTTGACGCTCCGGCTGCGGACAGGGGGAAGGATCTGCATCCTCACCTTCCATTCTCTGGAAGACAGGATCGTGAAGAATGTATTCCGAGACCTCGCGACAGGCTGCACCTGCGACAAGAGTTTGCCCGTGTGCGTATGCGGAAAGAAGAAGGAAATCGAGATCGTCACCCGCAAGCCGCTCACTGCGGGGGAGGGGGAACTGGGAGAGAATCCCAGGGCCAAGAGCGCAAAGTTGCGCATAGCGGAAAAAATCGGAGAATAGTATTGTAAAGGAGGGTCTACCATGGCAATCGGGCTCCCCGTGTTGGAGAGGGAACGGACAAACGAAAGAACGAGAGGACATTTGGCGGCGTATGGAAAGCTAAGCGGCGGCGCCGGCGCAGAGGCCGATCCGGTCACGGAGGAGCAGCGCGCGCAGTCGTTCAACTCGCAGATCGCCGAAAATTATCAGAAATTGATGGACCCTTCGCTGCATTCCGCCGCGGAGATCATGGGGCTGGAAGAGCCCGTCGCGGAGGAAGAGCCGCGCGTATATGACACGCCCGAGGCGTATGCCCGCGCGATGCTGTATCCCGATCGCGAGCAGCCGATCGCAATGCCGGCGCGCCGCATCATGGATACGCAGCCGGAGTATCGCCCGCAGCCCGCGGTCAGCGTGCAGCCCGCGATGGCGGCGCCCGTGCTCACCCCCGAGCGCGAAGCGTATGCGCCCTCGTATGCGGCGCCCGCCTATGCCGAGCCCGCCTATGCGCAGCCGCAGGAAGCTATCTCCGTGCAGGAGACGTACGCCGTCCCCGAATATGCGGACGAGGCGGCCGAGGCGTATGACGAGGAGAACGAAGACCTCGCCCCCACCGCCACGACCATCCAGTACCGCACCGAGCAGCGCGCGCGCGAAGACAAGCGCACCGTCGTCGAGGAAAAGCGCGGCCACGCCATGACCACGCAGGGCAAACTGCTGATGGCGATCTATGCCGTCGTCGTCGTGGTCATCCTCGCCCTCATCATCATCAATACCAGCGTCCTCCGCAACCTCGATGCGAGCATTGCGGAAAACCGCGCCACCCTCTTTGCCGCGACCGAACAGGTCCAGCAGCTGCAGGACGAGATCAACGAGCTCACCAGCGCCGATTCCATCATCGACCGCGCCGAGTCTGAGCTGGGCATGATCCGCGGCTGAGCGCGCTTCTAAAACTGAAAGATCTACGAAAGAATCCGGTCTCGCGTGCGGCCCCGTTCGGGGTTGCGGGCGGGGCCGTTTTTTTTGCTTTTGGAGGGAAAGGTCATCCGCAGATCCGTGCAGGGCGGGTACGCCGCCACGCTTTTACGAAAGAGGCTGTTCGCCGCGTTTGCGGCCGTGGCCTTTCTTTTTTTGGCCGTCTGCACCCGCTTCTTTTATGTGCAGATCCTCAGCGGCGAAAAGCTGCGGCACCTGGCGCTGGGGCAGTGGACGCGCGAGATCCCCGTCACCGCCGCCCGCGGCGACATCGTGGATGCGGGCGGCGTGCTGCTCGCGGGCAGCGCGGCCGCCTACGCGGTGTACGTGCGCCCAAACGCCGTGCGCGACAAGCCGCATACCGCCGCCGTGCTCGCCGAACTGTTCGGCCTGAACGAGGCGGAGCTGCTCACCCGCCTGCTCTCGGCGCGCGTGTCCGAGTTCGCCCTCGTCCGCCGCGCCGACAAGGAGGCCGTCCTCCGCCTCGAAGCGTACGACCTGCCCGGCGTCTACTACGCGCGCGACGACGTGCGCGTCTACCCCTTCGGCAGCATGCTCTCCCGCGTGATCGGCTTCACTTCGTCGGACGGCGCCGGGCTGACCGGCCTCGAAAAATATTACGACCAATACCTGCGCGGGGAGGACGGGGAGATCGCCCGCCCGGCAGACCTGGTCGGCGCGGAGGTGGAGGGGGATCCCGCCTATTACCCGGCGGAGGACGGCCTGACAGTGCAGCTGACCATCGACTACGCCATCCAGGCGGCGGCGGAAGGGGCGATGGAGCGGGTGTACGCGCAGTATTCTCCCGTCACCGCGCAGTGCATCGTGCTCGACCCGGACACCTTCGACGTGCTCGCCATGGCGGAGGCGCCCTCCTTCGACCTGAACGACGTCCCCCGCGGCGACGCCGACCTGCTCGCCTCCCTCTCGCGCAACAACCTCGTCTCGGACATCTACGAGCCCGG
>CASEIS010000065.1 GCA_949287895.1 uncultured Bacillota bacterium
ACGCTGATCTCGCGGATCTGGTCTTCGACCATCTGGCTGACCTGCGTGACGTACATATCTTCCGTCTTGGGGTTGACGTTGAAGCCGGCCTCGCGGAGCGAGTCGCCGAGCATCGTGCTGACGGAGCTGCCGCCGCCCGAGCCGGAACCGAAACCGCTGCGGACCATGCGCGCCGAACGGATACCGAACAGCGTGACGTCTGCGCCGTCTTCGAGCGGGAGCGCGTTGTTTTCGTTCTTCAGCAGAACGTCGCCCTCGGCTGCGATCTGCACAGCCAGTGCGTGCGCGGCTTCCTGTGCCTCTTCGAGCGTCGAGTAGTCGGCATAGAACTTGCCGTCGAAGCCGAAGTTGCCGTTTTCGCCGGTGAAGATGTACTCGTTCTCGGTGATCGCCTCACTGGGAACGTACTCGTCGCCGGTCGAACCCGTGCCCGTACCGGGGTCACCAGGGTCGCCCTTGTCGCCCTTGTCGCCCTTGTCGCCTTTGTCGCCCTTGTCGCCCTTTTCACCGGGTTCGCCCTGTTCGCCCTGCGGGCCCTGCGGGCCCATAGGTCCTTCGGGGCCGGTGCAGCCGATCAATACGACGCTCAAAGCCATGAGCAACGCAAGGATGATGCTGGCCAAGGTCATGAACCTTTTCTTCTTTGTCATAACTTCCTCCTAACATAATGTCTGGCAGCCTTATCACACCGCCATCGACAATATTCTATCACAATTTCCATTTTGTGCTCAAAATTAACGTATTTTCTTCGATTTTGCACACGAATAGCACACACCCCTGCAATTCGTGTTGCGAAACGCGCAATTCGTGTTGTGACAGGAGGCGCGCCCGCGGCCGCCGAAGGGCGGCCGCGGGCGCAAAAAAAGGCCCTCTCCGCGCGGGAGAGAGCCTGGCTTTGTATGATGGCGAGGCAGGGCGGGCGGCCCCGCCCGAAGGGACAGATTCAGAGCGGAAAGACGACCTTGAGCACGAAGCGGTCTTCGACCGCCTCGCAGGAGAGGGCACCGCCGTACTTTTGCGCCGTCTTGCGGACGGAGCGCAGGCCGTAGCCGTGCAGCCCGCCGCCCTTGGTGGTGCGCGGCAGCCCGCCCGCAAAGGTGAGCGCGCCCGCGAAGTAATTTTCTTCGCGGATGAGCGCGAAGGCGCGCCGCCGCTCGATGTTGAGCGCGATGACGCGCTTGGCCGCCTCGAGCGGGGCGGTCGCCTCGATGGCGTTGTCGAGGATGTTGCCCAGCAGGGTGTACACGTCCGCCTCGGCGAGGCGGGAGAGCAGCGCGCCGTCTGCCATGCAGTTCAGCTCGATGCCCTTTTCGCGGCAGAGCAGGCTCTTTTCCGTCAAAAGGACGTCCAGCGCGTCACAGCCGGTGTGATAGGTGCGCTCGTACACGTCGAGCGCCTCGCCAAGCGCCGCGTCTTCGGCGGGGGCGGCTTCGGCCGCGCCCTCTCGCGCGCGCAGCATGCGGTACTTGAGGTCGTGGCTGCGGATATTGATGAGGTCGGCCGACTCCTGCTCTCTCTCGCGCTGCCGTGCGCCGCGCGCCTGTGTCTGCCGCAGGGCGGCCAGCTCGCGTTCGGCCGCGCGCAGGGCGGCGAGCACCCCCTGCAGCAGGGCGAGGAGGAAGAACACCGCCGCCGCCCCGACGGCGATGAGCAGATGCAGCTCTCGCAGCATGCCGGCCGCCTGCATGCAGACGACGTCGAAAAAGAACCACGCGGCGAGGATGAGCACCGAAAAGAGGGGCACGGACAGCGACTCGGGCGGGGGGAAGGGCGTGCGGCGGACGGCGAGGCCGAGCGCGAGGAGCGGAATGGCGCAGCAGAGGGCGCACAGCAGCACGTTCCACCACCCCGCATCGTACGCCCAGGCCGCGAAGGCGAAGCGGAAGAGCTGGCGGGCGGTGCCGAGGGTGCAGAGCGCGACGTTCGCGTAAAAGAGGGCGGCGACGGGGCCGCCCGGGAAGACCGCCCATGCGGTGATCACTGCCGACGCGAATACAAAGGCGAGCTCCGCCGCCCCGCGCGCGGCGTCCGGGGCGGGCGGGAGGAGCCGGAAATGGAGCAGCAGGTGCAGCGCGGCAAAGAGCAGGCAGCACAAAACCGCCCAAAGCCAAAAATGCGCCCGCCTGCGGGCGCCTCGACCGGCGATGAGCAGCGCCGCCACGAGACAGGCGCCGCCGAACAGGTTATACAATTCTTCTCTCATATCCCACTTACGGGCGGACGGTGCCGCCCTCCCCCTGCGCCGCGGCGGACGCGGCGAAATACTCTGACCGAAGCGGCGCGGGCGTACCCCTGCGTGCCCGCGCCCCGTGTGACCGCGCCCCTATACGTCGTTGATGACGTACTCGGAGAGGGCGTCTAAAAATTCCTGCCGGCGCGGCCGGCTGATGGAGAGCTTGTCCTCGCCGACGTAGACGGCGTTTTTATCTACCTTGGTGACGCTGTGCAGGTTGACGAGGTAGCAGCGGTTGCACTTGCAGAACTGCTTTTGGGGCAGCGCGTCCTCGATCTCGCGCATGGTGCCGTACGCCTTGAAGGGCCCGCCCTGCGTATGTATGGTGATGTTGTGGCCGTCGATCTCGATATAGTCGACCTCGTTGACGTCCAGCTTGATCGCCCCGTCGACGGTGGGGAGCAGGATGCTCTCTGCCGCCGTCTTTTTGCACCGCTCGATCGCGCGCTGGATCTTGAGCTTGAAGGCGCCGTAATTGAGGGGCTTGACGACGTAGTCGAAGGCGTCCACCGAATAGCCGCGGATGGCGTACTTGGCAAAGAAGGTGACGAAGATGATGATCACCTTGCTGTCCGTCTTGCGCACGTGCGCCGCCGTCTGGATGCCGTTCATCTGCGGCATGTCGATGTCCATAAAGATGATGTCGTAGTCGGGATGATAGCTGTCGAGGAAATCCATCCCGTTTTTGAAGCGGACGACGTTGAACACGTCGCCGTACTCCTTCGTGTATTCCTCCAGGCATTTTTGCAGGCTTTCGTACGATTCCCATTCGTCTTCGACGATCGCGACTTTATACATTTTGCACTCCGATCCGGGCTTTTCTCTTGGATTTATGCGTGTATTTTGATTGTAACATAACGCCGCACAAATTGCAACTGTTTGAAAGGCCGCAACACGAACATTCGGTTTTTTGACGTGAAATGCATTTTTTCTTCCATTCGTGTTGGAAAAACGGCAATTCACGTTATATGTGCGCAAAAACGCGCCTGTGCGGCGCCGCCGAAAACGCGCCCCTCCCCTACTTTCTGCCGCAAAAAATTTTTTTGCGAAGGGCAGAAAACGGACCCCGCAGCGCGGGGCCCGTCCTGTTATCTTATTTTCGAAAAAATTTGTTTTGTCGGCTTAAAACTCTATTTCTCCGAGCGGTCACATCGCTGCGCGCGGGAACGGTCCTTGCTTAAAACCCGTTGAAAAAGGCAAAACCACGCTTTTGCCTTTTTCCCCTTACAGCGCATGGGCGCTGCTCGAGGAAAGGTGAAATCATCGCGCGCTATCAAAAGCGTGCCATTAAACGCGCGATGATGAGGAAAACCCCGCGGTCGCTTGCGCGCCCGCGGGGTTGTCTTCAAATCACGAAAAATAATTTCGTCAGCTCGAAATTATTTTTGTGAGCAAGCTTAAAACTATTTCTCCGAGCGGTCACATCGCTGCGCGCTCCTTCCTCCTCTTCATGTCGATGACGATGAAGGCGGCGCAGGCAACGGCCAGCACGACCACGACGACGTCGTAGACGATGATGGCGATCTCCCACCAGGCGAGGCTGTAGACGATGGTCGCGCCCGGGGCGACGCCCTGCATGAGGTTGGAGTTGGCGACGGTGTAGCACATGTTCTTGTACGCGGTGCGCATGGCCTGGCGCGAGGTGGCGCTTTGGGTATCGGCGAAGGCCTTGCCGAAGGAGAGCTGCATATCGGTGCCGGCGCGCACGCCCTGGTCGGCGGGCATATACTCGTACAGGTTGAAGTCGGAGATAGCGACGCCGCGGAACGCCCACTCGCCGCGCAGGACCTCGGTCATGAGCGCGTAGCTGCCGCCCGCCCAGGTGCCGCCGATGCGGTTGAAAGAAGACATGATCGCCTTCAGGCCGGGCATGGTGACGGTGGAGACGGTGCCCTGGTCGTCGGAGATATACTTCATCTCGGTGGAGGTGTTTTCCACGACGTATTGGAAGGGCTTGAGGTAGATCTCGCGGATGGTCTGTTCGGTCGCCCAGGCGCACTGGTTGGTGGTGCGCTTGACCTCGGTATCGTTGAGGGCGAAGTGCTTGATATAGGCGTAGCAGCCCATATCGGCTGCGCCTTCGACGACGGCCGCGCCCATCACGCCGGACAGGAAGGCGTCTTCGGAGTAGTACTCGAAGTTGCGGCCGGAGAAGGGCGAGCGGTGGATGTTCATCGCGGGGCCGTACCAGCCGTTGTAGCCGTTGATGATGGACTCTTCGCCGACGGCGTTGCCCATCTCGTAAGCGAGCTCGAGGTTCCATGTGGAGGCGATGACGACCTCCGAGCAGTAGGCGCAGCAGCCCGTCGAGCCGAACAGCGACGAGAAGCCCTGCGGGCCGTCGAAGTCCTGCGTGCGGCTCTTGCCCAGCGACGCGACTTCGGGCGTGTTGTAGGCGTTGGACGCGAGCGCCGCCGTGGCGAGCTCGGTGTAGTCTTCCACCGTCAGCTGATCGAGGAAGGTATCCCAGATGGCCTCGCCGTAGCCGATGCCGCGCATAGACGAGAGGACGATGCCGCTGTCTGCGCCCATCGTCGGCATCTCCGCGTCTTCAAAGATGAGGTCGGTGGCGGGGTCGAAGGGCTTGAGGAAGTCTGCGATCGTCTTGGTGACCGTTTCGCCGTCCTCCTCGTAGGTGAGGGTGATCTTTTTGGCGAGCAGATCGTCTGCCGTCGGCGCGGTCGGGAAGGTGCCGGCGAAGTCTGCGCGGCTCATCGGCAGCGCGTAGCCGGCGGTCGGGGTGTCCTTGAAGATGGCGGACACGTCGTTGAAACGGTTGACGGCGGGCTGCTTTTCGAAGAGGATCTCGCCGTCGGCGACGGTGGTCACTTCGTTGTAGAAGACGTCGCCGCCCACTTCGTAGGTGTACGTCATGCCTTCGCCGGGGAGCAGGGTGTGCGAATCGGAACGCAGGCTGATGATATAGTCGCCCTCTTCCAGCACATAGCCGCCGCCCGCGATCTTGGTGCCCTTATAGTCGTAGCTGGCCATCTCGTCGCGGTCGAGGGTGATGGCCACGGTGTCGGTATCGCCCGGGGCGATGAGATCCGTCTTGGCGAAGCCGCCCAGCACGACGGACGACTTTTCGATGCCGCCCTCGGTGTACGGCGCCGAGTAGTACAGCTGCACGACGTCTTTGCCGGCGACGTCGCCGTCGTTTTTGACGGTGACGGTCGCGGTGATCTCGTTGCCCGAGACGCTCCACGACGGGTCGCTGTAAGAAAACTCGGTATACGAGAGGCCGTACCCGAAGGGATAGACGACCGCCTCGTCGTAGTCGATGAAGCCCTCTTCGGCGGCCGTTTCGTAGTAGCGGTAGCCGAGGTAGATGCCCTCCTCGTATTGGGTGGTGAAGGCGGCGGCGATGTTGCTGTCGCCCACGGCGACGTCGCCCTCGCCGATGTCGCTGTACTGGTTGATGGCGGCGGTGTTCACGAAGGTGGGATCCTTGGTGAAGTCTGCCGGCCAGATATCGACGGTATGGCCGGAGGGGTTGACCTCGCCGGCGAGGATGTTGCCCAGCGCGTCAAAGCCGGTCGAGCCGGGGCCGCCGACCCAGAGGATGGCGTCTACGCCCGCGTCCGCCTGCAGTTCGCCCAGCTCCATGATATTGGACGAGTTGATGACGACGATGGTCTTTTCGTAATTCTTTTTGCAGAACTCGAGCCAATTCTTTTCGTAGGTGCTCAGCTCGAGCTGGTGCTGCCCGGCGACGTACGTTTCGTACTCCGCCCTGGCGTTGGCGTTTGTCGCGATGATGTTGGCAAAGGCGGCGCTGCCCGCGGCGTCGCGCATCAGGTCGGACGAGAGGTCCCAGCCCTCGCCGCCCGCGCGGGAGATGACGTACACCGCGACGCCTCCCCCGACGGTGAAGGGCGCGGCATCGGAGCCGTCGTAGGCGATCTCGCCGATCAGCCACTGCGACTCATCGTACTTGTCCATGACGATCTGGCAGCGGGGGTAGTTGCCCTTTTGCGCCATAAAGTAGTTGTAAGAGGCGTCGTCTAACGTGAAGCCCGCCTGCTCGATGCCCGAGTAGGGGGAAGCGGCGGTGCTGACGTCGACGTTGCCCGAGCCGGAGCCGCCGTACAGCGGGTCGACCGCGCCGCGGCCGATGAGGCTGACGGTATCCGACGTATCCAGCGGCAGCGCGCCGCCCTCGTTTTTGAGAAGGATAAAGCCCTCTTCGCTCAATTCGCGCGTGACGTTTTCGCCGTTTTCGACGGTGGCGTCTTTGTTGTCGAACTGAGGGTCATAATAGTTTGTATCCCAGCTTTCGGTTCCCTCCAGCTGAACGGGCCTGCCCTCGCCGCGGCCAACGTAGGTGTAGGCGATCGATTTGAGCGCGGGGATGTTTGCCGCGATGGTCAGCGCGATCGCCAATACCAAGAGGACCGCCGTGATGGATATGAGTACGATGTGCAGCTTTCTGAGTTTCGCTTTCATAAGATCGATTTTTTCCTCCTTGCTCCTGATCTCTTGCGAACTATGTTTTCCTCCCGAACTTGCCTGTTGCAGATCACCTCCCCTGTCCGCGCCCCTTCGGGGCCGCCGCAAGCCGGTCGCTCAGATAGTATGCCGCAGATGTCTTTCCCGCATGCGCGCCCGTATGCGCACGTGTCCATTTTTTTCACCGCGCCTCGCCCGAACATTTTATGCCAAAAATACTATGCTATCAAATATTCTCTCACGGATCGCAAAATTTTTGACGCGAGATGCACGGTTTATGTGCTTTTATTATATATCATTTCTGCGTGTTGTCAAGATATCTTTACAAATTTTTTGCCGCAGCGACGGGCTTTTTTACGGTTTTTGGAAATATTTTGGCGATTTGCCCAAAAAGAGATGAGTAAAAAAGGCTATCTGCACGTCCAATAGGCAGGAAGACCTCCGAAAGCGCTCCCTCGGCGGGGCGGGCGGGAACCCTCTCTCCCCCGCCTGCCCCGCTCGGCGGCGCGGCGGCCCTTCCGAAAAATCAAATGAAATGGAGGAAACGGCGATGAAACTTTGGAAACGCATGGCTGCGGCCGCGACGTGCGCGCTGCTCGCCTGCACGATGCTGGCGGGGTGCGCCTATCGCGGCGAGGAACTGGGCGCGCCCGCGCAGCCCGAAGCGCTCTCCTTTACAGAGCGCGAAAGCGAGGGGCTCGCCGCGCTGCAGGCGGGGGCGGCAGACTTTTCCGCCCGCTTTGCCGCGGCGGCATACGCCGCGCGCGCGCAGGGCGGGGAGCAGAACTTTGCCGTGTCGCCGCTGTCCGCCTACATGGCGCTCGCCCTGGCGGCGGAGTGCACGGCGGGCGAGACGCAGGCGCAGCTTTTGCAGGCGCTGGGCACGGACGCGCAGGCGCTCGGCGAGAACTTCGCCCTCCTTTACCGCGGCGTCTGCCACGACTCTGCGCGCTCGAAAGTGCTGCCGACCAACTCGATCTGGCTGCAGGAGGGGCTCCCCTTTGAAGAGACCTGCATCGACGCGCTGGCGGAAAAGTACTTTTGCTACAGCTACGCGGCGGACTTTGCCGGCCGCAACGAGGAGGCGAACGGCGCGCTGCGCCGCTTTATCAAGGAGCAGACGAAGGGGCTGATCGATCGCAACTTCGGGCTGGACGAGCTGACCGCCTTTGCGCTGGTGAACACGCTGTACCTGAAGGACGTCTGGCTGCAGGATGGGGGCGACCTCGCCCTGACCGACCCCCTGCCCTTTACGCAGGCGGACGGCAGCGTAAAGGAGCTGCCCCTGCTGCGCGGCACCTACGCCGCGGGCAGGCCGCACGAGGGCGACGGGTACGCGAGCTTTTTCGCCGAACTGCAGGGCGGCTGCCGCCTGTTCTTTATCCTGCCCGACGAGGGCAAGGGCGTCGGCGACGTATTCACCGCAGGCAACATCGCCGAAGCCTGCGCCGCGGACGCGAATGAAGCGAGCGAGGACGGCGACACTTTCTACTACACCCGCTGCATCTTCCCCGCCTTTACGGCGGGCGGGAGCGCCGATTTAAAGGCGCTGCTTACAGAGACGTTCGGCATCGGCGACCTCTTCGACGAGGACGCGTGCGACCTCTCTCCCCTGCTACCGGACGCGGAGGGGATCTTTTGCCGCAGCGTGCGCCAGGAGGTGCAGCTGAACGTAGACCGCAAGGGCGTCGAGGGGGCGGCCGCGACTGTTTCAGACATGGGCCCGACTGCGGCCGACCCGGGCATCAAACAGGTGTACCTCGACTTTACCGTCGACCGCGCCTTCGGGTTTATTCTGCTCGGCGCGGACGGCAGCGCGCTGTTTGCGGGCGCCGTCGAAACCGTCTGACGGGGCGCGGCGGCAGCATACGCGCCGCAGGACGAGGCGAGGGCTGACATCCTCATGATTATAAATAAAGAAGGAGCGCTCTGCCGCGGGCAGGGCGCTTTTTTTTGCAGACGTGCCCGATTTACTTGCAAGCGGGGCGGCATTTGTGAGATAATAGAGGGCGAAAAAGTTCCAAAGCCGCACGAGGCGGCACTTACAGGAGAAGAATATGACGCTGAGCGAAGCGAAGGCGGGGCAGACGTACGTCGTCGAACGCATCGACCTGCCCTTTGAGATGCAGCGGCACTTGGAGGCGCTCGGGATGACGGACAAGACGCCCGTCACCGTTTTGAACCGAAAGGGCAAGGGCATCCTCATCATCAAACTGCGCGGAACGCGGTTCGCGCTCGGGTACAACGTGACGAAAAACATCGGGGTGAGCGAAGCAGATGGGCGCGCATGACATGACCATCGGGTTCATCGGCAACCCCAACTGCGGCAAGACGACGCTGTTCAACGCCTATACGGGTGCAAACCTGAAGGTGGCGAACTGGCCGGGCGTGACCGTCGAAAAGGTGGAAGGCACCATCCGCGACCATGATATGCAGATCCACCTCGTCGACCTGCCCGGCACATACAGCCTGACCTCGTACACGATGGAAGAGACGGTGGCGCGGCAGTTCATCCTCAGCGACGAGGTGGACGTCGTCATCAATGTGGCGGACGCCTCCGCCCTCGAGCGCAGCCTGTACCTGACGCTGCAGCTGCTCGAGCTGCAAAAGCCGGTCGTGCTGGCGCTGAACATGATGGACATCGTGACCAAGCGGGGCATGGAGATCGACATGCACCGCCTGCCCGAGATGCTGGGCATCCCGGTGGTGCCCGTCTCCGCGCGCAAGCGGCGGGGGCTGGACATCCTGCTGCACGCCGCCGTGCACCACAAGGGGCACACCGCGCCCGACACGCTGGTGCACGAGCACACGAGCGTATCGCACCACCGCCACGACCACCACAAGGAATACGCGATGGTGTACTCGGACGAGATGGAGGACAAGATCGACGCCGTCATCGCCGCCCTCGACAAAAAGTACCCCGACCTCGTCAACAAGCGCTGGCACGCCCTCAAGCTGCTCGAACAGGACAAGGAGATCTGCGAAAAGTACCCCGTAGACCTGCCCGACGTGCTGGATAAGAGCTACGAATCGGAGATCATCAACCAGAAGTATGACTTCATCGACGAGATCATCCGCGAGGTGCTCGTGCACAAGCAGCGGCAGGACCGCCTGACCGAGGCGCTCGACCGCGTGCTCACCCACCGCATCTGGAGCATCCCCATCTTCCTCGGGGTGATGGCGCTCATCTTCTTCCTCACCTTCTTCGTGGGGGACGCCATCAAGAGTTTGTTTGAACTGGGCATCGGGGCGCTTTCCGACGCGGCGAGCGCCGGGCTGCAGAGCATCGGCGCGCACGAGATCGTCACCTCACTCGTCGTCGACGGCATCATCGCGGGCGTCGGAACGATCATCACCTTTTTGCCGAACATCCTGATCCTCTTCCTCGCCCTCGCCTTCCTCGAAGACAGCGGCTACATGGCGCGCGTGGCGTATGTGATGGAGGGGATCATGAGCAAGCTGGGCCTCTCGGGCAAGGCGTTCATCCCCATGCTGCTCGGCTTCGGCTGCACCGTGCCCGCCATCATGGCCTCGCGCGCGCTCGAAAGCAAGCGCGACCGCTACAAGGTCATGCTGGTGACCCCCTTTATGAGCTGCAACGCGCGGCTGACCATCTATATCCTCTTCGCGGAGATGTTCTTTGCGCAGTACGCGATGGTCGTCGCCTACTCCATGTACCTCATCGGCATCGTCGTCGCCATCGCCGTGACCGCCGTCATCCACCTCTTCGACCGCAAAAAGACGGCCAACTACCTGATCATCGAGCTGCCCGAGTACAAGCTGCCCGACGCGCGCACGGTGTCCATCTATGTGTGGGAGAAGATCAAAGACTACCTCGTGAAGGCGGGCACCACCATCCTCGTGGCGACGCTCATCATCTGGGTGCTGCTCTACTTCGGCCCGGCCGGCTTCGTGACGGACATGGAAAACAGCTTCGCCGCACTCATCGGCCAATGGCTCGTGCCCGTCTTTATCCCCGTCGGACTGGGATTCTGGCAGACCGTCGTCGCGCTCATCGCGGGCATTTCGGCAAAAGAAGTGGTCGTCTCCAGCTGCGCGGTGCTCTTCGGCATCGTCAACGCCAGCTCACCCGAGGGCATGAGTGCCTTCGCCGCCGCCCTCGGCGGCATCGGGTTCGGCCCCCTCAACGCCCTCTGTCTGATGATCTTCTGCCTGCTGTACATCCCTTGCGCCGCGACCATCGCGACCATCCATAAAGAGTCGAAGAGCTGGGGCTGGACGGGCTTTACCGTCCTCTTCCAACTGGTCGTCGCCTGGGTGATCACCTGCGCCGTCTACCAGATCGGGAGCCTCATTCTATAAATTGCTCGCGAAATTTGTTTTAAGCCGACAAAACAAATTTCCGCGATTTGAAAGACGACCCCGCGGGCGCGCACAAGCGCCCGCGGGGTCGTCTTTTAAATCGGAAGATTTCGCAGGCAGCAGCCCGCCGAGAAATCTCCGCGCTCTGCGCCAGCTCCAAAGAAAAAGTGTGAGAAAGGGCCCCGCGCATATCGGGAACATATATATAATATGTCGCGCGCGCGTATTATAAAGGG
The DNA here is from genome assembly GCA_949287895.1 of uncultured Bacillota bacterium. Lineage (GTDB taxonomy): Bacteria > Bacillota > Clostridia > Christensenellales > Borkfalkiaceae > Borkfalkia. The sequence goes on from CASEIS010000065.1 coordinate 11,242, forward strand.
GACGGGCGGCGCGTTCGGCGCTGCCGCCCCGTTGCAGCGGTCCCTTCAGATGCCGGAAGCGAGGCGGGTCACCTGCCCGTGCAGGAAGGAATATTCTGCCGGGCGCACGATCGGCGCTTCATTCTCCTTCCAGAGCACCTCCGTCACCGAGGCGTTGGGCACCCACGGCACGTCCTTCATCCCCTCGAGGGGCACCTTCTGCCAATAACACAGCAGGGCGCGCAGAAAGGCGGCGTGCGTCGCGATGAGCACCGTCTTGCCGAGGCTGCGCGCGGCGATGCCCTCGGCCGCTGCCGCCGCCCGCACCTGCAGCGCGCGCATCGATTCGCCGCCCGTGCAGCGGGCGAGGCCGATATCCTCCCGCCAAAGGGCGTAGTCGGCGGCGTAATGCTGCGCGATGAAGGAGACCGGCTCTCCCTCCCACGCGCCGCCGTCGATCTCGCGCAGCGCCCGCTCGCGGCGGACGGGCAGCCCGAGCGCGTCCGCCGTCGGCTGCACCGTCGCCACGGCGCGCTGCAAGTCGCTCGCATAGACGGCGTCGATGGTATAGGTGCGCAGAAGGTAGGCGCACAGCGCCGCCGCCTGCTTTTCTCCCAGCGCCGAGAGGGGCACGTCCGTCTGCCCCGTGAACACGCCGCCCACGTTGGAGAGGCTCTGCCCGTGCCGAACGAGCAGCAGCCGCGCCGTATCCGCCGCGGGCGCGCCGACCCGCTCTTTTATATCTTTTTGCCCTTCCGCCGCGCCATCCCGCCCGGCCGCCTTGCTGTCTGCCTGCATATGTCCTCCGTGAGGGCAAAGCCCTCGGTTTTTCTCTCTCACCGTTATACCCGCCCGCGCCCCGTTTGTCAAGCGTTTGAAGGGCATCGAAGAATGTTCGCCGCGCGCGGCTCATTCCCCTCTCCGCCAAAAAAACAGACCGGTCTATCCTGTCTGCCTTTTCCTGTGGAGATAAACGGGGCTTGCGGCTGCGCCGCAAAGCGCTTCGCGCACGAACAGCTCGCTTCGCGACCTGCTCGATTCCTATGCAGCTCCACCAAAAAAGAGAGGGTACCGATGGTACCCTCTCTTTTTTTGGTGGACACAAAGGTGACGTGTCCGAACACCCGCTTAAAGATAATTCCCGAATGGTTTTATCGGGATCATCCTCTGCCGGCGGCATATGATTCAGATAGTTGTAGTAGATCTCAAAGCGGTCGTCGTAAAGCACAATTTTCTGTATCAGGTT
>CASEIS010000066.1 GCA_949287895.1 uncultured Bacillota bacterium
CGATATGCGCGAAGGCCCGCGGCTTTTGCCGCGGGCCTGTTTTTTACACTTTTTATTCCCTATGCTTTACCGAGATGGTGGCAAAAGAGGGCGGGGCACCGCAAGGTGCTCCGCCCTCTTTCGGCGTATTATGTCTCGCATAGTACTGTGTAAACGATCAAAATCTCGCGCAAATCGCCATGACCTGCGCTCAGAGCACCGCATTTTGGGCGATCTCCTCCGCGCGGGCGACGTCTTCCTCCTCCGCCTCGCGCACGGCGGCGCAGGGGAAAGGAATGCCCAGCTCGGCGTATTTCTGCTCGCACAATTTGCGAAAGGGCAGAAAGCGGATGCGCTCTCCGGGGAAGAAGCGGTGCACCAGCCGCGCGAGGGATGCGATCTTCCCCTCCCCGTCGTTGACGCCGGGGAGCAGCACGTTGGTGACGCGGGCGACTTTGCCCTGCCGCACACATTCCTCAAAAAAACGCTCGTACGCGGAGAGGTCGTCCGTCTCCTGGTTCTTGACGTCGCACACGATGTCGCCCGCGGCGATCAGTTCGGCGTCGCAGATGTGGCCGTTGGTCTCGAAGCAGACGCGGATGCCCTCTGCGCGCAGCGCCCGCGCGAGGGCGAGGGCGAAGTCCCTTTGCAGGAAGGGCTCCCCGCCCGAGATGGTGACGCCGCCACGGCGGAAGTAGCCGCGGTAGCGTTTGAGCCGCTCCAAAAGGCCGCTTATGTCTGACATAGTACCTCGCTTAAACAGCGTTTCGGGGTTATGGCAAAAGGGACAGCGCAGGTTGCAGCCGGAAAAGAAGACGACGCAGCGCAGGCCGGGGCCGTCCACCCCCGAGCCGCAGTAGACGGAATCGATGTAACCGACGGGGCCGCTCATACGCGCGCGTGGTAGGTGCGCTTGATCACCTCGAGCTGGTGGGCGCGGGAGAGTTTATGGAAGTTGACGGCGTAGCCGGAGACGCGGACGGTGATGTTGGGGTACAGTTCGGGGTGCTCCATCGCAGCGATGAGGCGGCTGCGATCGAACACGTTGACGTTGAGGTGATGGGCGCCATGGCCGAAGTAGCCGTCCAGCATGTCGCACAAGTTCTCCGCCCTGTCCTCGCGCGTTTCGCCCAGCGCGGAGGGGACGATGGAGAAGGTGTTGGAGATGCCGTCGCGGCAGCAGTCGTACGGGATCTTGGCGACCGAGTTGAGGGAGGCGAGCGCGCCGCTCACGTCCCGCTCGTGCATGGGGTTGGCGCCCGGCGCGAAGGGCTCACCAGCCGCCCTGCCGTCCGGCGTGGCGCCCGTCTTTTTGCCGTAGGCGACGTTGGACGTGATGGTCAGCACGGAGAGGGTATGCACGGCGCCGCGGTAGGCGGGCGTCTTTTTGAGCTCTTCATAGAACTCGCGCACGAGATCGGCGGCGATTTCGTCGGCGCGGTCGTCGTCGTTGCCGTATTTGGGGAAGTCGCCCTCGGTATCGAAACCGCAGAGGATGCCCTGCTCGTCGTAGCGCGGGGTCACCTTGGCGTACTTGATGGCGGAGAGGGAATCGACCGCGACGGAGAAGCCGGCCACGCCGCAGGCGAGGAAGCGCTCGACCTCGGTGTCGTGCAGCGCCATCTGGATCTTTTCATACGCGTACTTGTCGTGCATGTAGTGGATGACGTTGAGGGTATTCACGTACAGGCGGCACAGCCACGCCATGTACTTGTGGTAGGCGGCGCGCACCGTTTCGTAGTCGAGCACGCCGGTAAAGCTCTCGCCGACGGGGCCGAGCTGCTTGCCGCTCTTTTCGTCTTTGCCGCCGTTGATGGAGAGGAGCAGCAGCTTGGCGAGGTTGCAGCGCGCGCCGAAAAACTGCATCTGCTTGCCGATCTTCATCGCGGACACGCAGCAGGCGATGCCGTAGTCGTCGCCGTAGATGGGGCGCATGAGGTCGTCGTTCTCGTACTGGATGGAATCGGTGTCGATGGAGACCTTGGCGCAGAAGTTTTTGAAGGGCGCGGGCAGCTTTTCCGACCAGAGCACGGTCAGGTTGGGCTCGGGCGCGGCGCCGAGGTTGTAGAGGGTGTGCAGGATGCGGAAGGAGGTACGGGTGACCAGCGTGCGGCCGTCCTCCCCCATGCCGCCGATGCTCTCCGTCGTCCAGGTCGGGTCGCCGCCGAACAGCTCGTTGTACTCGGGGGTGCGCAGCTGACGGGTGATGCGCAGCTTGATGACGAAGTCGTCGATCAGCTCCTGCGCCTGCTCTTCCGTCAAGGTGCCGTCTGCAATGTCGCGCTCGATATAGATGTCGAAGAAGGTGGAGACCCTGCCCAAGCTCATCGCCGCGCCATTCTGCTCTTTGATGGCGGCAAGATAGGCGAAGTACGTCCACTGGATGGCCTCGCGCGCATTCTGCGCGGGCGCGGAGATGTCGACGCCGTACAGCAGCGCCATGTCCTTGAGCTTCTGCAAAAAGTCGATCTGCTTGTACAGCTCTTCGAGGGTGCGGATGTTCGCCTCGCTCATCGGGCGCTCGCCGTAGGCGCGCTTGTCCGCCTTCTTTCCCTCGATCAGGCGATCGACGCCGTAGAGGGCGACGCGGCGGTAGTCGCCGATGATGCGGCCGCGCCCGTAGGCGTCGGGCAGACCCGTGAGCAGCCCCGCGTGCCGCACAGCCTTCATCTCGTCCGTATAGACGTGGAAGACGGCGTCGTTGTGGGTGGTCTTGTACGAAAACTCCGTCTCGACGAGGTCGGAGAGCTTATAGCCGTACGCCTCGCACGCCTGGCGCGCCATGCGGATGCCGCCGAAGGGGTTGACGCCGCGCTTGAGGGGGGCATCCGTCTGCAGGCCGACGATGATTTCCTTGTCGCGGTCGATGTAGCCGGCGGGATAGGTAAGCAGCGAGGAGACGCGGCCGGTGTCGATATCGAGCACGCCGCCCTTGTCGCTCTCCGCCTTGAGCAGGGCGTTGACCTCGTCCATCAGCGCGCGGGTGCGCGCCGTAGCCGGGCACAGGAACTCCGGCCCGCCTTCGTACGGTGTGTAGTTGGTCTGGATGAAGTTGCGCACGTCGATGGTGTGTTCGTATGCGCCCGGTGCAAACTGCTTGTTCATAGATCCGATCCTCCCGAAATTTTGGAATAAAAAAACCTGCGCAGCCCGAAGAAAAGCTGCCCAGGTGGTCGGCAAATCTCGCTCTCCGCTCCCCTGCAGTTCCCTGCTCTACCACCAGTTGCGAAAAGCATTCTGTCGTTTACACAATATCTTGTGTGCGCACGAATTTTTACTTTGTGGATATAGTATATACGAAGCGGCGGCGTTTGTCAACGAAATCGCAGCACATTTTTGCACATTGCGCAAAGAAAAAATCCCGCCGAAAACGGGCGGGATCTTCGCTCTTTGGTTTTACTTTTGGTCGACGAATTTGAGCACCTCGGCGTACAGCTTGTCCTTATCGGCGACTGCCGTGAAGCGCACCTTTTTGTCGCGCAGCTTGGCGAGGCTCTTGGGCACCTTCATCGCGGTGGCGATGTTCAGGTGCTTGATCGCCTTGAAGCTGTCCTTGATGTCGTTGCCGGTGATGGCGTACATGACGTCCTGCGGGAACTTGTACGGGCTGGCCGTGCAGACGACGACGACGGGCGTGTGATCCTTTTCATTCCGCGCGCGGTAGTTTTCGACGGCGTACATCGCGCAGGCGGTGTGCGTATCCATCGGGTACTGGTACTCTTCAAAGAACTCGTAGATAGTCTCGACCGTCTCGTCTTCGCCGCAGAAATCGCCGCAGAACAGCGCCTGCACCTGCGCGCGCTCGGCGTCGGAGAGGGAATAGACGCCCTCCTTTGCGAGTGCATCCATCAGCGCGCGCACGCGCGCGGCGTCGCGGCCGGAGATCTCGAAGAGCAGCCGCTCGAGGTTGCTCGAGATGAGGATATCCATCGAGGGGGACATCGTCTTATAGAACTCGCGGCGCTTGTCGTACACGCCGGTGCGGATGAAGTCGGTCAGGACGTTGTTTTTGTTGGAGGCGCAGATGAGCTTGCCGACGGGCAGCCCCATGCGCATCGCATAGTAGGCGGCGAGGATGTTGCCGAAGTTGCCGGTGGGGACGGCGAAGTTGACCTTTTCTCCCGGCTCGATCTGGTCGGAAGAGAGCAGGTCGAGGTAGGCGGAGAAGTAGTAGGCGATCTGCGGGGCGAGGCGGCCGAAATTGATGGAGTTTGCCGAGGAGAGGACGACCCCCTTCTGCAGCAGCTCTGCCTTGCACTGTTCGCTCGTGAAGATGCGTTTGACGGCGGACTGGCACTCGTCGAAGTTGCCGCGTACCGCCAGGACGTTGACGTTTTTGCCCTCCTGCGTCGCCATCTGCAGCTTCTGCATCTTGCTGACGCCGTCGCTCGGGTAAAAGACCATGATCTTGACGCCCTCGGCGTCCTTGAAGCCCTCGAGCGCGGCCTTGCCCGTGTCGCCGCTGGTCGCGACGAGGATGAGCACCTCTTCGCGGATGCCGCACAGGTCGCACCCCTTGCGCAGCAGATAGGGCAAGAGGGTGAGCGCCATGTCTTTGAAGGCGCACGTCGGGCCGTGGAACAGCTCGAGCATATACAGCCCGGCGTCCACGCGCACGAGGGGCGCGGCATCCCCTTCTTCAAATTGAGCGTACGCCTTTTCGCAGGCAGCCTTCAATTCGTCGAAGTCGTAATCGTCCAAAAATTTATGCAGTACCGTGGCCGCGCGCTCGGCGTAGCTCATCGGCACCATCGCCTGCAGCTCCTCCGCAGTGACCTGCGGAAAGCTCTCCGGCACGAACAGGCCGCCGTCTTCGGCGATGCCCTGCGCGATCGCCCGCGCGCCCGTCACGCATTCTCCCCCGCGCGTACTGATGAATTTCATGCTGTTCTCCTTATACTCGTTTGATCGGCGCCGCTGCGCCGCGCCCGAAGCGGGCGGAAAATGCGAACATTCGGAAGCCGCCCTCCCCTGCGGGGAGGGCGCGCTCACTTCTCAAAGGGTCAAATTACAGGTACTTTGCCACAAAGTCGGGCAGTTCTTCCTTCGCGCAGCTGCATGTCACGTAGATGGTGAGGTCGTTGCTGGCGGACAGGCGGTCGAGCATGTAATAGAAGGCCGCCATATCCTTGATATCCTTGCCCGCGATGCGCGCGGCGCCGTCGATGAACAGGTACTCGTTGTCGTTGTTCGCGGCGACGACACCCTTGACGAAGCCGCACAGAGCTTCCTCGCCCGCGATCTGGTAGTCACTCGTATCGATCACGCGGATATCTCTATGAAGGTCATACATGTAGCGCTTGGTATTGGTAATGAAGATCATGTGTCCCTTGGCGGCGGCGACTTTGCCGTTCGCCTCGTCGATAAGGATCTTCGTCTTGCCGGTACCTTTGGGTCCGTAAATAATCTTGATCATGAGAACCTCCGTCTATTCTTATTGGTGATTCTATTGTACACTTTTTCGGCGCGACTTTCAATACCTTTTTGAAAAAATCTTGAAAAATTTTCAAAAAAGGGTGTGAAAACGCTTACCGCGAACCGCCGAACGCGACGAACTCGCGGTGGCGCGCGCGGTCGAGCTGGCGGATCATGTTGTCCAGCTCGTCGTCGCCCATGATGCTGTTGCGGCCGGCGTCATATTCGGCGTCGATGAGCGCCTTCATCTGCACGACGAGGTCGTCGCGCTTGTCGATGCGGTGCTCTTCGGGCAGAGAATAGTAGTCGTTGATCCAGTAGGCGATGCCCGCCAGGCCGCTGGCGTTGTTGATAGAGACGCGCGCGGGGCGGCCGAGGATCTTGGCAGTGTCGAAGATGTTGTAGATCTCGGGGTCCTTGAGCATGCCGTCCGCGTGGATGCCGGCGCGCGTCGCGTTGAAGGAGCGGCCGACGAAGGGGGTGTTGGGCGGGATGATGTAGCCGAGCTCATCCTCG
>CASEIS010000067.1 GCA_949287895.1 uncultured Bacillota bacterium
CCCCCCCCCTGATGTGCGCCCCCCCAACAAAACAAAAAAAAACCACCGGGGGGGCGGGCCCCCCGGCGGGCCCCCCCCGCCCCTCCTATTATGCCATGTAGAGACGGAATGAATATCAAATATTATTTAGAATACGATTGGTTCAGCGCTGTGCGGGCAGGCCGCAGAGGTGGCGGGAAACGGCGTCATATGAGCCGCCCTGCGCGACCACGGAGTAGAAGCGGATGCCACCCGCGAGGTTGGAGCAGGCGAAGCCGTTGGCCGAGAGGATGCGGCAGGCGATGTAGCTGCGCAGGCCGCTGTAACAGTTGACGTAGACGGTCTTGCCCTTGTCCAGTTCGCCGAGGCGGGCGCGCAGCTCGTCGACGGGGATGTTGACCGCCCCCTCGATATGCGCGGCGGCGTACTCGGGCGGCGTCTGCACGTCGAGCAGGAGGGCGTTCGGGTCGGCGGCAATGGCGGGCACGTCCTTCCAGGTGTGCTGGCGCACCAGCCCCGCGCGGATGTTTTCGATGACGTAGCCCGCCATGTTGACGGGGTCCTTCGCCGAGGAGTACGGGGGCGCGTAGCAGAGGTCGAGGTCGGTCAGGTCAGCCGCCGTCATCTTGGCGCGGACGGCGACGGCGAGCACGTCGATGCGCTTCTCCACCCCGCCGTATCCGATGCACTGTCCGCCGAGGATGCGGCCGGTCGGCTTTTCGTACACGACTTTGAGGGTCATGTTGCGGCCGCCGGGGTAGTAGCTGGCGTGTTCGGGGGAGAAGAGAAGGGCGCTGCCCGCCTCCAGCCCCGCGGCGGCTGCTGCCTTTTCGGAGAGGCCTGTGGAGGCGGCGGTCATGTCGAAGAGTTTGAGCACGGAGGAGCCCTGCGCGCCGCGGTAGACGGAGGGGATGCCGGCGATGTTGTCGGCGGCGATGCGCCCCTGCTTGTTGGCGGGGCCGGCGAGCGGGACGAGGGTGTCCGCGCCCGTGACGGCGTCCTTGATCTGCACCGCGTCGCCCGCGGCGTAGATGTCGGGGTCGGAGGTGCGCATATGTTCGTCGACGACGACGGCGCCCTTTCTGCCCAATTCCAGCCCCGCAGCTTTGGCGAGGTGCGTTTCGGGCGTCACGCCGATGGCGAGCAGGGCGAAGTCGGCGGAAAGGGAGGCGCCGCCCTCTACGGAAGCGGTGACTTCTTCCCCCGCCAGCGCGAGGCCGACCACCTTGCTGCGCAGGCGCAGGTCGATGCCCTTGGCGAGCAGCTGCGCGCGCAGGATGCAGGCCATGTCGTAGTCGAAGGGGAGCATGACCTGGTCTTCCATCTGCACGAGGGTGACGGCGACGCCCCGCTCGGCGAGGTTTTCCGCCGCCTCCAGCCCGATAAAGCCACCGCCGATGACGAGGGCGCGCGCCGGCCGCTCTGCGCGCAGGAAGTCGTCCAAGCGGAAGGTGTCCTCCACCGTGCGCAGGGTGAAGATGCGGTCTCCCTCCCCCGCGAAGGGCGGGCGGATGGCCGCGGCGCCGGGCGCGTAGACGAGCTTGTCGTAGCTCTCCCAATACTCGCTCCCCTCCTGCGTGCGGCGGACGCGCACCCGCTTGGCGGCGCGGTCGATCTCGACCACCTCGCTGTGTACGCGCACGTCGACGTTGAAGCGGCTGAAAAAGCTCTGCGGCGTCTGCAGTGTCAGCTTCTTGCGGTCTGTGATGACGCCGCCGATGTAATACGGCAGGCCGCAGTTGGCGTACGAGACGTACCCGCCCCGCTCGAACACGACGATTTGCGCGCGCTCGTCGAGGCGGCGCAGGCGCGCCGCCGCCGTCGCGCCGCCCGCGACGCCGCCGATGATGACAACTTTCATTCTTTCCCTCCTGCGGGGGCGGCCTATCC
>CASEIS010000068.1 GCA_949287895.1 uncultured Bacillota bacterium
TTGCGGCGCGCCCCTTTGCTGCCCCGCGCGGGGCGAGCGGCGTATCAGAAATTTTTGACGAGCGTGAGGCGGTTTTTGCCGTCCTTGTACTCGTAGCTCATGTCGTCCATGCTCTTTTTGACGAGGAAGATGCCCAGCCCGCCGATCTTGCGTTCCTCCGCCGAAAGTTTGACGTTCGGGTCCTCCTTGGCGAGGGGGTTGTAGGGCACGCCGCCGTCGATGAAGGTGATGCGCACGGCGCGCGCCTTGTCGTCCACGCGGATCTGTACCGTCACTTTGCCGGTGCCCGGCGCGTAGGCGTAGCTGGCGATGTTGCCGAAGATCTCGTCGATGGCGATATCCAGCTGCATCAGCGTCTTGGGCGAGCAGTCGTGCCGCCCCAGCTCATCGTTGATGAAGTCTGTCACGGTAGCGAGATTTTCGGTAATTGCGTCCAGAGTGATCGATTTCACGTCCGTATCCTCGCTCTTATGTTGGCGCCGCTTGAATTCCAGCCCCAGCATGGTAATGTCGTCGAACTGCTCGGCCTCGCCGACGAAGTCGTCGATGTCGCGCTTGACCGCGTGCAGGATGTCGTGTACCGGTTTGTCCGCGTTGGCGTTGAGTACCGCCTCGAGGCGGTCCATGCCGTACAGCTCCTTGTTTTCGGCCGTCGCTTCGGTGACGCCGTCGGTGTATTGGAAGAGCTTGTCGCCCTCCTCCAGCTGCATGGTCCCGGCGCGGTAATGCAGCCCGTCCATGCCCGCCAGCACGAACCCGGCGCGGATCTTGATGGGCTTGAACTTGCCGTCTTTCCCCATCACGAAGGGCAGCTCGTGCCCCGCGTTCACATAGGTGAGCACGCCCGTCTCGAGGTCGAGCACCCCTTCGAATGCGGTCACGAACATACCTTCGTTGTTCGAGTCGCACAGCAGCGTGTTGACTTTCGTGAACACCTCGCCCAGCTCCGTCTTCAGCTGCTGGGTGTGGTCCTTGATGAGCGTCTTGGCGATGACCATGAACAGTGCGGCGGGCACGCCCTTGCCGGACACGTCCGCGACGACGATGGCCAGGTGCCGCTCGTCCACCATGAAGAAGTCGTAAAAGTCGCCGCCCACTTCCTTGGCGGGGTTCATGGTCGCGTAGATGTCGAACTCCTCGTGCTCGGGGAAGGCGGGGAAGATGCTCGGCAGCATATCCGCCTGGATCTGCCGGGCAATGGTCAGCTCGGTGCCCAGCCGTTCCTGTTCGGCCGTATAATAGTAGAGGTTGTTGATGTAGTTGTTGATGTCCCCCTCCATCTTCTTGAGTGATTCGGAGAGGTTCTGCAGCTCGTCGCCGGTGTGGATGTCCAGCGCCGCGATCGAGCTCTCTTCGTCCGTCGAGCCCTCGTCGATGAAGTCTGCCGCCGCCTTGGTCATCCGCTTGATGGGGGTGACGAGGATGGCGTTGAACAGGATGAGGTAGATGATCACGAACAGCACGACGATGGCCAAGACGACCGCCGCCATCGTGATGAAGAAGTTGATCTGGTCCTGCTGCACCACGTCCATGCTCAGCGAAACGCACAGGTAGTACGAGGTGCCGCCGGCCGTCTCCGCGTGGTAGCTGATGTTCATCAGCCACGAGCCGAGCGCCTCGCCGATGACCGGGTCGATATCCTCCCCCGCGCGCATCTCCGCCGCGAAGTCTGCGAACGAAGAGCCGGCAAACGCCTCGTACTCGGCGTAGTAGCGGCGGCTTCCCTCGTCGGGCGAGGTGTCAAACAGGTAAAAGAACCCTACGCCGTCCGCCGAGGGGACGATCAGGTACAAGCTGCGCACGATGTTGTCGTTCGCGTCCACGATCTCGCGCAGCGCGCTGACGATGGAGATGTAGCTTGACTGGTTTTCGATGTATTCGGATGCGGAGTGGTCGGTCGGGGTGAGCTGTGCGTACGTCTCCTCGAGGGTGTCGAGGGAGAGGTAGGCGGATACGTTGTCCTGCGCGCCCAGCTGCGACACCGCCGTGCTCGCGACGTTCGTCGCCATCGTCTCGTAGTTGCGGTTCATGGCGTTCTGGTAGTTGATGTAGCTCACGCCGACAGAAGTCGCCGCGATGACCAGCGCCATGACCACGAACGCGGTCACGATCTTTGCGCGCAGAGACATCCCCCTCCGCTTTGCCCGTTTCGCCTTTTTGCTCATGGCGGTGCGGTCACCGGATGGTGAGGATGTCGACGAACCCCGTGATCTCGAAGACTTCCATGATGGTCTCGTTGACGTTGCAGAGGGCCATCGAGCCCTGGCGGTTCATCACCTTCTGCGCGGCGAGCAGGACGCGCAGCCCCGCCGAGGAGAGGTACTCGAGCTTGGCGAAGTCGAACACGAGCGACGTCACGCCGTCGATGCTGCGCTTGAGCTCGGCCTCCAGCTGGGGCGCCGTGCTGGTATCCAGCCGGCCCTCGAGGGCGATGGTCAGTTCCGATCCGTTCTGCGTTTTTGTAATGTTCATCATAATCGTTGCGTCTCTCCTTGGGTGGGCGGGCCCGCTCTGCGGGCGGCCTCGATTTTATTGTAGCGCATTGCGCCCGCAATGGCAAGCCTTTTTCAGAAATATGCTGCGGAAAAGGGGCAAGATCAGCGCTTTGCGCCCTTATCATTCTCCTTGCTGCCGTAAATGTTCTCGTGCGAGAGGCGCACGCCCCCCGTCACCGAGCCGAGTTCGTCGAGGTCGAGCTCCTCGCTCAGCCCCTTGTCCGGGCCGAGGAAGGTGTCTTTGGCGGGGTCGAGGAATTCGTCCGCCTTGCCCATTTTGTCTGTCTTGTTCTTTTTGCCGAACAGAGCCATGGTTTTTTCCTCCTTTTTTGATGCCGTATTTTCGCGGGCGGCGCCCGCGCCGTCTATCGGTCGATGCGCTGCCGCTCGACCAGCTCGGCGAACAGCCCGCCCTTGGCGATCAGTTCGTCGTATTTGCCGTCTTCTACGATCTTCCCCCCGTCCAGCACGAGGATGCGGTCGCACTCTTTGATGGTGGACAGCCTGTGCGCGATGACGAAGCGGGTGCATTTGAGGGAGGCGAGCGCGTCGGAGACCTTTTTCTGCGTGATGTTGTCCAGCGCGCTGGTCGCCTCGTCCAGCATCAGGATCTTGGGCCCGGGCGCGACGGCGCGCGCGATCATCAGCCGCTGCCGCTGCCCGCCCGAGATGGCCCCGCCCCCTTCGGAGACGAGGGTGTTCATGCCCATCGGCATCTTGCGGATGTCGTCTGCGATGCCCGCGATCTCCGCGGCGCGCCAGGCGTCGTCGAGGGTCAGGTGGGGCGCCGAAATGACGATGTTCGAAAAGATATCCCCCTGGAAGAGCTTGCCGTCTTGCGTGACCACGCCGATCAGGTTGCGGCGCAGCGACTTGAGGTCGAGCTTGGTCAGGTCCTGCCCGTCGTAGTAGATGGCGCCCTTCTGCGGCCGTTCGAATCCGAGCAGCAGCCGCATGAGGGTAGACTTGCCGCAGCCCGTCCGCCCGACGACGGCGACGTACTGCCCCGCGTGGATCTTCAGCGACAGGTTGTTGAGCACGAGGGGCATATTGTCCGCGTAGCGGAAGCTGACGTTGTTGAGTTCGATGGCGCCCGTCAGGCGGGTGAGCACCCGCTTGCGCTCGTCCGTTTCGGGGCGGGCGGCGAGGATGGGGCGCGCCAGCTCGAGGGTGGGCTTGATGCTCGCGATAGAGCCGACAACGCCCGCCAGCGCGGTGAACGCGACGGAGACTTCCCCGTACGCGGTGTTGAAGGCGGTGTACTCGGCGACGGTCACGCCCGAACGCACGGCGAGGAAGTACATCACCACGGTGCCGATGAGGGTGATGGCCAGCGCCACGATGTCGGCGCGGTTGACCAGCCACGGCAGGCCGTTCGAGCAGTTCAGCTCCATGTACTCGGCGTAGCTGTTCGCCCACTTGGCGAACGCGCGCTTTTCCGAGCCGCTCAGCTTGATCTTTTGCACCCCGGCGATGAGTGCGTATTCGAGGCCCTTGTGCTCGGCGCCGATGGTCATCAGGCGCCGGTTGTAGTGCATCTTGGCGAGGGTCGCGAGGATGGTCAGCGCCGCCGTCGCGAGCAGGATGATCACGGAAGGAACGGCGAGCGCGGGCGCGTAGTTGACGATCTGCGCGAGGTAGAGCAGGGAAAAGAGGGAGGCGAGGCCGCTCGTGAACACGGCGTCGATGATGGCGTCGCTCATCGAGCTGATATAGCCCGCACGCGCGGCGAGGTCGCCCGCGGTGTATTTGCGGAAGAAGTCTGCCGGCACCGAGAGCAGCCGCATCATCGTCGCGGCCTGTACCTGGACGCGCGCCTTCGTCTTGAGCTTGCCGATCAGCATGTTCTGCAGCAGCGTGAACAGCAGCGCGGAGACGGAGACGCCCAAAAAGGTGAATGCCAGCGGCACCAATACGTGCAGGTTGCCGTCGGCGAGCACGTCGCCGAAGAGCAGGTTGTTGAGGGCGGGCGGGATGAGCCCGACCAGCGTCGCCGCGAGCATCGCCAGCACGATGCCGACGTAGTCGTACAGCGAAAAGCAGCGGAAGATGTACCGCAGCAGGTCCTTCATCGTCATTTCGCGCAGGGGGAAGGGGCGGTAGAAGCAGACAGCCTCTTCGCCGAAGTTTTCCGCCGTCTTGGCGTTGAGCTTGACGCGCGCGCCCGCCGCGGGGTCGTAGTACGAGTAGCCGGAGGACCCGGTCGGCAGCACGGCGACGGGCACCCCGTTTTTCAGCCGCGCGATCATCGGGCCGACGGCGTCCTTATACCAGCCGGGCGTCAGCTTCACGCTGTGCCGCATGATGCCCGTCGGGCGCATCATCAGTTCGAGGCGGTCGTCAAAGCTCTTCGCCTCCACTTCCTGCGGCCGCGCGCCGTAATATTTGAGGATGGCGCGGATGGCCTGTGCCTCCTGCCGCGCGCTGTCCGTCGTCGAATTCTTTTTTCCGATGATCGCGTTGCCGATGGCGGCGAAGCCTTCGGTGAACTGCGCGTCGTCGTTTTCGATGCGCTGCTTGATCTGTTCGTCAAACCAACCCATGCTTCGCCTCCGTCATTCGCTCGTGATCAGGCGGGCGTACAGCCCGTTCTTTTGCATCAGCTCGGCGTGCGTGCCCCGCTCGACCACCTTTCCGCCGTCCATCACGACGATCTCGTCGCAGTCGCGGATGGCAGAGATGCGGTGCGCGACGATCACCGTCGTCACGCCGCGCTGTTTGATGGCGTTGGTCACGTCGAACTCCGTCTTCGCGTCTAAGGCGCTGGTCGCCTCGTCCATGACGATGACGGTCGGGTCCTGCGCGAGCACGCGCGCGATCTCCATGCGCTGGCGTTCGCCGCCCGAAAAGTCTTTGCCGCCGTCGAGGATGACGTGGTTGTATCCGCCGTCGCGCTGCATGATGCTCTCGTGCAGCTGCGCGTCGCGCGCCGCCATGATCATTTCGAAGTCCTCGATGGAATAATCCCACATCTTGATGTTGTTGGCGATGGTGTCCTCAAAGAGGATGATGTCCTGGTCCACCACCGCCACCGACCCGGTGAACACGGCGCGGTTGATCTCCGCGCGCGGCTTGCCGTCGTAGAGGATCTCGCCGCTCCACGGCTTGTACAGCCCCGTCAAAAGTTTTGACAGCGTCGACTTCCCGCAGCCGGACGGCCCCACGAAGGCGACGCTCTTGCCCGGCTCGAGGGTCAGGTCGAAGTGCTCGATGAGGGGCGGGTCGAGGCGAGAGTAGCCGAAGGTCACGTCCTTCATCACGATGTGCCCACTCAGTTTATTGTACGATTCCCCCTCGACGATCTCGTTTTCGATGCGGTCGGGCACGTCTGTGGGGTAGTTCATGATGTCCTCGATGTCGTCCATGTCCGTGCGCATCTCCTGCACAGACTGCCCCACGCCGATCAGGTCGTTGACGGGGGTGGAGAAGGAGGTCATAAATCCCTGGAAGGCGAGCAGCGCGCCGCTCGTGAACTGCCCGTCGATGATCAGCCAGATGCCCGTGATGAGGATGGCGACGTCGGCGAGGGTGGAGATGATGGAGGGGAGAGAGCCGAGGTAGCTGTTGAGCTTGCTGAACTTGACGGAAGAGGTGTTCACCGTCGCCTGGTAGCCCGCCCACTTTTCAAAAAAGCCGTTTTCCGCCCCGCTCGACTTGATGGTCTCGATCATCTCGATGCCCGAGATGGTCTGCCCCGAGAGGTTGCCCTCGCCGCGCACCTGTACTTTGGTGATGTTCACCCGCTTGCGCGAGACGAGCAGGGATACGAACATATTCAGCACGATGGACGCCACGCCGATGAGGGTGAGGATGAGCGAATAGTTGATCATGATCGCGAGGTAGACGACGAGCATGATCAGGTTGAAAAAGAGGGGTGCCAGCTGCTGGATGAGCGAATAGGCGATGGACTCGTTCTTGCTCTGGCGCGCGCTGATGTCGCCCGCCATCCGCTGCGAAAAGAACTCGACGGGCAGGCGCAAGACGTGCCACATGAAGGATGCGTTGGCGACCGAGCTGAGCTTGCTCTCGAGGGCGGTCAGCCGCCACTTTTGGATGAGCGCGGTGACGAACTGCACCGCGAACACGATGCTCAGCGCGATGATGAAGGGCAGCAGCAGGTCGTCGTACTCGCCGGTCAGCAAGTAGTCGGCGAACATGCTCGTAAATGCCGGGGTCAGGATGCCGATGACGGACGCGATCAGCGAGGTCAGCGCGATGAATGTGAACGCGCCGCCCATGCGGTGCAGGCGCTGCTTGGCAAACTTGACGACCGAACGGCGCTTCCCGTCCGGAACGAAGTTTTCGCCCGGGCGGAAGGTCAGGCAGATGCCCGTAAACGAGCGGTCGAACTCCTCCCAGTCGACGGCGATGCGCCCGCGCTCGGGGTCGTTGAGGATGGCCTTGCGGCCGCGGAAGCCGCATAGCACCACGAAGTGCACGAAGTTCCAGTGCAGGATGCAGGGGAACACGCCCCGCTTTTTCAGCTCTTCCGGCTCGGTGCGGAAGGCCTTTGCCTCCAGGCCGTAGTTGCGGGCGGCCTTGATGATGTTTTTGGCGGAGGAGCCGTCGCGGCCGACGCCGCAGTCGAGGCGCAGCTGTTCGGGGGTGACCCACTTGCCGAAGTAGGCGAGCACCATGCCGAGGGAGGATGCCCCGCACTCGAGCGCCTCGCGCTGGATGATGACGGGTACGCGCGCCGTGCCCTTGGTCACGGGCGCGCGCGGTCTTTTCTGCTTTGCCATATTATACCCCCAGCACCAGCCCGATGGGGGAGATCTCTTCGTAGACGATCGAGCAGGCGGCGCCGCCCCCTTCGGGCAGGTCTGCCGCGGCTACGGTCACCGCGCCGTAATAGCTGTCGGCGCTGCTCTCCACGCCCATATACACGTGCACGTCCGCTTCCGATACCCCCCTTGCCGTCCATTCGGCGTACACGGCCGCGCCCGAAAGCATGCCCGCCTTCTCCGTCACGGTATATTCCGCGCCGCCGATATTGACGGCGTCCCCTTCGGCGATGCGCTCGTAGTCGTCGGGGGAGAGGTAGATGTACACGCAGTCTTCATAGACGTATCCGCTGCATTCGACGGCGCGCGTGATGGTATAAAAGCACGCCCACAGGATGCCCGCCAGCAGCAGCGCGACGATCGCGCCCAGCGTGATCCAGATGCGCGGCTTTGCGACGCGGATATAGTCGCCCAGCTCTTCCGGTGAGGTCAGCTTATCCAGACTCTTTTTGCGGAATAGAGACTTTTTTTCCGTTTCCATGCGTTCCTCCGTCGTAAAGCGATACTTGTTCTGTCAAATTATACAACAGAATGTCTGAACTTGTCAAGATTTCGCTCAATATTATCAGTATTTTCAGTGCACGGAGGGGCGGAAATATGTGAAATTTGCGCGCGTGCCCTTAAAAACGCGCGCGCGCGTATTGACGAATCTTGCCGAGTATGGTACAATAGTATCGGACAAAAAGACACAAGATCGGAGAAATAAAAAATGGATCATCCGTCTGCAAAAGATAAAAGACGTTCCCGGGCGCTGTGCGCATTGGCCGCGGCGGCCGCGCTCTGCCTCGCCCTCGGCGGGGCGCTCGCCTTCGCGGCGGGCCGGCCTGCCGCGGTGCGGGCTGCGGAGGGAGAAACTTCCCTCTCCTTCACCGGGCGCTACGTCACCTTTTCTCTCGAATACGGCGGCGCGGCGCTGCCCGCATCTTCCATCCCCGTTCCCCGCACGGAGGAGGGTGCCTCCCTGTGCATCGCCCCGGCAGAGGGCTATCTGCTCGAAGAGGCGTCGATTTCCGTCACGGCGACGGATGCAGACGGCACTTCCGTCGCGCTTGCGGAGGCGGAAGATTTCAGCCTGACGCAGGCGTCCGAGGCCTGGTACTTCGCCATGAGCGAGGCGCAGGTCGCCGCGCTGGGCGGCGCGCGGGTCTCCCTCTCGGCCGAGGCCGTGCCCGAAGACGCGGGCATGGAGGCACAGCTCGCCGTCCGCGTGGAGGGCGAGCACTTCACCTACGCGGGCGACGCAACCGCCGCCGCGGGGGCAGACTACGTCCTTACGCTGGACGCGGAGGACTACTATACCATTTCGACAGAAAATATTTTCGTGTACGCCGAGCCCGCATCGGACGGGAGCGCGGGCGGGGCGGAGAGCGCCGTCGAGGGCTGGGCGCTGCAAGCGGATACGCTCGACCCCACGCGCTCTACGCTGACCGTGCCCGCCGATTCTTTGGAAGCGCTGGACGCGGCGGCGCAGACGCTGGTCATCTCGGTGCAGCCCTACTACGCGCAGCCGCTGCTCACCGTCGATCTCCCGTCGGACGGCGGTGCGCAAGTTACGGTGCAGGTCGGCGAGGAAGAGGCGCAGACCTACACGGAGGCCGTCCGCTTTGACGCGGGGCAAGATCTGATCGTCACCATCGCCTCGCAAAACTACTATATCGAAAACGCGGCCGAACTCGGCTTTACGTTCGACCTCGACACATGGACGTACACTTGGACGCGGGCGGCGGCCCCCGCAGAGGACGTCTCGCTCGCGCCCGCTTATGCCGCGCGCGCGCAGGCGGCTGCGCCCGCAGAGGACGCGTTCGCCGTCACCCCCGTCATCGGCGAGGGCGGGCGTGTGCAGCAGGGCGGCATCGTCTTGGCGGCAGGTGCGGGCATCGACGCGGGCGCGCTCGAATACCGCGCGCAGGGCGAAGCTGCATACGCGCCCTTCCCCGCGGCGGGCATCGCCGGCCTTACGGCGGCGGAAACGTACGAGGTGCGCGTCGCGGCGACGGAGACGCACTTCGCATCCGAACCCGTCACCCTCACCGTCCAACAGCAGTACGTCGTCACCCTGTCCGCGCCCGCGGGCACGGCGGGGCTGGATAGCGCCGCCGTGTACGTCGTTGCGGGGGAGAGCTGCACCCTGCCCGCGGTCACCCTCACCGGCTACACTTTTTCCGGCTGGTACACGCAGAGCGGCCCCGCGGGGAGCGAGTCGTACACCTCCGTCGGCGTCGGCGGCGAAAGCTACGCGCCGGGCGGCGACGTCACACTCTACGCCCGCTGGGCGCTGAACGACCCCGATCTGGACGCAGGGGAGGACTTTTTTTGCACCTATGGCGATGCGCGCACGCTGACGGCGTCGGCGACCCTCGCGGCCGCGGCGGGCAATGTGACCGCCTCGTATGTGTGGGCGTGCGGCACGCAGCGCTGGACCACCGCTTCGATCACCGATGAAGAATTGCTCTCCGTCAATACCTATACCTACACCTGCACCGTGACCATGACGACCGACCTCGCGCGCGAGTACTGCGCCGACGACACTTCTTCGGCGACGGACAGCGTGACGGTCACCGTCGGGCAGAGAGACATCGACGATGATAGAGTCTTCTTCAATGGCTGGACGGAGAGCTTTACCTATACGGGCGAGGAGATCGAGCCCGAAGGCAGCAGCATCGAGGCGCAATTCGCCGGCAAACCGCTCGTATATGGAACCGATTTTGAGTTCGTGCGTTATGAAAACAACAAAGATGCCGGCTCGGGACGCATCATCGTCAGGGGCATCGGCAACTATACGGGCGAGAGAGAGCTGCTCTTCGCGATCAATCAAAAGAATATCGGCGAGAGCGACGTCGCCTTTGAGGTGGACGACGTCACCTACACGGGCGGCACCGTCACGCTGACGGATGCAGACATCGCGGCGACCTACACCGCCGAGGGTGGGAAGGTCAACGACCTCGTGCTGGGCACCGACTACGACATCTCGTATGCGGGCGACCGCGTCAACGTCACCGAAGCGGGCATTACCCTCACCATCACCGGCAAGGGCAACTACAAGGGCAGCACGACGGTGACCTTCAAGATCCTCGCCAAGAGCATCGACGCAGGGCAGGCGGACGTGACGTTTGAAGAGATCGCCAACAAGACATACACGGGCAGCGCCATTATGCTGCAAGGCAAAGACATCGCGGCGGCCTACTATATTGACGGGGTGAAGGTCGACGACCTCGTGCTCGACACCGACTTTACCATCACGGGCTACGCAAACAACACGGATGCGATGCAGAAGAGCGGTTTGCAGGCATCTGTCACCGTCGAGGGCAAGGGCAACTACGCGGGCGAGCGCACCATCGAGTTCACCATCGATCCCAAGAGCATCGCGGCAGGCACCCAAAATCCCGTCTCGGCTTCCGTTGCCGGCACCTTCACCTACACGGGTGCGGAGATCAAGCCCGCAGACAGCAGCATCGTGCTGCAATTCGGCGAGAGTAAACTCACGCACGAAATCGATTTTACGATCACGGGCTACACAAACAACACGGACGCGACGCAAAAGAGCGGCTCGCCCGCGACGGTCACCGTCGAAGGCAAGGGCAACTACAGCGGCACGCGCGCCATCGAGTTTACCATCGGGCAAAAGAATATCGGTTCGCTCTCCTTTTATGAGTGGGAAGATCCCATCTACACGGGTAAAGAGGCCGTTCCCGTCTTTTTCGTCTTCCTGGGCGGAAAAGAAGTCGAGCTGAACGCCGGCACCGACTTCGATATCCATTACATGACCGCAGAAGAGGCGGAGGCCGCGGGCTTCTCCAACGCCGAGACCGATCATGTGAACGCGACGGAGGAGGGCAAGGCCATCTACTTTACGTTGGAAGGCAAGGGCAATTTCACCGGGACGACGTCAACGCAATACATCATCGGCGTGGCGACGGATGCCCCCGTGGTGCACATCCCGGAATTCACCATCTTGCCCAAGAGCATCGCGGCAGATGCCCAAGATCCCGTCTCGGCTTCCGTCGTCGGCACCTTCACCTACGCGGGTACGGCGATCCGGCCCGCGGGCAGCAGCATCGAGCTGCAATTCGGCGAGAAAAAACTCTCGATCTACACCGATTTTAAGATCACGGGCTACGGCAACAACACGGACGCGACGCAAAAGAGCGGCTCGCCTGCGACGGTCACCGTCGAGGGCACAGGCAACTACAGCGGCACGCGCACCATCGAGTTTGCCATCGCTTCCAAGAGCATCGCGGCAGATGCCCAAGATCCCGTCTCGGCTTCCGTCGTCGGCACCTTCACCTACACGGGCATGGCGATCACGCTCGGCAGCGACAACTTCGCGCTGCAATTCGGCGAGAATAAACTCGCGCTCGGCACCGACTTTACGATCACGGGCTATGCAAACAACACGGACGCGACGAAAAAGAGCGGCGTGCAGGCATCTGTCACCGTCGAGGGCACGGGCAACTACAGCGGCACGCGCACCATCGAGTTTACCATCGCCCAGCGCCCGCTCGCGCTCGGGGAGGGATCGGGCTTCAAAACGATGGTCCAACAGGTGACGTATACGGGCGAGGCGCTCACCCCTTTGCTCGGCATCATGTACAACAGCACGGGGCTCCCCTCCGGCGACAAGGGGCTCATCCCCGACGAGGACTATACCGTCGTCTACCACAACAACGTGCAGGCGACGCGCGAGGGCGTGGCGCAGGCATACATCGCCGTCACGGGCATGGGCAACTATGAGGGCAGCATCAACGTGAACTTCACCATCTTGCCCAAGAGCATCGCGGCAGACGCCACAGATCCCGTCTCGGCTTCCGTCGTCGGCACCTTCACTTACACGGGTGCGGAGATCGCGCTCGGCGGTGAAAACTTCGCGCTGCAATTCGGCGAGAATAAACTCGCGCTCGGCACCGACTTTACGATCACGGGCTACGCAAACAACATGGATGCGATGCAGAAGAGCGGTTTGCAGGCATCTGTCACCGTCGAGGGCACGGGCAACTACAGCGGCACGCGCACCCTGACCTTTACCATCGGGCAGAGAGACATCGCCGAAGTCACCGTCTCCGGCCTGCAGGCGAGCTATACATATACGGGCGCGGCGCAGACGCCCGGCTTCACGCTGCGTTTCGGCGGAAAGGACCTCGAAAAAGGCGCCGACTACACCGTCACATACGGCACAAACAATGTGAACGCGACGGCGGAGGGCGAGGTCGTCAAGATCACCGTCGCCGCCAACGAAAAGACCAATTACACGGGCAGCCTGGAGTTGACCTTCACCATCGTGCAGAAAGATATCGGCAGCGGCGTGCGCTTTGAGGTGGACGACTTCACCTACACGGGCGACACGATCGAGCTGGCGGACAAAGACATCGCGGCGACCTACTCCGTCGCGGGGGTGAAGGACAACGACCTCGTGCTGGGTACCGACTACGACATCTCGTATGCGGGCGACCGCGTCAACGTCACCGAGGCGGGCATCACCCTCACCGTCACCGGCAAAGGCAACTACACGGGCAGCACGGCGGTGACCTTCCACATCCTCGCCAAGAGCATCGACGCAGAGCAGGCGGACGTCTCCTTCGGCAAGATCGCCGATCAGACGTACACGGGCAGCGCCATCGCGCTGGAAGAAGACGACATCGCGGCGGCTGACTCCGTCGGGCAGCTGGTCAACGACCTCAAGCTGAACGCCGATTACACGATCGTCCTGCTCGAGGGGGTCGACTACACCAACGTGACGGGGGCCGCGGTCAGCTTCACCGTGCGCGGCACGGGCAACTATACGGGCGAGCGCACGCTGACCTTCACCATCGTGCAGAAGGATATCGGCA
>CASEIS010000069.1 GCA_949287895.1 uncultured Bacillota bacterium
TGCGGCACTCGTCCGCCTCCCCTTCGGGCGGAACGCCGAAGTCCGTCGCATCCCCCGTCGACGGCTCCTCCGCCACCGACGGAGCGGCGTCTTTGCCCTTGGGGAAGCGGCGGAAGTAGTCCTTCGTCTCGCGGACGACGACGCCCGAGAGCAGGATGAGCGCGATGAGGTTGGGGATGGCCATCAGGCCGTTGAAGATATCTGCGATGTTCCAGACGGCCGCGACGGTCATATACGGGCCGATAAGCACGGCGAGGATGTACAGGATGCGGTAGGCGTAGATGGCGACCTTTTTGCGGCCGACGATGTACTCGAGGCAGCGTTCGCCGTAAAAGTTCCAGCCGAGGATGGTGGTGAAGGCGAAGAAAATGAGGCAGATCATCAGCAGCACGGGGCCGGCGGCGCCCAAAAAGCCGGGCAGACCGTTGGAGAAGGCGTGGATGGTGACGTCTACCCCCTCGAGGCCGAGTGCGGGCTGCCACGCGCCGGTGATGACGATGGCAAGCCCCGTCATGGTGCAGACGATGATGGTGTCGAGGAAGGTGCCCGTCATGGAGACGAGGCCCTGGCGGACGGGCTCCTTGGTCTTGGCGGCGGCCGCCGCGATGGGCGCGGAGCCGAGGCCGGCTTCGTTGGAGAAGATGCCGCGCGCGATGCCCTGCTGCATGGCGACGAGCATGCTGCCCGCGATGCCGCCCGCGACCGCCTTGGGGTTGAAGGCGCCCACGACGATGTCGGCAAACGCCTGCGGGATGGCGGTGACATTGGCGCCGAGGATGATCAGGCAGATGAGCACGTACAGGATGACCATGAAGGGCACTATCATTTCGGACACCTTGGCGATGCGCTTGACGCCGCCGAGCAGCACCAGCGCGACGGCGGCGGCGACGATCAGCCCGCCGATGATGACCGCGATGCTGTACTCGTTGCCGAAGAGCGACACGGTGGGCGCGTCCGCGAACACGTTGTTCACCGCGCCCGTGATGGAGTTGACCTGCGAGAAGGTGCCGATGCCGAACAGCCCGACGCACATGCCGAGCACGGCGAAGATGACGGCGAGGAACTTCCAGCGCTTTCCGAGTCCGTTTTCAATATAATAGAAGGGCCCGCCGAGGGTGTGGCCGTCGGGGTACACCTTGCGGTACTTGACGGCGAGCAGGCCTTCGGCATACTTGGTGGCCATGCCGAAGAAGGCGGCCAGCCACATCCAGAAGAGGGCGCCCGGGCCGCCCGCGCAGATGGCTGTGGCGACGCCGACGATGTTGCCCGTGCCGATGGTCGCCGAGAGCGCCGTGCAGAGGGCGCCGAAGCTGGACACTTCGCCCGCGCCCTCCTCCTTCTCGAACATATACTTGAAGGCGCGGCCCAGCTTGCGCACGGGCAGGAAGACGAGGCGCACCGTCAGATAGATGCCCACGCCGAGGATGAGGACGATGAGCGGGATGCCCCACACAAAGTCGTCGATCGCCTTGATCACAGAATCGAATGTCATACCTTTTTCATTTTTGCCAAAAAAGAAAGCCGCCCGAAAGCGACTTGCGGAAAAAACACCGCTCCGTCCTTTTGCCTGAGAGATAGCCGCGACAGCGGCATACACCTTCGGCGCCCTTTTTTTGGCCTCTCCGGAGTTTATTTTTGTAACATACAGTATACCGCACCCGCATGTCTTTGTCAAACAAAAGCGGGACGGGCTCGGCAAAAAAAGCACAAAAGCGGGAAAAGAATGCAAAAATCGCCGCCGCGGGCGCGGTATCCTAAAAGGGCGCGAAGACGGGGCGACGATAGCCGGGCCGCCGCGGGCGCGAGCAAAGCGCGCGGCGCAAAAGGCGGCGAGACAAAGACGGACCGGGAGGTGCCTATGGACGTGGTCGGCAGAGTTTCGGGGGATACCCTCTACATATTCCTCAGCGGAGAGCTTGACGAGCACAGTGCCCCGCGGGCGCGGCGGCTGGCAGACGAGGCCATCGACGCGAACGCCGGCTGCGCGCGCGCCGTGTTCGACCTTTCCGGCGTGCGCTTTATGGACTCGACGGGCATCGGGTTCCTTGTCGGGCGGTACAAAAAGCTGCGACGCTACGGCATCGCCGCCGCCCTGCAATCCGTCGACATCGCGGCGGACAAAGTACTTTCGATGAGCGGCGTCTACGCGCTCATTCCCAAACTGTAAGGAGGTCTCTATGAACAACCGTATGACGCTGGAGCTCCCCTCTCTCTCTGAAAACGGCCCCTTCGCGCGGGATACCGTGGCGGCCTTCTGCGCCCGCCTCGACCCCTCGCTGGACGAGCTGTCCGACGTGAAGACGGCCGTCAGCGAGGCGGTCACCAACTGTATCGTGCACGCCTACCCGAACGCGCCCGGCACGGTGCGCATCGAGTGCGCCGCCGAGCGCGGCGCGCTACATATCCGCATCATCGACTACGGCCGCGGCATCGCGGACGTAGCCCGCGCCCTCGAGCCCTTTTACACGACGCTGGAGAGCGAGGAGCGCTCGGGCATGGGCTTTACCATCATGCAGGCGTTCATGACCGACTTTTCGGTGCGCTCGGAGGAAGGGAAGGGCACGACGGTGTGCATGCGCAAGGTGTTCGCGCGCGGGGCCGCTTCCCCCGCGGCGGAGAGCGCGGCCGAAGGCGGGGCGGGAGAAAAGCGGGATGCGGGCGCGACGGATGCGGCTTCTTCCTCCCCACAAACAGAGGCGCCGCGCGGAAAGGTCGCCGATGCTCGCTGAAGAGGAGACGCTGCGCCTCATTCGCCTGGCAAAGGCGGGCGACGAGGGCGCGAAAGAGGCGCTTTTGACCAACAACGTGTCGCTGCTCAAGAGCATCGTGCGCCGCTACCTGGGCAAGGGCACCGAATACGACGACCTGTTTCAGCTGGCGGGCATCGGGCTGCTGAAGGCGGTCAAGGGGTTCGACGAGTCGTACGGGGTGCGCTTTTCCACCTACGCCGTGCCGATGATCGCGGGCGAGATCAAGCGCTTTCTGCGCGACGACGGGTCGGTGAAGGTGTCGCGCGCGATGAAGGGCAAGGCGCGCAGCCTCAACGAGTTTATCCGCGCCCGCACGGCCGAGACGGGCGAGCCGCCCACCCTGCGCGAGGTCGCCGAGGCGTTCGGCATGAGCGAGAGCGAGGCGGTGTTCGTGCTCGGCTCGGCGCGCATGCCCCTCTCCATCGACGACCGCGGCGACAGCGACGACGACAAGGCGCGCTCGCTGCTCGAGCGGCTGCCCGCCGCCGACGGGCAGGAGGAGATCGTCGAAAAGCTGCAATTAAAGAGCGCCATCGAGAGCCTGGGCGAGCGCGCGCGCAAGATCATCATCCTGCGCTACTTCCGCGACATGACGCAGAGCGAGGTCGCGGCCGTCATCGGCGTGTCGCAGGTGCAGATCTCGCGCATCGAAAGCAAGGCGATGGAAGAGATGCGGCAAAAACTGGGCTGAAGGCGCGTTTGCAGAGTACTATGCGCGGCATACATCGCCGATAAAGGCGAAAACGCCCTCCTCCCTCCGGCGCGAGTTTGGCCGCGCGGCATGGTTGTAATGATTGACATTACAATTTATTTGTTCTATAATAGATAAGAAAAACAAAGAAAAGGATACGGCCATGAAGATCACATCGCGGTTCACGGTGGCGGTGCAGACGCTGCTCGTCATCGACCGCTTTTCTCAGACGACAAAAGTGACGTCCGACTTTATCGCTTCGAGCGTGCAGGTCAACCCCGTCGTCATCCGCCGCACGCTGCAGAGCCTGAAGGCGGCAGGCATCGTGGAAGTGAAGGCGGGCTGCGGCGGCGCGAGCCTCTGCCGCGACCCTCGCTCCGTCACCCTGTACGACGTGTACCGCGCCGTGGACGCGGTGGAGGGAGCGGAAGGCGAACTGTTCCACTTCCACGAGCATCCCAACCCCGCCTGCCCCGTCGGCCGCAACATCCACGGCGTGCTCGACCCGCACCTTGCCGCCGCCCAGCGGGCGATGGAAGGCGAACTGAAAAAGGTGACGCTGTACGACCTCGCCGGCGAGCTGCGCGAAGCGGAGAGCGAAACTGCAAGCAAGGCGCAGTGACCGCGGCGAGCGCGGCCGAGCAAAAGCCGCGCCGAACACGGGAACACAGTGCCCGCGCCGCCCGACAGCGCGGGCACGCGCACTTTATAAAAAAGATATTCGCGCGAACGACATATCTGCGGCCGCCCGGCCGCACCGCCCTCCCCTTGCGGGAGGGTTTTTTGTCTTTTATTTGCGGCGAAGGGGCGCCAACGGCAGTCCCCTTCCACCGCCGCATCCGCCGCTTCGCCCCCAGAAAAATCTTTCAAAAAAAATTTGAAAAAGTTAGTTGTAATTCTTGACATTACAACAACGGAGTGCTATACTATCGCTGTAATCAAAAAGATTACAACAAATTCAAACTTTTGGAGGTAACATTGTATGAAAAAGGTAGCCATCGTATGTGCGGCTGGCAAACAGGGAACTTGCCTCGTGAATGAGGCGATCGCGCGCGGCTATGACGTGACCGGCTTTGTGCGCGGCAACGACAAGATCGCCAATCCCCAGGCCAAAAAGGTCGTCAAAGACCTGTTTGACCTGACGCGCGCCGATCTGGAAGGCTTTGACGTCGTCATCGACGCGTTCGGCGCGTGGACGCCCGAAACGCTGCCCCTGCACCAGACTTCCCTCAAACACCTCTGCGACATCCTCAGCGGCACGAAGGTGCGCCTGCTGGTCGTGGGCGGCGCGGGCAGCCTGTACGTCAACCCCGAACACACCCTGCAGGTCAAAGATCTGGACAGCTTCCCGGCCGAGTTCAAGCCGCTGGCCAACGCGCAGGGCGCCGCGCTCGACGATCTGCGCAAGCGCGACGACGTGCAGTGGACCTTCCTCTCCCCCGCCGGCGACTTCGTGGCGGACGGCCCGCGCACGGGCAAGTATATCCTCGGCGGCGAAGAATACTTCGTCAACGCCAAAGGCGAGAGCCGCATCAGCTATGCAGACTACGCCATCGCCATGATCGACGAAGTCGAAAGCGCGCGCCATATCCGGCAGCGCTTCTCCGTGATCGGCGAATAACCATCATAAGATCGGGAAAAAGAACCCGTATCTGTCAATGATCGTGTGAGAGAACGAGGGGCGGCCTGAAGCTGCCCCTTTTTTTTCGCGCGCGGCGCCCGAGGGAGCGCGCCCTCGCGCAAAAAATGCGCAAAGCGCCGCGCAGCGCTTGACTTTTTTGCGCAAACATGGTATTGTATATGATGTTCACGCGCGGAGGCGCGGAAGCGTTGCTCCCCTGCCGAACGGCGCAAAGCGAAGCCGCACGGCGCTTGTAAATTTTTTTCAAATCCGAAAAAAATCACAAGAAATCAGTTGACATTTTTCGCTGAATATCCTATAATAGACAAGCGTTGTGATTGAGACAATGACACCCGCAGACAGGGGCCTTTAGCTCAGTTGGTTAGAGCGGTCGGCTCATAACCGATTGGTCCGCGGTTCGAGTCCGTGAAGGCCCACCATTGTTTCCATTACGGCCCGGTAGTTCAGTTGGTTAGAACGCCAGCCTGTCACGCTGGAGGTCGACGGTTCGAGACCGTTCCGGGTCGCCACTTTTTCGGAAGAAGCCTGTTTGATAGCATATGTGGGCTGCCAAGCAGGCTTTAAAATGCCTCGGTAGCTCAGTCGGTAGAGCAAGGGACTGAAAATCCCTGTGTCGGTGGTTCGATTCCGCCCCGAGGCACCAACCATGCTGGTGTAGCTCA
>CASEIS010000070.1 GCA_949287895.1 uncultured Bacillota bacterium
CACGGCGCAGGCCGGCCGTTACGGCACCCGCCCCGCGGCAGGCCCTCGCCCCGCAGGCGCGCGCCCGGCTGCGCCCCGCTATACCGCTCCGGCGCCCGTCGCTCCCGCCCCCAAGACGTTCACGGCGCCCGCCAAAAAGAAGACGTACGATAAGCCGTACTCGGATACCAAGCGCACGGTCAGCAAGCGTGCGCTCGCAAAGCAGCAGGTGACCGTCGCCGACTTCGACGAGAACAAGAGCGGCTACCGCAAGCTGCGCGTCAAGAAGCAGAAGCAGCAGGCGGTGCAGACGATCAAGATCGACCACGCCGTCGTCACTTCCGAAAATATCCCGCTGAAGGTGCTCAGCGAAAAGCTCGGCATCACGGCGGTCGAGATCACGAAGCGCCTCTTCAAAGAGGGCATCGCAAAGACCATCAACGATTCCATCGACTACGACACCGCCGCCTACATCGCGGCAGACCTCGGCATCGAGCTCGAGTACCAGCCGGAAAAGACGGCGGAAGAAGTGCTCGCCGACATCTACAAGTCGGAGACGGTGGATGACAGCGAGGCGGTCGTCCGTCCACCCGTCGTGACCGTGATGGGCCACGTCGACCACGGCAAGACGTCGCTGCTCGACAAGATCCGCAGCTCCAACGTCACCGCGGGCGAAGCGGGCGGCATCACCCAGCATATCGGCGCCTATTCGGTCACCGTCGGCGGCAAGACGATCACCTTCCTCGATACGCCCGGCCACGAGGCCTTTACGGCGATGCGCGCGCGCGGCGCGTCGGTGACGGATATCGTCGTCCTCGTCGTCGCGGCCGACGACGGCATCATGCCGCAGACGGTCGAGGCAATCAACCACGCAAAGGCGGCGGACGTTCCCATTATCGTCGCCGTCAACAAGATGGATAAGCCGGAGGCCAACCTCGAGCGCGTCAAGCAGGGGCTGACCAACAACGGCCTCGTCCCCGAAGAGTGGGGC
The DNA here is from genome assembly GCA_949287895.1 of uncultured Bacillota bacterium. Lineage (GTDB taxonomy): Bacteria > Bacillota > Clostridia > Christensenellales > Borkfalkiaceae > Borkfalkia. The sequence continues at coordinate 971 of CASEIS010000070.1, forward strand.
GGCGACACCATCATCTGCCCCGTCTCCGCAAAGACGGGCGAGGGCATCGACAACCTGCTCGAATCCATCAACCTCGTCGCCGAAGTGCGCGAGCTGAAGGCCAACCCCAACCAGATGGCGCGCGGCACCATCATCGAGGCGAAGCTCGACAAGGGCAAGGGCCCGGTCGCGTCCGTCCTCATCCAGAACGGCACGCTGCACACCGGCGACAACGTCATCTCCGGCACGACCAGCGGCCGCGTCCGCGCCATGGTCGACGACAAGGGCCGCACGGTCAAGTCGGCCGGCCCGTCGATGGCCGTCTCCATCCTCGGCCTCGAAGAGGTCCCCAACGCGGGTGACTCCATCATCGCCGTCGAGCAGGATAAGCTGCTCAAGCAGGTGCTCGAGGAGCGCAAGCGCAAGGAGAGCGAGGCGATGATCAAGGTGCAGACGCGCGTCACCCTCGACGACGTGTTCGGCAAGATCGCCGAAGGTCAGGTCAAGGGGCTCAACATCATCGTCAAGGGTGATGTGCAGGGCTCCGTCGAGGCGGTCAAACAGTCGCTGCTCAAGCTCAGCAACGACGAAGTGCGCGTCAACGTGCTGCACAGTGCGGCGGGCGCGATCAACGAGTCGGACATCATGCTCGCCGACTCCGCCAACGCGATCGTCGTCGGCTTCAACGTCCGCCCGGACACCAAGGCCAAGGCGCTCGCAGAGCGCAGCGGCGTCGACGTGCGCACCTATCGCATCATCTACGAGCTGCTCGACGACATCCAGGCGGCGATGAAGGGCATGCTCGCGCCCAAGTACCGCGAGGTCATGACGGGCAAGTGCGACGTCCTGCAGACGTTCAAGATCACGGGCGTCGGCATGGTCGCCGGCTGCTACGTCACCGAAGGCAAGATCGTGCGCAACGGCAAGCTGCGCATCTACCGCGACGACATCATGATCGTCGAGGGCGCCGTCCGCCAGCTCAAGCGCTTCAAAGACGACGTCAAGGAGGTCTCCGGCGGCTTTGAATGCGGCGTCAGCATCGAGGGCTTCGACGGCATCAAGGTCGGCGACGTCATCGAGTGCTACATCAACGAAGAGATCCCCGCATAATCGCCCCCGCGTCGGGGCAAAGGAGGCTGCATGCGTTCTTTGCGCGGCGAACGGCTTTCCGCCGAATACCAGAAGGCCGTCTACGAAGTCATTTCTACAAAACTCAAATACAAGACGGACCGCATCCGCGGCATCGTCAGCGTGACCAAGGCGGACGTCTCGCCCGACCTGAAAAACGCGAAGATCTATATCAGCGTGCTCGCCAAAGACGCGGAGGAAGCCAAGGCGACCTTCGCGGCGATCAAGGAGCACGCGGCGACCATCCGCTACGAGCTCGCACACATGATGCGCTCACGCACCGTCCCCGAGCTGCACTTCCTCTGGGACGAGACGATGGAGTACGGCGACAAGATCGACCGGCTCATCAAACAGCTGCACGAAGATGAAGAAGGAGGCGGGGAGGCTTGACGCTCGCGCTGCGTGAAATGGCCGAACGGCTGCAACAACTTAAAAGCGCATCCATTTTTTGCCATATGCGTCCGGACGGAGACACGCTGGGCGCGGCGATGGGGCTGCGCTGTATGCTTGAGGGCGTCGGCGTGCGCTGCACCGTTGTCTGCGAGAGTAAGATCCCCGAAAAGTACTTCTTTTTGGAAGGGATGGACAAGATCGCGCGCGTTCCCGATGCGGGCGCAGAGGCATATATCGCCGTCGACTCGAGCGACACCCACCGCCTCGGCACGCTGTGCGACACCTTTGAACGCGCCAAAAAGGTCAAGTTCAACATCGATCACCATATCTCGAACACCCGCTACGGCGACTATTGTTTCGTCGAGGACCGCGCGGCGACCTGCGAGATCATGACCGAACTCTCCGAATATTTTGAAACGCCGCTCACGCCGCTCGCCGCCAACTACCTGATGCTGGGGCTGAGCTCGGACACGGGCAACTTTGCGCATAAAAACGTGACGGAAAGCACCTTCCGCGCGGCGGCGAAGCTCGCTTCCTGCGGCGGCGACATCCACACCATCCAGTACAATATGTTCAAGCGGCAGTCCCCGGCGCGCGCCCTGCTCTTCGGCAGGACGATGGCACACATCCGCTACTTTGCGGAGGGGCGCATCGCCTTTATCTCCGTCACCCGCGCCCAGCTGCGCGAGTGCGGCGCGACGTCGGATGTGACGGAGGGCTTCATCGACTTCCCGCTGTCCGTCGACGGCGTCGAAGTCGCCGTCTGCCTGCTCGAAACGGCAGACGAGCGCTTCAAGGTCTCCCTGCGCTCGAAGGGCAGGGCAGACGTCAACGCCGTTGCCTCCGTCTACGGCGGCGGCGGGCACATATTGGCGAGCGGGTGTATGCTCTCGGGCAGCCTCGAAGAGGTCGTCGACCGCCTGCGGTACACCATCCAACAGCATCTCATCGACTGAGCGACAAGGGCGCGGCTGCGGCAACGCCCTTCTTTCTTTATTAGGAACTTTTGCGGAGGCGTATGGAAACGGTCAGCGGCTTCATCAACATCCACAAACCTTCGGGCATCTCGAGCGCGGCGGCGGTCTCCAAAGTCCGCCGCCTCGTCGGCGTGCCGTGCGGGCACATGGGCACGCTCGATCCGATGGCGAGCGGCGTGCTCCCCGTCGCGCTCGGCAATGCTTCCCGCCTGTTCGGCTACCTTTTGGACAAGGAAAAGGTCTACCGTGCCGTCTTTCGCTTCGGCGCGGAGACGGACACCCTCGACGCGACGGGCACCCTCCTGCGTGAGGGGTTGCCCGTCCCTTCGGAGGCGCAGATCCGCGCGGTGCTGCCCCGCTTCTGCGGGGAGATCGACCAGCTGCCGCCCGCGTACAGCGCCAAGAGCGTCAACGGCGTGCGCGCCTATCGCCTCGCGCGGGAGGGGAAGGAAGTTTGCCTGCAGCCCAAGAGGGTGTATATCCGCGCCCTCGATTGCCTCGGCCGCGTCGATGAGGCGTCTTACGAATTTTCCGTCGTCTGCGGCGGCGGAACGTACATCCGCTCGCTCGCCCGCGACATCGCGGCGGCGTGCGGCACCTGCGCGCTGATGAGCGCCCTCGTGCGCGAGCGCAGCGGCCCCTTTGCGCTGGAAAGCAGCGTCGCTCCCGCCGACCTCACGCCCGAAAATTGGCGCGAACACCTGCTGCCCCCGCAGGACGTCTTTACCATGCCCGAGCTTCGCTTCGAGGGCGAGGAGGCATGGCGGCTGCGCAACGGGCAGCGCCTGCCCGCACGGGTCGCGGAAGGGGAGTATAAACTCTGGCTGGACGGCGCCTTTTACGGCATCGCCCGCGTCGAGGAGGGCGCCGTGCGCGCCAAGGTCAAGCTGATATGATGCGCATCATCGATTACGAACGCGACAATTTCCGCGCGCCTTGCGTCTTGCTGCTCGGCTATTTTGACGGCGTGCACGTCGGGCACCGCCGCCTCATCGCCCGCGCGAAGGCGCTGGCGTCCGAGCGCGGCCTCGCCGTCGGCATCATGACCTTTTACGGCGGCAAAAAGGGCGGGCAGATCTTCGATTTTGATGAGCGCGTGAGCATCTTCGAGTCGCTCGGCCTCGATTTCGTGTACGCCGCCCGCTTTGACGGCGCCTTCCGCGCGACGCCGGCGCCCGCCTTTTTGGAGCACGTTTGCGCCGCGCTGGACGTGCGCGCCTTCGTCTGCGGGGCAGACTTCACCTACGGCAGCGGCGCGGCGGGCAATGCGGGCTCGCTGCGCGCCTTTGCATCGGCGCACGGCATCGAGGCGTGCGTCGAGCCGCTCGTCGATATCGGCGGCGAAAAGGCGGCGGCTTCCCTCGCCAAGCAGTACCTCGACCGCGGCGACATGACCTCGCTTGCCGCATTGCTGGGCGGCAGGTATTTTATCCGCGGCACGGTCAGTACGGAGGGGCGGCACGTCGGGCGGCGCATCGGCTTCCCGACGGCGAACATCCACCTCTCTCCCGAAAAGTATCCGCCTGCCGCCGGCGTCTATGCGGTGACGGCGGAGGTGGAAGGGCAAACCTATCGCGGCATCGCCAACTACGGCTCCCGCCCGACCTTCGGCGACGCGCGCGTCGTGCTTGAAGTGTATGTCGACGGGTACGGCGGAGACCTGTATGGGAAGCCGCTGACCGTGTACTTCGATTTCCGCATCCGCGACATCCGCAAATTCGACGATGCGGCGCAGCTGTCTGCACAATTAGAAAAAGACCTGGAGAGCATACGATGATCAAATTCGGCCCGAGCGGCAACAGTGAAAGTTTTTACGCGCAGGGGTATTCTCACACCGAGCAGTCCGCCAAATTCGTGCGCGACATGGGGCTCGACTGCTTCGAGTATTCCTTCGGCAGGGGAGTGCGCATGAGCGAGGGGAAGGCGGTCTCCATCGGCGAGGCGTTCGCCGCGCAGGAGGTGGAGATCAGCGTTCACGCGCCCTATTACATCAACTTCGCAAACTCTTCCGAGGAAAGCGCCGCCAAATCGTACAACTACGTCCTCGACAGCGCCCGCGCCATGAAATTGATGGGCGGCAGGCGCGTTGTCTTCCATCCGGCGACGCAGGGCAAGATGGAGCGCGAGGAGGCGGTGCGCCTGACCGAAGAGCGCCTCAAGGTGCTGCGCGACTACATCTACCTCAACGGCCTGCAAGAGCTTTATTTCTGCCCCGAAACGATGGGCAAGATCGCGCAGATCGGCACCCTCGAAGAGGTCGTCCGCTTCTGCAAGATCGACCCCGTCTTTCTGCCCGCCGTCGACTTCGGCCACCTCAACGCGCGCGAGCAGGGCAGCCTGCACACCGTCGAAGATTACCGTTCCCGCCTCGAGTACATGATCGCCGAGCTCGGCTTCGAGCGAGTCAAGCACTTTCACGTCCACTTTTCCAAGATCCAGTATTCGGCCAAGGGCGAGGTGCGCCATCTGACCTTTGAAGATCATACATATGGCCCCGAATTCGAGCCGCTCGCCGTCGCGCTCAAGCAGCTCAAACTCGAGCCGTACATCGTCAGCGAATCGGCCGGAACGCAGGCGGAAGACGCCCTCGCGATGAAGCGCATGTACGAGGCCGCCGAGGCGTAAAAAGGGGAACGAAATGGGCTTTTTCGGCCTGTATTTCTCCCCAAATAATATAAAAAAGCGTACGGGAAAATTTGACTTGCAGCGGAAAATTTGATACAATATTTGTATGGACAATACGAAAAAAGTTTTCCGTGCGATCGACGCGGACGGGATGCTGACAGGCAGCCCCGATCTGCGGGCTTATCTGACGGGCTTTGCAAGTTCTTTCGGGTTTGTCTACACCGACGCGCAGGAGAGCATATTTTTTACAGACCCCCGCTATGCGGAGGCCGCAAAAAACGCGCTCAAAAATCAATTCATCGCGGTCGAGATCGCCAAGAGCGAAGACGCCGTGCTCGATTATATCCGCAGCAAAAAGATCCGTCGCCTCGCGGTCCCGTTTTCGCGCGTCACCCTCCCGTTGGAGGAAAAGCTGCGCAAGTCGCATTTCAAGGCGGTCGACAGCGACCCCGCCTTCCGCGCGGCGATGTCCGTCAAGAGTGCAGAAGAGCTCGCCTGTATCCGGCGCGCCTCCGAGATCGCCGAGCAGGCGTATGCCTCGCTCCTCGGCGAGTTGAAGGAGGGGATGACCGAAAACGAGGTCGCCGCCCTTCTCGAGTACAAGATGCGCCTTGCGGGCGCGCAGGACCGTTCGTTTGAAACGATCGCCGCGTTCGGCCGGAATACGTCCGTCCCGCATCACGCGCCTTGCGGCGATAAGCTGCGCAGCGGCATGCCCGTGCTGCTCGACTTCGGCTGCCGCTGGGGCGGGTATTGCTCGGACATCACCCGCACATTCCTCTTCGGAAAGAGCGAGGATACCGATTTTATCAAGGCATATGAAGCCGTCTACGACGCGCACCGCGCCGCTGCGGATTCCATCACGTCCGGCATGACCGGGCAGGCGGCAGACGCCATCGCGCGCGGCAGCCTCGCTTCCCGCGGGCTGGACAAGTTTTTCACCCATTCGCTGGGGCACGGTATCGGCGTCAACATCCATGAAGCGCCCACCCTCGGGCCGAGCAGCAAGGACGTCTTGCAGGACAGCATGGTCTTTTCCATCGAGCCGGGCGTCTATTTCGAGGGTAGGTTCGGCATCCGCATCGAAGACAGCGTCACGCTGTCGGGCGGTACGGTCGTAACGTTCATGCATTCGGATAAAAAGCTGACGGTGCTGTAAGCGCCCGCCGGCAAAAATAGCGGAAGATCCGCACATCAGAGAGATTTTATTAAGGAGAACTGTTTATGGTTGCAGCAGGAGATGTCAGAAAGGGAGTTACCATCGAGTACAACGGGAACGTCTACGTCGTCGTCGAGTTCCAGCACGTCAAGCCGGGTAAGGGCGCGGCGTTCGTCCGCACCAAGCTCAAGAACGTCGTCACCGGCGCCGTCCTCGAGCAGACCTTCAACCCGTCCGAAAAGCTGGAAAACGCGCACATCGAGACCAAGAAGATGACCTATTCGTACAACGACGGCGACCTCTATTACTTCATGGACGAAGAGTTCAACCTCACCCCGCTCAATCATGAGCAGGTCGAGGATGCCCTCAAGTATATCAAGGAAAACGACCCCGTCACCGTCCGCTTCTACAAGGGCCAAGCCTTCTCCGTCGAGTGCGAAAACTTCGTCGAGCTCAAGATCGTCGAGGCGGAGCCGGGCGTCAAGGGCAACACTGCGACCAACGCGACCAAGATGGCTACACTGGAGACGGGCGCCAAGATCCAGGTCCCGATGTTCGTCAACGAGGGCGAGACCATCCGCGTCGATACCCGCACCGGCGAGTACATGGAGCGCGTCAAGTAATCGATTTTTCAACGATCTTTCGGAGAGCCGCATTTCGATGCGGCTCTCTCTGTTGGAGGGAAGGATGCGCGCAGTCATTCAAAGAGTCAAAAAGACGGCGCTCTCCGTCGGCGGAGAGCACATCGCAGAGATCGATGGCGGCCTGGCCGTCTATCTGGGCGTCGCTCCCGAAGACGGGGAAAAGAACGCGCAGGCGATGGCCAAAAAGATCGCGCAGCTGCGTATCTTCGAGGACGGGCAGGGCAAGATGAACCTCTCCGTCCGCGACGTCGGCGGCGCGGTGCTGCTCATCTCGCAGTTCACCCTGTTCGGCGACTGCACGCATGGCAACCGCCCGTCCTTTATCGGTGCTGCGCGTCCCGAGCACGCGCAGCCGCTGTACGAATACACGGCGGGCTGTCTGCGCGCTCTCGGCGTGCCCGTGCAGACGGGCGTCTTCGGCGCCGACATGAAGATCGAGCAGTTCAACGACGGCCCGGTCACCATCCTTTACGAATGTTGAGAGAGAAAATTTATGGAGATACGCTATCTGGGGACGGCCGCGGCGGAAGGATTCCCCGCGGCCTTCTGTAACTGTGAATATTGCCGCGCCGCGCGCGCGGATCTCGCGCGGGAGTGGCGCACCCGCTCGCAGATGCTCGTCGACCGCAAGCTGATGATCGATTTCCCGCCCGACAGCTACGTGCACGCGGCGGGCTTCGGCTTCGACCTTTCGGCGGTGCGCACGCTGCTCGTCACCCACTCGCACACCGACCACTTCTATGCGCAGGAGTTCGTCAACCGCGGCTATAAGTTTGCGGAAGGGATGTCCGCGCCCTTGCTCGACATCTACGGCAACAGCGAGGTGCTCGCCGTCTATCGGGAGGGGACGCGCCGCGAGATGCGCGAGAGCGTCGCGCAGAACATCCGCCTGCACGAGCTGCAGCCGTACACCTGCTTTACGGCGGACGGGTACGAAGTCGCCGCGCTGCCCGCCAACCATACGCCGAAGGAGCAGGCGCTGCTCTACGCCGTGCGGGGCGACAAGACGCTCTTTTACTTCAACGACACCGGCCTTCCAGACGAGGGTGTGTACCGCTTTTTGGCCGAACGCGGCTTCGTCGCCGACGTCGTCAGCTTCGACTGCACCTTTGCCGACGCGCCCGGCGAACATTCCGGCCGGCACATGGGATTTGCCGAAAACGAGCTCGTGCGCGAAAAAATGGCTCGATTTCGCATAATTCGGCAAGATGCGAAGTACTATGTCACACATTTTTCGCACAATAGTGCCCCTCTGCGCGACCGCATCGAGCGCGAGGCGGAGCGCCGCGGCTTCATCGCCGCCTACGACGGGATGACTTTTACCGTGTAAGTTCGCCCTGCAAGCTGTGCAAAAAGGCCGCGCCGAGGCGCGGGCAAATGTGTAAGAAAATTGATTGCCGCGCCCGTTTCGGGCGCGGCATAAAAAATGCGGCGGCGGGCCGTTCGACCCGCCGCCGTTTTGTCTGTCTTTGGATGAGCAGGCGTCAGATCTGCTCGATGTTGATGACGTTCGAGTTGCCCGATTTGCCGTTGGGGTTGCCGCCCGTGATGACGATGCGGTCGCCCTTCTGCACGAGCCCGCTGTCGATGGCGGCGCGCTTGGCGTGATAGAAGAGGACGTCCATCGAGGTGAACTCTTCAGACAGCACGGGGATGACGCCCCAAGAGAGGGCGAGCTTGCGGTACGACCGCGGCTCGATGGTCATGCCGATGATGTCGATGGTCGGGCGGAAGCGAGAGACCTTGCGCGCGGTGCCGCCCGAACGGGAGCACACGACGATCGCCTTCGCGCCGATATCTTCCGCCAGCACGCACGCGGAGTGCGAGAGGGCGTCGATGGGGCTGTGGATGGAGATATCCTTGTCGCCGTACTTGTTGGTGAGGTGCTTCTCCGTCTCGAGGCAGATCTTTGCCATCGCTTCGACCGCCTGCGCGGGGTATTTGCCCGCTGCCGTCTCGCCCGAGAGCATGACCGCGCTCGTGCCGTCATAGACGGCGTTGGCGACGTCGGAGATCTCCGCACGGGTCGGGCGGGGCTGGTTGATCATCGACTCGAGCATCTCGGTCGCGGTGATGCAGCGCTTGCCCGCGAGGCGGCACTTGTTGATCAGCATCTTCTGGATCTGCGGCAGCTCTTCGTACGGAACTTCCACGCCCAGGTCGCCGCGCGCGACCATGATGCCGTTTGCGACTTCGAGGATCTCGTCGATGTTGTTGACGCCGCTCTGGCTCTCGATCTTGGCGATCAGGTCGATGTCCGGGTCGCCGTGCTCTTTGAGCAGGTTGCGGATGTCGATGATGTCCTGCGCCTTCGAGGTGAAGGAGCAGGCGATGAAGTCGATGCCGTTTTCGACGCCGAAGATGATGTCGTTGATGTCCTGCTCGCTCAAATACTTGAGGCTGAGCGTCTTGTTGGGGAAGAACATGCTCTTCTTATCGGTCAGCTCGCCGCCGACGACGACCGTGGTCTTTACGTCGCGGTCGGTCACCTCGGTGACTTTGAAGATGAGCAGCCCGTTGTTGAGCAGGATGGTGTCGCCCGGCTGCAGGTCGTTGACGATGCCCTTATACGAGACGGAAACGCAGCTCTGGTCGCCCTCGATCTCGTCGATGGTGAAGGTGAATTCGTCGCCTTCGTTCAGCGTGATCTTGTGGTCCTTGAAAGTCTTGATGCGCAGCTCCGGGCCCTTGGTATCCAGCATGATGGGCAGGGGAACGCCCAGCTTTTTGCGGATGGCCTTGAGCATTTCGATGTTCTTTTTGTGCTCTTCGTAGCTGCCGTGAGAAAAGTTGAGGCGCGCTACGTTCATGCCCGCGAGGATCATTTTGGAGAGGGTCTCCTCGTTGCGGCAGGCGGGGCCGAGGGTGCATACGATCTTAGTCTTTTTCATAAATGAAACAAGCCTCCGTAAAACAAAAAACTTTTTCAAGTTTATTATATCCGTTTTGTATAAAAAAGACAACTGTTTACCACTAAAAAAGATCCGCAACAATTGTTGCGATTCCGTTGACACGCGCGCGCGTGATATAGTATAATATTTGGTACAATTCCGAGTTGATCATACGGTCGCGCGGCGGAGACGCCGTGAGGAAAGTCCGAGCACCGCAGAGCAGGACGCCGGATAACGTCCGGTGGAGGCGACTCCAAGGAAAGTGCAACAGAAACAGACCGCAGATCTCATCTGCAAGGATGGAAAGGGGAGGTAAGAGCTCACCGACGCCGCGGTAACGCGGCGTGCCGTGTAAACCCCGTCCGGTGCAAGATTGGGCGCTCGCCGCATGGGTTGCTCGCCCGGCGATCGCCGTGAATATCGCTTGAACTTGCCGGCGACGGCAAGGCCAGATAGATGACCGTACGCGACAGAACTCGGCTTATCGATCAAGCTCGGAACGCGAAAACAAAAGGCTCGCCCGCGCAAGCGGGTGGGCCTTTCTGTCTGTCTTTTTTGAAGCGCCGCCGCTCGGGCGTGCCACGCTGCCTGCATCAGAGAAAGAGGGTGCGCCTCGTCTCTGCGGGGGCATGTGTTATGGCGGCGTAGAT
>CASEIS010000071.1 GCA_949287895.1 uncultured Bacillota bacterium
AAAACGGGCAGGAAGCCCCGCCGCGCGCGGGTACTTCTGCGCCCGCAGCGAGAGCGCTCGCGCACGCGCCGCAAAGACGCCGATGCCCTACTTGTTCGTCTTTAAGATGGACATGAACACCTCGGACGGCACCTCGACCGAACCGATGCTGCGCATGCGCTTTTTGCCCTCTTTCTGCTTTTCGAGCAGCTTCTTTTTGCGGGTGATGTCGCCGCCGTAGCACTTGGCGAGCACGTCTTTGCGCACCGCCTTGACCGTTTCGCGGGCGATAATCTTGCCGCCCACCGCCGCCTGAATGGGGATCTCGAACAGCTGGCGGGGGATGGCGTCCTTGAGGTTTTCGGCCAGCTCGCGGCCGCGCGGGTAGGCGCGGTCCTTGTGTACGATCATGGAGAGGGCGTCGCACACCTCGCCGTTGAGCAGGATGTCGAGCTTGACCAGCTCGCTGCGCTCGTAGCCGGCGAGCTCGTAATCGAAGCTCGCGTAGCCGCGCGTGCGCGACTTGATACCGTCAAAGAAGTCGTAGATGATCTCGTTGAGGGGCATGGTGTACAGCAGCTTGACCCGCTTGGCGTCGAGGTAGGTCATGTCCTTGAAGACGCCGCGCTTTTCCTGGCAGAGGTCCATGATGGAGCCGATGTACTCGGGCGGGGAATACACCTCGACCTTGACGATAGGCTCTTCCATGTACTCGATGTCCGTCGCCTCGGGCAGGTGCGAGGGGTTGTCGACGAACAGCTCGGTGCCGTCCGTCTTGTGCACCTTATACGAGACGGAGGGCGCCGTCGTAATGATGTCGAGGTTGAACTCGCGCTCGATGCGCTCCTGGATGATCTCCATGTGCAGCAGGCCCAGAAACCCGCAGCGGAAGCCGAAGCCGAGCGCGACGGAGGTATCCGGCTCGAACACGAGGGAAGCGTCGTTGAGCTGCAGCTTGAGCAGCGCGTCCTTCAAATCGTTGAACTTGCTGCCGTCCAGCGGATAGATGCCGCAGAAGACGACCGGCTGCACCTTTTTGTAGCCGGGCAGCGGCTCGGCGGCGGGGCGCAGCGCGCCCGTCACCGTATCGCCGACGGCGACATCTTGGATGCTCTTGATGCTGGCGGCGATGTAGCCGACCTCTCCCGCGCGCAGGATCTCCTTGGGGGTGAGCTTGGGATTGAAGGCGCCCACCTCGGTCACGTCGTACTGCTTGTCTGAGCGGAAGGTGCGGATGAGGTCACCCACCTTCACGCTGCCGTCCTTGATGCGCACGAAGAGGATGACGCCCTTGTAGTTGTCGTAATAGCTGTCAAAGATGAGCGCCTTGAGCGGGGCGTCGGTATCGCCGTCGGGCGGAGGGATCTGCGTGACGATCTTTTCGAGGATGTCGCGGATGTTCGTCCCCTCCTTCGCCGAGACGCAGGGCGCATCGGAGGCGTCGAGGCCGATGACCTCTTCGATCTCCTTTTTGGTGCCCTCGATGTCCGCCGAGGCGAGGTCGATCTTGTTGACGACGGGCACGATCTCGAGGTCGTTTTCGAGGGCGAGGTAGACGTTGGCGAGCGTCTGCGCCTCGATGCCCTGCGTCGCGTCGACGACGAGGATGGCGCCCTCACACGCGGCGAGCGAGCGGGAGACCTCGTAGGTGAAGTCGACGTGACCGGGGGTGTCGATGAGGTTGAGCTCGTACTCCTGCCCGTCTTTGGCGGTGTAGTACATGCGCACGGGCGTGAGCTTGATGGTGATGCCGCGCTCGCGCTCGAGATCCATCGAGTCGAGCAGCTGCGCCTCCATGTCGCGCTCGGATACCTGCCCCGTCAGCTCCATGAGGCGGTCGGCGATGGTGCTCTTGCCGTGATCGATGTGCGCGATGATACAGAAATTTCGGATATTGCGATCGGGTTTTGCCATATGTCTTTGTTCTCCGCGGAGCGCCGCGCTGCCCGAACCGCTCGGGCCGCCAGCCGATGGCGCGCGCCTCCGTCCTTCTATTATAAACGATAACGGCGAACTTGGCAATTAAATTTGCCCGCCGCGCGGCGGGATATTTTTCGCGCCCTTATCGAATGGATCGTCCTTCGTGAGAGAAGGAAGCGCCCACAAGGGGGGGGGCGAGCTCCTCTGCTCTGCGCGGGCAGCGCGCGGGCCTGCCCCCCGCAAAGGCAGAAAACCCTCCGCGCCTTTCGCGCGGAGGGCAAAACTGGCTGCCGCAGGACGAGGGAGGTGCTCAATCCTGCCGGCGGTTATAAACGATGGGCATGCGGCCGCTGTATCCGCCCGCGCGCGCGACGTCGACCAGGCACTGCGCGAGGTTTTCCGTCGAGACGCCCGCCTTGATCTTCTGCCCCTCTTCCGCGAGCACATAGCCGCCGTGCGAGTGCTTCAAAAACGGATTGAGGTAGCGGATGACCGTATAGTCGAGCCCGCTCGCGCGCACCGCAGCGAGCAGGGCGTCCGCGTCGCGATACATATGCGGCGCGAAGGAGCGCATGACCTTGCCGAACAGGCGCAGCATGCGCGAATGTTCTGCGGGGCCCTCGCCGCTGGCGGCGGCCGCCAGCAGGATGCGCCGCTTGCCGCAGGCATCCATGGCCGCAAACACGGAAGACAGCCCGTCGAAATAGGGCGTGGAGGCGTCCTTGCGGCGGCCGAACTGCGCGTCGATGCAGGCGATGACGACGTCCGCGGCCTGCACGGCGCGCCGCATGGCGACCGCGTCGCGCATGCTGCCGCAGATGACCTCGCACGCGGTACAGTCTGCCTTGCAGTTCTCCGCGTCGTCGGTATAGGCGTAGACGTAGTCGCCGCCCTCGATCAGTTTTTGCAGGACCGCCCGGCCGATCGGCCCGCACGGCCAAAACAGTGCGACCTTCATACTTTCCCCTGCTGCCGCGACAGCGTACCGATGCGGCGGCCTTACGTCGCGCGCCCGCCGCGCCCGGCCCTACAGCCGTGCACAGCCTGCCCGCGCGGCAAACCTTTCATTTTTTACAATAATATTGTACACTATTGAATTGTATAAGTCAATCTTTTCTTGACATTTCTCCGAAAAAAGGTTAAAATGGTGCTATCCTTCCCCGCCCGGCGGACGGGGGGCGTTCCCTGCGGCGGAACGGAGCGAGGCAGGGCGGGCTCCTGCCCGCGCGCGGCGCGCATACAGAGAGACCCGGACGGGCAAAAAACACGGCGGCGCAGAGAACTCTTCAAAAGACAAAGACATCCGCGCCCGAGGGCGCGGAAAGGCAAAACGCCCGCACGGCGCGGGCGATCCGACAAAACAAACGCGGGCCGCACTGCCCGCGCGGATATGACGGTGGCACGATGGAAAAGGATCGGGAACATACCCTGCAGCTGGACAACGAGATGGGCTTTGCCCTGTACGCCTGTTCGAAGGAGCTCATCCGCAAATATGCGCCCGTGTTGGAGCAGCTGGAACTGACCTATACCTCCTACCTGGCCATGCTCGCCCTTTGGGAGCGAGACGGACTGTGCGTCTCTGACCTCGGAAGGCGGCTGTACCTCGACTCGGGCACGCTCACTCCCCTCCTGAAAAAGATGGAGAAGCAGGGGCTGGTCGAGCGGCGGCGCAGCGAAGAGGACGAGCGCACCGTGCGCATCTTCCTCACCGAAAAGGGACGGGCGCTGCGCGAGCGCGCACAGCCGCTGCTCTCCGCCCTGCAGCGCACGCTCGCCCTGCCCGACGCGCCCCTCTTTGCGCAGCTCAAACAGCTGCTGACCCGCCTCTACCGCTGAATTATGTCTGACATAGTACTGCGCACGCCCGCATTTTTGCGGGCGTGCGCCATTTTTTGAGCCGATCTTCCCTTTTGACGGCGGCCGCGCCGCCCGCCCTACGCGAGCTTGCCCTCGCGCGCGAGATAGTCTAAAAAGGCGGCGGCGCCTTCGGCGATGTCGGCATACGCCTTGGCAAAATCGCGCGTCCACCACGGGTCGGCGATGTCGCGCGGGCGAGCGGAGTAGTCGAGCAGGCGGACGATCTGCGCCGAAGCGCGCGGGCCGCAGATGCGGCGGGCATCGCGCACGTTTGCTTCCTCCATGCAGAGGATGTAGTCGTACCGCTCGCCGTCCGCGCGCTGCAGCTGCCGCGCGCGCTTGCCGTCACAGCGGATGCCGTGCTTGGCGAGTTCTGCGCGGGCGGGCGGATAGACGGGGTTGCCCTCCTCCTCGCCGCTCGTGCCCGCCGAAGCGACGGCAAGGCGGTCGGCAACGCCGCGGCTCGCGGCCTCCTTTTTCAAAATAAACTCGCCCATCGGCGAACGGCAGATGTTGCCGAGGCAGACAAATAAGACGCGGACCATACCTGCTCACTCCAAACTGTTTTTGGATATTGTACCCGAAAAGCGGCCGTGCTGTCAACCGCGCGGCGCGCGAAAACGCAAAAAAGCGGGGCTGCTCCCCGCTTTTATGTCACACATAGTACTCTGCAAACGGACGATTTCCGCAAATTCAGGCGGAAAATCAGAGGTTATCGTACTGTTCGCCTGTGACCGGCTCCAGCCACTCGTTGCGCGTTTCCTCTCCCGGGACCTCGACGGCGATGTGCGAGAACCACGAATTCTTTTTGGCGCCGTGCCAGTGTTTGACACCCGCCGGAATGACGACGACGTCGCCCGGCTTTAAGCCGCGCGCGGGTTTGCCCCACTCCTGGTACCAGCCCTCACCCGCGACGCACAGGAGGATCTGCCCGCCGCCGCTCTTGGCGTGGTGGACGTGCCAGTTGTTGCGGCAGCCCGGCTCGAAGGTCACGTTCGCAAAGAAAGGCTGCACGCCCGCCGGCGTGAGCGGGTTCAGATACGACTTGCCGATGAAGAACTGCGCGTAGGCGGCGTTCTCCTGCCCCAGCCCGAATATGTTTGCACTTTCAAATTCCCTTTTATCCATAGATAGAACCTCCTTTTATGTCAGGCGAGCAGCTCTCTGCTGCAGTTGAGCGCGTTGAACAGGCGCGGGACGCCCATGTACGGCATCGCGTGCACCAGCGCGCAGACGACCTCTTCCTTGGTATTGCCGACCTTGAGCGCGCCCTCGACGTGCGAGCGCACCTGCACTTCCGCCCCGCCGAGTGCCGCCAGGATGATGACGGTGAGCAGCTCGCGCTCCTTTTCTCCGAGGAACTTGCGTGTGGCGAAGTCTGCAAAGCAAAACTCCGTCAAAAAGCGGGGCACTGCCTCGGCAAATTCGCCGGGCAGCCAGGCGTAGCGCTGCTTGATCTCGTCGCCGTAGACGGGCGCCTGCAGGGCGAGCCCCGCCGCAAAGCGGCTCTCCTCCGTGACCGTCTCCGCGTTCTCGAGCGGGAGGGCGATGCCTGCCGCGCGGAAGGCCTCGTTCATGGCGGCGATGGCGTTGAGCGTCTTGGGGAAGCCGATGAAGGGCGCGCATTGGTAGACGACTTCTCGCACCGTTTCGGGGCGGATGCCGACGTGCAGGCAGGCGCCGACGTGCGCCGTCAGCTGCGGGTACGTCTGGTTGACGGTGAGGACGGTGACGGTGATGAGCTCGCGCATCTTGTCGTCGAGCGAACCGGTATAGCTGACCTCGCCGAAGATAAAGCGCTGCAAGATGCGCATGAACTCCGCGTCCGTACCCTCGTTTTGCACCGGCTTGCCGCCGAACAGCTCGCCGAACTTTGCTTCACATTTTTGTATCCGATCCATATCCGCCGCTCCTTTTTTTCTTTACTATACCACGCCGCCCGCGCGATGTCAAATACTTATCGGCTATCGGTCGGCATGCAAAAAACACATTGCTTGCGGGCAGGCATAAAACGATCTGCCGCTCCGCCCCTTTTGCGCGCCCTTCTGCCCCATCAAAATAAGGGGGGCGATTTTTTGCCAACGCTTGACGGGGGTATGATTTTGATGTAAAATAATAATGTACATATTTCCGCCGCACGCAGAGGCGGAAAGGTGTGAGAGAATATACGGGAGGAACTTTCGATGCTCGAGATACGGCATTTGACCAAGGTGTACGACGCGAAGGGCGTCGCCGTGCGCGCGCTCGACGATGTGTCTATCCGCTTCCCCGAGCGGGGGATGGTGTTTTTGTTGGGCAAGTCGGGCAGCGGCAAATCGACGCTGCTCAACCTGTGCGGCGGGCTGGATTCGCCAGACGAGGGCGAGGTGATCATCAAGGGGCGGAGCAGCAAAGATTTTTCGCAGTCTGACTTCGACAGCTACCGCAACACCTTTATCGGGTTTGTCTTTCAGGAATATAACATCCTCAACGAATTTACCGTCGAAGACAATATCGCGCTCGCACTCGAATTACAGGGCAAGAGCAAGAACAAGCAGCAGGTGCGCGACATTCTCGCGCAGGTGGAGCTGGAGCAGTTTGCCAAGCGCAAGCCCAACACCCTGTCGGGCGGGCAGAAGCAGCGCGTTGCCATCGCGCGGGCGCTGGTCAAAAACCCCGAGATCATCATGGCGGACGAACCGACGGGCGCTCTCGACTCGAACACGGGCAAACAGGTACTCGAAACGCTGAAAAAGCTGTCCGAGAGCAAGCTGGTCATCGTGGTGTCGCACGACCGCGAGTTTGCCGAAGTGTACGGCGACCGCATCATCGAGCTCAAGGACGGCAAGGTGCTCTCCGACGTGACCAAAGAAAAGGTCGCGGCGCGGCGAGAGGGCGACAACCTCACCTTCATCGGCGAGGACACCATCGCCGTACAGGACGGCTCGCGCCTGACGGAGACGGACATGGGGCGCATCCGCACCTTCCTCTCCAAGGCGCGCGGCAAGGTGCTGCTCTCCTGCGGGCAGCGGGAGATCGACGGGTTCCGCAAGGCGGCGCGCATCGACGAGAGCGGCGCGCAAGAGACGTTTGCAGATACGGACGAAAAGGCCATCCCCTCCAAGGCATACACGGCGGAAGAGAGCAAATTTATCCGCTCCAAACTGCCGCTGGGCAAGGCGGTGCGCATCGGCGCGAGCAGCCTGCGCGTCAAACCGCTGCGGCTGTTCTTTACCATCTTTTTGACGCTGATCGCATTTACACTGTTCGGGCTGTTCTCCACCCTCACCTTCTACAACGAAAAGAGCGTGCTGCTCGAGTCGTACATCGACATCGGATACGAGACGGTGCAGCTCGAAAAGGGCTACCGCTACGACAGAGTCGAATACGACCGCGCGAGCGATAAAGAGAAGAGCCGCTATACAGACAGCGAAGGGACGTACTTTACCCCCGCCGAGCTGCGCGACTGCGCCGACCGCTACGGCGGCGCGCTCGGGCTGTTCAATTTCAGCGATCCGAACAGTTCCGTCACCTACTCGATCCACAATATAGAGAGCTATCTGAGCGGCTATTACAGCGCAGAGCTCAACTGCTTTGCAGAGGGAGGCGACAGCTACGGCGCGCTCGAACTTTTGACGGAGACCGACCTTTCTGACCTCGCCGACGACGAGGTCGTCATCTCCTCCTATCTTTTCGACTCCCTCGCCCGATGCGGGCTGGAGCGGTATGCCGAAAACGAATACGGCGGCATCGACGAGACGGGCGAGAGCATCGCGCTGAACGAGTATGGCGACATCGTCGGCGAAAAGCTGTACATCGTTAGCTCCCCTCTGACGGTCGCGGGCGTGTTCCGCTGCGACCTGCCCGCGCGGTTCGACGCGCTGAAAGACGCCTCCGCCGTCACCGACTACCGGCTGCGGAGCGAGTTGGAAGAAGAGCTGCAATACGGGCTGTACCGCACGGCGCTGGTCGGCGACGGATTTTACGACGCGCACAAGAGCGATTTTATGGGGGTCGGTTACCCCGACTATCTCCAATATTTGAACGGCGAACTGCGCGCCGAATATACCGTCTCCGACTATGGGGAGATAACCATCTATCTCAGCGAGATCGCGACGATCGAGGATATTTCCGCAGCAGCCGGCACCGTCTATTGGCTGGATGCCGACAAGACGGCGCTCGCGGACGGCGAAGTTTTGCTGAACACGAACATATTGCCCGACGCCTTTAATGCGCTGACCGCCTATGTGTCCGATCATTACCGGCCGGACTTTGACGCGATATATAACGACGCCTACAACGCATACTACGACGCGCATTGGGACGAGGTGTATGAAGAGATGTACGCCGCCAACTACGACGCGCTCTACCAAGACTTCCTGTCGCAGGGATACAGCGAGCAGGACGCCGCGCAGAATGCGGAAAACGAGGTGCAAAACCTGACCGAAAACGAGATCGTTTGGCGCGCCCAAGAAGAAGCGGACCGCGCGTGGCAGGAGGCG
>CASEIS010000072.1 GCA_949287895.1 uncultured Bacillota bacterium
TGCGCGCCGGACCTGCCAAAGTACGAGAGCCTGCGCGAAGCGGGCCTCAATTCGCGGCACAGGGGTGCGTTTGTGTGAAGAAAGTGCGTTGCCTGCGGGAAAAGCGCGCGTGCCGCCGTTTTTTCGGGTGCAAATATTGACAGGGGGCGCGCAAACATGGTACAATACCACCATACAAAAAAGAAAAATACGGGGAGCGGGCCATGCCCGCCCGTCCGCCGCGCGGCAGCGCGGCGGTAGGAGTCTGTACATGGAACACTTCAAACTGCCCGCCGGCGTGCGCGACGTGCTGCCCGAGGAGAGCGGCGCGCTGGACGAGGCGGAGGCGCTGCTGCGCGAAAAATTTGCGCGCGCGGGCTTCCGTTCGGTGCGCACGGCGGGCCTCGAATATTACGACACCTTCACCCAGATCCGCGGCCCGGTCGCCCAGGCCAAGATGTTCAAGATGACGGACAAGGACGGAAACCTGATCGTGCTGCGGCCGGATATGACCCTCGCCTGCGCGCGCATCGCCGCCACCAAGATGAGCGATCCCGCCGCGCGGCTGAGCTATGTTTCGAATATCTACGACTTTTCGGGCGGCGGCAGTTCCGACCGCGAGGTCGCCCAGGCGGGCGTCGAGATCTTCGGCGAAGAGGGCGCCGCGTCCGACGCCTACGCCGTCGCCTTCGCCGTCGAGTGCCTGCGCGCGCTCGGGCTGGAGGACTTCGTCGTCGACATCGGCCACGTCGGCTTTTACAAGGGCCTGCTCGAAGAGAGCGGGCTGAGCGGCGCCAAGGCGGAGGAGCTGCGCCGCTATATCAACGCCAAAGACGCCGTCAACACAGAGATCGCGCTGCGCGCGAGCGGCGCGCCCGCGCGCGTGCAGGCGGCCATCCTCGCC
Source organism: uncultured Bacillota bacterium (assembly GCA_949287895.1). Taxonomy (GTDB): domain Bacteria; phylum Bacillota; class Clostridia; order Christensenellales; family Borkfalkiaceae; genus Borkfalkia. Next base: position 884 of record CASEIS010000072.1, read on the forward strand.
CTCCCCTCCCTCTTCGGCGGGGCGGAGGTGCTCGAGGCGGCGGAACAGCTCACCGACAACGCGCTTGCCCGCGCCTCCCTCGCCCACCTCAAGGCGGAGTACCGCTGCCTGTGCGAGGCGGGTGTCGAGCGCTACGTCTCCTTCGACCTCGGCACGGTCAAGAGCCTCGCCTACTACTCGGGCATGGTCTTTACCGGCCTCGCCGCGGGCGTGGGCGCGCCCGTGCTCTCGGGCGGGCGGTACGACGGCCTGTGCGCCCAATTCGGCCGCGATCTCTCCGCCGTCGGCTTCGCCATCGGCATGATGCGCGTTCTGCGCGCGCGCGGCGCGAAGAAGGACGTGCCCGAGACGGGCGTCGTCAACGTCGCCCTCGCCAAGGGGCGGCTGGCCTCCGAGTGCGCCGATACCTTCATCCGCTGCGGCATCCGTGCCGAAGTCCTCAAAGAAGATACCCGCAAGCTCGTGCTCGAAACGCCGGATAAAAAGTTCCGCTTCTTCTTCGTCAAGCCCTCCGACGTGCCCACCTACGTCGAGTACGGCGTGGCGGATATCGGCATCGTCGGCAAAGATACGCTGCTCGAGGCGGACGCCGACCTGTACGAGATGCTCGACCTCGGCTTTGAAAAGTGCCGCCTGTGCCTTGCGGGCTTCCCCGAAAAGAAAGGGGAGCTGAACAAGCCGCACCTGCGCGTCGCCACCAAATATGTACACACCGCGAAAAAGCTGTTCGCCTCCCGCGGGGAGGACGCAGAGATCATCCCGCTGCACGGCTCCATCGAGCTCGCGCCGCTCACCGGCCTGTCCGACGTCATCTTCGACATCGTGCAGTCGGGCGGCACGCTGCGCGCCAACGGGCTGGTCGTGCTCGAGGAGGTGTTCGACATCTCCGCGCGGCTGATCGCAAACAAAGTCAGCTTAAAGACCAAGGCGGCCATCCTGCCGCTCATCCGTGAGATCGGAAAAATCGTCGGAGAATGATCGTATGAAATTGAAGTTGTATGCAGACCGCGAAGCTGCCGCGGGCATCCTGCAGCGCCGCAAGGAGGACGACGCGGCCATCGCCGAGAGCGTCCGCTCCATCCTGCAAGACGTGCGCGAAGACGGCGACCGCGCCCTCTTCGTCTACAGCGAGCGGTTTGACGGCAGCGTGCTCGACCCCGCCCTGCTCGCCTCTATCAAAAAGGCGGCGGCCAACGTGCTCGCCTACCACGAGCGCGATCCCATGCGCGACGACGTGCGCACCGAGGACGGCCGCACGACCGGCTACGTCGTGCGCCCCGTCGAGCGGGCGGGCATTTATGTGCCCGGCGGCACCGCGCCGCTGTTCAGCTCGGTATTGATGGGCGTGCTGCCCGCCAAGGCCGCGGGCGTGCCGCACATCTGGGTGGCGACCCCCGCCAAAAACGGCAAGGTGCACCCCGCCGTCATCGCGGCAGCGGATATCTGCGGCGCCGAAAAGATCCTCAAAGTGGGGGGCGCGCAGGCCATCGCCGCCTTCGCCTACGGCACCGAGAGCGTCCCTAAAATGGACGTCATCGCCGGCCCCGGCAACATCTTCGTCACCCTCGCCAAAAAGGAAGTGTACGGGCAGGTGGGCATCGATATGCTCGCCGGGCCTTCGGAGATCCTCATCATCGCAGACAACAAGCAGGACCCCGCCTTCGTGGCGGCAGACGTGCTGTCGCAGGCGGAGCACGACGTGCGCGCCCGCGCGCTGCTGCTGACCGACGACGCCGGCTTTGCCGTGCGCGTGCAGTCGGAGGTGGAGGCGCAGCTGGAAAAGCTGCCCCGCCGCGACATCGCCGCGCAGTCTTTGCAGACGGCGGGCGGCATCATCCTCGTGCGTAGCATGGAGGAGGCGTGCGACCTCGCCAACGAGATCGCGCCCGAACACCTCGAGATCGCGACGGAAAACTGCGAGCAGCTGCTGCCGCGCATCCGCAACGCGGGCGCGGTGTTCCTCGGCAGCTGGACGAGCGAGCCGATCGGTGACTACTTCGCCGGCCCCGACCACACGCTGCCCACCGGCGGCACGGCGCGCTACTTCCAGGTGCTCAACCAGAACACCTTCCTGCGCAAGATGAGCGTCATCCGCTATACAAAAGAGGCTGTGCGCGCGGACGCGGCGGACATCATCCGCCTCGCGGAGGCGGAGGGGCTCTCTGCCCACGCCAACGCGGTGCGCGTGCGCGCGGAGGAGAAATAGACCATGCGCCAGGGCGTCATCTCCCGCGACACGCGGGAAACGAAAATTTACCTCAAATTAGATTTAGACGGGGATGGCCGCCATGCCGTCGACACGGGCGTCGGCTTCCTCAACCATATGCTCGAGCTGTTCGCCGTACACGCGCGCGTCGACCTGACCGTGCGCTGCGAGGGGGACACCGACGTCGACTTCCACCACAGCGTCGAGGACGTGGGCATCTGCCTCGGGCAGGCCTTCCGCGCCGCGCTGGGGGATAAGCGGGGCATCGCACGCTTTGCCGACCGCGTCGTTCCCATGGACGACGTCGCCGCGCTCGTCGCGCTGGACATCGGCGGGCGGCCCTATCTCAATTTTGAAAAGAAGATGAGCGGCAAGATCGGCGCCTTCGACGCGGAGCTCGTCGAAGAATTTCTGCGCGCCTTCGCCTTCAACGCGGGCGTCAACCTCTACGTCGACCTGCTGCACGAGGGGAACCTGCACCACGAGGCGGAGGCCATCTTCAAGGCGCTCGCCAAATGCGTGCAGGACGCCGTGCGCGTGACGGGCGACGCCATCCCTTCCTCGAAAGGGGTGCTGTGATGGTCGGCATCGTCGACTACGGCGCGGGCAACCTGCGCTCGGTGCAGAAGGCGCTCGAGGCGATCGGCGAGCGCGCGCTCATCTCGGGCAGTGCAGAGCAGCTGGACGGCTGCGACCGCCTCATCCTGCCCGGCGTCGGCTCCTTCGGCGCGGGTATGGCAGAGCTGCGCGCGCGGGGGCTGGACAGCTACATCTTGCGCCGCGTCAAGGATACAAAGCTGCTCGGCATCTGCCTCGGCATGCAGTTTTTGCTGGAAAAGAGCTATGAAGACGGCGAATGGAGCGGCCTCGGCCTCGTGCCCGGCAGGGTGGTGCGCTTTGCCGAGGGCAAGATCCCGCAGATCGGCTGGAACCGCGTCTTCCGCCTGCGCACGCCGCTGTTTGCGGGCATCGCGGAGGACACCCGCTTCTACTTCGTTCACAGCTACCGCGCCGACTGCGCGGAAAGCTACGCCGCCGCCATGACAGACTACTACGTCGACTATCCGTCCGCCGTGTGGGCGGGCAACGCCTACGGCGTGCAGTTCCACCCCGAAAAGAGCGGGGCGGCGGGGCTGCGCCTGCTGCAAAACTTCTGCCGCCTGTAAGGGGCACCATCCGTCTGCATCGTGCGCCGCGAGGGGGTCGGCGCGCGGTCAAAAATATAGCCGCCGAGCGCGGCGCGCGGAAAAACCGCCAAAGGAGAAATATCTATGATTCTGTTTCCTGCGATCGATATCCTGAACGGCAAGGCGGTCCGCCTGTACAGGGGGGATAAAAACGCGGTCACCGAATACGGCGACCCCATCGAATTTGCCGAAAAGTGGGTGGAAGCGGGCGCCGAATGGCTGCACGTCGTCGACCTCGCGGGCGCCTTTTCGGGCGAGAGCGGCATCGACGCCATCCTGACCGAGATCAAAAAGCGCTTCAACGTGCGCGTGCAGAGCGGCGGTGGCCTGCGCCGCATCGTCGACATCCGCCGCCGCCTCGACGCGGGCGCTGACCGCGTCGTGCTGGGCACGATGGCGGCGCTGCACCCCGACGACTTCGCCCTCGCCACCTTCCAGTTCCCCGAAAAGATCGTCGCCGGCATCGACGCGAAGGACGGCCGCTTCGCCGTGCAGGGCTGGACGCTGACCACCGACATCTCCGCCGTCGACTTCGGCAAAAAGTGCCGCCGCATGGGCATCCGTTGCGCCCTCTTCACCGACATCGATAAAGACGGCGCGATGGACGGCGCCAACATCGAGGCGACCGTGCACATGCAGGAGGAGACGGGGCTGCGCATCATCGCCAGCGGCGGCATCGCCTCGGATGCGGATCTCGCCGCCCTGCAGCAGCGCGGCGTGTACGGCGCGGTGCTGGGCAAGGCCATCTACGAGGGCGCGATCGACCTCAAACAGGCGATCGCAGACTACGGCGACAAGGCATAACGCGCCGTCGCGCGGCAGCGCGCGGCGCAATAAGGAGGAGCAAGTGCTCGCAAAGCGCATCATTCCCTGCCTGGATATCGACCGCGGCAGGGTCGTCAAGGGCGTCAACTTCGTCAACCTGATCGACGCCGGCGACCCCGTCGAGATCGCCAAGGCGTACGACAAGATCGGCGCGGACGAGATCGTCTTTTTGGACATCACCGCGTCCAGCGACGGGCGGGAGACCGCCGTCGACATACTCAGCCGCGCCAGCGAGCAGGTGTTCATCCCGCTCACCGTCGGCGGCGGCATCCGCTCGACGGAAGATTTCCGCCGCCTGCTCGCCGCGGGCGCGGACAAGATCGCCGTCAACTCGGCGGCCATCCGCGACCCCTCCCTCATCGGCGAAGCGGCGCGCCGCTTCGGCGCGCAGTGCGTGGTGCTGGCGGTGGACGCCAAGCGCAACGGGCGGGGCAGCTGGGACGTGTACCTCAACGGCGGGCGCGTCAACACGGGGCTGGATGCCATCGAGTGGATCCGCCGCGCCGTCGGCCTGGGCGCGGGCGAGGTGCTGCTCACCAGCATGGATCGGGACGGCACCAAGGCGGGCTATGACATCGAGCTGACCCGCCGGGCGGCGGACGCCGTCAACGTGCCCGTCATCGCCTCGGGCGGTGCGGGCTGCATGCAGGACTTCGCCGATGTGCTCACCGCGGGCGGTGCAGACGCCGCGCTCGCGGCATCCCTCTTTCATTTCGGCGAGATCGAGATGAAGGACCTGAAAGACTATCTTGCGGGGCAAGGCATCCCCGTGCGGAGGATCTGACCATGGAAGAACTCAAATTTGACGCCCGCGGGCTGGTCTGCGCCATCGCGCAGGACTACGAGAGCGGCGAGGTGCTCATGCAGGCGTACATGAACGAGGAGGCCTATCGCCTCACGCTGGAGACGGGCTACGCCCACTATTGGAGCCGCTCGCGGCAGAAATTGTGGAAGAAAGGGGAGGAGAGCGGGCATCTGCAGAAGGTGCGCGGCGTGTATGTCGACTGCGACCGCGACTGCGTGCTTTTGAAGGTGGAGCAGACGGGCGCCGCCTGCCACACCGGCAACTATTCTTGCTTCTACACCCCCGTCAAGGAGTGCGGCATGGGCGCGGAGATGCTCGGCGTGCTGCAGCGCATCGTCGAGGACCGCCGCGATCACCCCGCCGACGGCAGCTATACCACCTACCTGTTCGAAAAGGGGGTGGACAAGATCGCCAAAAAGACGGGCGAAGAGGCGGTCGAGCTGGTCATCGCCGCCAAGGGCGGGAAGAAGGAGGAGATCGTGGGCGAGTGCGCCGACCTCTTCTACCACACCCTCGTGCTGCTCGCCGACGCGGGCGTCAAGCTGTCCGACGTGTGCACCGAGCTCAAAGAGCGGCACTGACAGAAATTCCCGCGCAAGCGGGCGCGCGCCCTGCACATACTGTATGCGGAGGGATGCGATGTCGCGGTTCATCAAAGACGAAGACACGGCGGAGATCGCGTGGAAGCTGTTCCGCCGCACGGGCAGCCTGTCCTACTACATGCTGTACCGTCAACTGAAAAAGTAGCGTGGGGAAGGGGCGGCTTGCGCCCCTTCCGCCTTTTCGCCCGCGCGGAATGTGCCCGCGCGGCGCGCCCGCGTGGGGCGGCGGGTGCGCTTTGTGAGAGAGGCCGCGCGTGGCGCGGAGGAGGAGTGCGATGGAGATCAAAGTGGATGCGCTCGTATTGCGCACCGCCGACTACGGCGAGAGCGACCGCATGCTCACCCTGTTCACCCTGCAGCGGGGCAAGCTGTCCGCCGCCTGCAAGGGGGTGCGCAAGGCGGGCGCAAAGTTGCGCTTCGCGGCGCAGCCCTTCTGCTTCGCCGAGTATGTGCTCGCCGTGCGCGGCGAGCGGGCGACCGTCATCTCCGCCTCCAATACAGACGGCTTCTACGGCCTGCGCGGCAGCGTCGAAAAGCTGTACGCCGCCGCCTCCCTCGCCGGCATCTGCGACGCGCTGCTCTACGACGGCATCGTCAACGAGGCGCTCTTCCTCTACGCGGTGGACGCGCTGCGCACCATGTGCGAGGGGGACGAGGCGGAGGCGCTCATCACCTTCATCCTGCGCGCGCTCGACCTCTCCGGTTATAAGCCGGACTTTACCGCCTGCGCGGCCTGCGGCGCGCCCATCGAGGGGCGCGCGTATTACGATGCGGCGGGCGGCGGCTTTTACTGCGCCGAGTGCGCGCGCGGCGCGGGGGTGAGCGAGGGCACGGTGCAGCTATTGCGCAAGTGCGCGCAGCTGCCCTTCGATCAAAGCAAGATCGCGCCCGATTCTCCCAAGCGCGCGCTCAAGCTGCTGTACGCAGGCCTTTCCGCCCGCGCCGAGGCGGACGTGCGCGCCCTGGGCGAGTACATAGACATCCTCTGAAAGCCGCTTTCCGCCGCCCCACCCGCGTGGCGGGCAAATGGGGGCGGAAAAGGGAGCCGACTGCAAAAACATTGCAAAAAATTCCAAAAATATCGGCTTTTCACTTGAAATTTGCGCCAAAGTGTATTAGAATAGAAGTGTTGGAACAGACTAAAAATTCCGAAATCTTATCAGGAGGAAAATTTTTCTATGGCAAAGAAGTATTGCTACCTCTTTACGGAGGGCAACGCGAAGATGCGCGAGCTGCTCGGCGGTAAGGGTGCGAACCTCGCGGAAATGACCAACATCGGTCTTCCCGTTCCGCAGGGCTTCACCATCTCCACCGAAGCCTGCACGCAGTATTACGAGGACGGCCGCCAGATCAACCCCGAGATCCAGGCTGAGATCATGGAGTACATCGACAAGATGGAAAAAGTCTGCGGCAAAAAGTTCGGCGACAAGGAAAATCCCTTGCTCGTCTCCGTCCGTTCGGGTGCGCGCGCTTCCATGCCGGGCATGATGGACACCATCCTCAACCTCGGCCTCAACGAAGAGGTCGTCGAGACCATCGCCAAAAAGTCGGGCAACGCACGTTGGGCATACGACTGCTATCGCCGCTTCATCCAGATGTATTCGGACGTCGTTATGGAAGTCGGCAAAAAATACTTTGAACAGCTCATCGATAAGATGAAGGAAGAGAAGGGCGTCACGCAGGACGTCGAGCTGACCGCCGACGACCTCAAGACGCTTGCAGAGCAGTTCAAAGCGGAGTACAAGGCGAAGATCGGTTCCGATTTCCCCTCCGACCCGAAGGAACAGCTCTTCGGCGCGATCAAGGCGGTCTTCCGCTCTTGGGACAACCCCCGCGCGAACGTCTACCGCATGGACCACGACATCCCGTACAGCTGGGGCACCGCGGTCAACGTGCAGATGATGGCGTTCGGCAACATGGGCGACAACTGCGGCACGGGCGTCGCGTTCACGCGTAACCCCGCCACCGGCGAAAAGGGCCTGATGGGCGAGTTCCTCACCAACGCCCAGGGCGAAGACGTCGTCGCCGGCGTCCGCACCCCGATGCCAATCTCCAAAATGGCAGACATCTTCCCCGACGTGTACAAGCAGTTCCAGGAAGTCTGCAAGATCCTCGAAAACCACTACCGCGACATGCAGGACATGGAGTTCACCGTCGAAAACGGCAAGCTCTACATGCTGCAGACGCGTAACGGCAAGCGCACCGCCGCCGCCGCTATTAAAATCGCCTGCGACCTCATCGACGAGGGCATGATCACCGAGCAGGAAGCGCTCATGCAGATCGACGCGAAGTCGCTCGACATGCTGCTGCACCCGCAGTTCGACCCCAACGCCCTGAAAGAGGCGGATAAGAACAACGTCGTCGGCAAGGGCATCGCGGCTTCCCCGGGCGCTGCCGCCGGCAAGATCGTCTTCACCGCCGAAGACGCCGTCGAAAAGGGCAAGAAGGGCGAAAAGGTCGTCCTCGTCCGCCTCGAGACCTCCCCGGAGGATATCGAGGGTATGAAGTATGCGCAGGGCATCCTGACCGTCCGCGGCGGCCAGACCTCCCACGCGGCAGTCGTCGCGCGCGGCATGGGCACCTGCTGCGTCTCCGGCTGCGGCGACATCAAGATGGACGAGGAGAACAAGCAGTTCACCCTC
>CASEIS010000073.1 GCA_949287895.1 uncultured Bacillota bacterium
GCAAAAACAAGCCGCCCAGCACGGTATCGCCCGCATCCCAACGGGGCTGCGCGCGGCACAGCGCCCACCACGCGAGCGCAAAGGTCAAAACGGGCAGCCCGTACGGAAGGAGCATATTCGCCAGGGCGCCCCCCAGCAGAACGGCGTGCGCCAGCGTGACGGCGACGGATAAGAAAAAAAGCCCCGCGGCGATCCGCTTTAAGACCTGTATCTTCATTGCCATGCCCCCTCTTTCTTTTTTGCACCTTTATTATACGCCCAAACCTGTCCCCTGTCAATATGCGCGAAAAAAATAGAGCAATATTTTTTGCAATATCACCTCGTTCCGCCCCCTTTTGCCGCCGCGCGGTAGTACGCAGCCACCCGCAGCGGCGCGTTTTCCCCCGCGGGCAGGCAGAGGGCGTCTGCCACCCTCTCTTCGATATCCGCCCGCAAATACGGGCCGTGCGCGAGATAATCTTCCATTTCCTCTTCCGAAACGCCCGCCCGTGCCGCCAGCAAACGGACGGAGACCCCCTCCTCCCGGCGGATCTCTTCAAAAAAACGATGGAGCTGCATCTGTGTTTCCCTCCCCGCGCGCGGCGCTGCTTTTTCGACTCTATTCTAAACAACCGACGGTTGTTTGTCAATCCTTTTACATCTGATGGTTGTATAATCGTGCCATAGGTATTGTATGGAAACGATCACGACCGAGCAGATCCACGAAAAGCTGGCCGAGTGCATCCGCCAAAGCGGGATGACGCAGCGCGAGCTCGCGCAAAAACTGAACGTGACGCAGCAGTGCATCTCCGCCTATGTGACGGGGAAAAAGCTGCCCGCGCTGGATACGCTCGCCAACCTGTGCGCCCTGTTAGACGTGGAGGCAGACTACATCCTCTGCCTGAAAAAATATTGATCGAAGCGCGAAGCCCCCGCGCGCCGAAAGGCGCGCGGGGGCGTATTTTTTATTTTTGTCCGCCCGCTTGGGCGGTTCCTTTGGGCGGCCGGTTTTTGCCGCTCAGCTTTGCCCCTGCTTTTTGGGGCAAAACTCGATGGTAAAGGTGGTGCCGACGCCCTCTTCGCTGTCGACGGACAGCTTCCAACCCGCGCGCTGGCACAGCTTTTTGACGGTGGCAAGCCCCAGCCCGAAGCCGCCGCCCGCGCCGTTGTGCGACCTGTCGACGGTGTAGAAGCGGTCGAAGATGCGGCCCTGGTTCTCCTTGGAGATGCCGATGCCCGTATCGGAGACGGAGAGTGCGGGGCGGGCGCCGCCGACGAGGCGGACGGCGAGGCTGCCCCCCTCCTTGTTGTAGCGGATGCCGTTGGAGACGAGGTTGTTGAGGATCTCGACCAGCCGCTCGCGGCGGGAGAGCACCTTGACGCCATCCTCCACTTCTTCTGTAAAGGAGATGTTCTTTTGGCGCAGCGACGGCTCGAAGGTGGCGGACACCTCGCGCACGACCTCGGAGAGGTCCACCTCGTAGTCGGGCAGATCGTCTGAATCGATGGCGGAGAAGTTGATGATGGAGCGGATGAGGTGAGAGAGGCGGTCGCTCTGCTTGATGATGGTATCCGACACCGACTTGAGCTTTTCGGGCGGGATGGCGCCCGCGCCGATCAGCTCGGCAAAGCCGCGGATGCTGGTGAGCGGGGTGTTCATCTCGTGGGTGACGTTGGCGATGAAGTCGTTTTTAGAGCGCGCCGCCGCCATGATGTCGGTGACGTCGGTAATGAGCAGCACGTTGGCGGGCTCGCCGAAGGTGAAGCGGAAGCTGTAGTCGCGCCCGTCTACCTTGCGGGAGAGGGTGGCGGGCTCGCCGGCGGCGAGCACCGCGGCGACCTCGGCGTCGGCGGTGAAGCAGTCGATGGGCTCGTTCTTTTCGTAGCCGAGCAAGTGGCGGGCGGTCTTGTTGATGAGCAGGATGTCCTCCTCGCTGCGGAAGATGACGATGCCGTGCTCCATGCTGCCGAGCACCAACTTTTCGATGCGGCGGTCTTCGCGCATGCGCTTGAGCTGCGCGCCGATCTCGGCGTTCATGTCGTTCATCATCTTGGCGAGCGGCTGCAGCTCGGGGTAGTCGGTGTGCACCTCCTTGCCCGCGCCGGTGGCCGCCTCCTGCGTCAGCTTTTCGACGGGGCGCAGGATGTACGAGGTCGCGATCCACGCGACGAACAGGCAGATGAGGATATCCAGCCCCAAGAGGAGAAGCAGGGTGGGCAGCGCGTCGACGAAGATGGAGAAGCCGGAATCTGCCTGGGTCGCCAGGCGCACGAGGCAGGTGGCGCCGTCTACGGTGAAGGCGCGGCAGTAGTAGACGCTGTCGTAGCCGAGGGTGGCGCTGTCGCGCACGGCGAACCCCTCGCCGCTCTCCAGCGCCTCGGCGACCTCTTCGCGGTCGGAATGGTCCTCCATCAGCGCGGCGTCGGCATCAGAGTCGCCCAGCACCGCCCCCTCCGCCGAGAGGAAGGTGACGCGCACGCCGCCGAGCTCTGCCGAAAAGGCGGCGGCGGTGGAAGAGTTCAGCGGCTCGTCTTGCCGCTCGGCGGCGAAGACGTCCATATAAATTTGCAGCTGCCCGCCCACCGCCTCGATCGACTGCCGATAGAACACGTCGGAAAAGAGGACGGACAGCAGGACGATGCCGAGCACGGAGACGAGCAGCGTGACGAGCAGTATTCTCTTGCGCAAAATGCCTCCCTCGGGCGGCAATGCCGCCCTTTACGGGTATTTTTTTATGTTTTTTTGGGAAAAGCAGTGCCGCCCGGCAAAGGGGCGGCGCTTCCGCTTTTGAATTGACGGCGGGCGGCTCAGTCGCGATAGACGAACTTGTAGCCGACGCCGAACACCGTTTCTATGTAGTCGATGCCCATCTTGCGCAGGCGGGCGACGTGGTTGTCGACCGTGCGCGTCTCCCCCTCGTCGTAGCCCCAGACGGCGTTGAGGATATTTTCGCGCGTGAGGGCCTTGCCCTCCTTCTGCATCAGGTATTTGAGGAGGTTGAACTCCTTGTTGTTGAGCTCGAGCTTAACGCCGTGCAATGTGGCGGTCATCGTCTCTTCGTCCAGCGAAAGGTCGCCGCGGACGAGGGAAGCGGTGCCGCCCGAGCGGCGCAGCAGCGCGTTGACGCGCGCGGCCAGCTCGAGCACGCCGAAGGGCTTGGCGATGTAGTCGTCTGCGCCCAGGTTGAGGCCGCGGACTTTATCCGTCTCCTGGCCCAGCGCCGAGAGCATGATCACCCCCATCGAGGGGTATTTTTGTTTGAGTTTGGGCAGTACGTCCAGCCCGTTCCCGTCGGGGAGCATGATGTCGAGCAGGGCGGCAGCGGGGGGCGCTTTATCCACCGCGTCCATGAAAGCCGCGACCGTGCCGAAGCACTCGACGGAAATGTTGGACATTTCCAGCGCGCACTTGACAAGTTCGCCGATGTTTTGGTCGTCTTCCAGCAGGTAAACTCTCTTATCCAAAATGTACTCCCGAGGGGGCGGGCGGCCACCGGGCCGCGCGGGCGCCCTCTATACTGCCGTAACGGCATATTTATTATAGCACACTTCAGACGATTTGGCAAGGGCCTGTAAAATTTTACTCAATCGAGCGCGTGCGCGACGTAGGTGAGGTGGTCGGCGGCGCGCTCGAGGTTGCCGACGAGGTTGATGAACACGCCGCTGGAGGCGGGCTTGCACTTGCCCTCGTTGAGGCGGCGGATGTGGTCTTTGACCATCGCCTTGCGGTCGGCGTCGATCTCGTCTTCCACTTTATCCACCTGCTTGATGGCGGTGATGTCGCGCCCCTCGAACACCGCGAGGGTGCTCGTATAGAGCTGCTCGATCTTTTCGAACATGCTCTGCAGCGACTTGATGACCCCGTGCGAGAACTCGATGCCGTCTCGCTTGCAGTTGCGGGTGTACTTGGTGATGTTGTCGGCAAGTTCGCCGATGCGCAGGATGTCGCCCGTCGACTGCTGGATGGCGGCGATCAGCTTTTCATCGGAGAGGGAGATATCCTCCGCCGCGACCTTGATGAGGTAGGCGACGATGGCGTGCTCGAGCTCGGCGAGGCGGCTGTTCAGCTCTGTGACCTCCTCTTTGGCGCCCTCGTTGCCCTCTGCGAAGCCGCGGAAGGCGGTGCGCAGCGCCTCCATCGCCAGCTGCGCCATATGCGCGGCCGCCTTGTTCGCCTGGTTGATGGCGACGGAGGGGGAGTTGATGAGGCGCTCGTCCAGGAGCTGGGCGTCGCCCCCCGCCTGCTCTTTGCCGTGCGGCTCGCGGATGAGCTTGGTCGAGATCTTGACGAATACGTTGGTGAAGGGCAGGAAGAGGCAGGTGCAGACGACGTTGAAGAAGGTGTGGAAGAGGGCGATCTGCAGCCCGGGGTCGTTTGCGAACCACTTGCCCAGCGTCGCGTCCAAAAAGCCCGGCCAGCAGAGCAGGAAGATGGAGAAGATGACCGTGCCGAACACGTTGAACATCAGGTGGATGAGCGCGGCGCGCTTGGCGTTGGTCTTTGCGCCGATGGAAGAGAGCAGCGCGGTGACGCAGGTGCCGATGTTGGTGCCGAGCACGAGGAAGAGCACGCCGCTGTTGGACGGGTCGCCGATGACGATGCCCGCACCCACCATCTGCACGATGAGGGTGGTGACCGCCGAGGAGGACTGCACGATGCCCGTGATGATGATGCCCGCCAGCAGCAGGATGAGGCGGTTGTCGACGCTCGCCAAAAAGTCGGTGACGACGGACTGCGTGGAAAACTCGTCCATCGCCATGCCCATGTACTGCAGGCCGAGGAAGACCAGCCCGAGCCCGGCGAGCATCATGCCGATGGTCTTGGGCTTGTCCTTTTTGCAGAGCATGTCCATGAAGATGCCCACGCAGGTGAGCACCGTGATGATCTCGATGAAGGGGATATCGGCGATGACCGAGAAGTAGGCGGTGACGGTGGTGCCGATGTTGGCGCCCATGATGACCGTCGTCGCCTG
>CASEIS010000074.1 GCA_949287895.1 uncultured Bacillota bacterium
CTTAAAGAGCATCGGCTTCACCCCCTAACGAGGCGACCACTTCCAGGATCTCTCCCGCAAAGGCGGCGCGGTCCCGTTCGCCGCGGCAAAGTTCGGTATAGATCTGCCCGTCCTGCAAAAAGAGGACGCGGTCTGCATACGAACCGACGGCGGCGTCGTGCGTGACCATGAGGATGGTCGAGCCGAGCGTTTCGTTCATCATGCGGAACAGCTGCATCAGGCTGCGCGAATTTTTGGAATCGAGCGCGCCCGTCGGCTCGTCGGCGAGGATGAGGGCGGGGGAAGCGATGACCGCCCGCGCACAGGCGGCGCGCTGCCGCTGCCCGCCCGAAAGCTCGTAGGGGAATTTATCCAGCTGGTCGGCAACGCCCAGCGCCTTGCTCACCCGCTCCAGCTCGCGGCGGGCCTTATCGGCGGGCGTGCGGCGCAGGTTGAGCGGCAGCACGATGTTCTCGCGCACGGTGAGGGTATCGAGCAGGTTATATTCCTGAAACACGAAGCCCAGCCTGTCTCGGCGGAAGACGCCCTTTTCCCATTCGCGCATGGCGGAAAGGCGCAGGCCTTCGACGGCGATCTCGCCGCCGCTGAGCGGTTCGATGGTGGCGATGACGTTGAGCAGCGTGCTCTTGCCCGAGCCGGACGCGCCCATCACCGCGAGGAATTCCCCTTTCTGTACCGAAAAGGACACCCCCGCCAGCGCGCGCGTGACGGCGCTGCCGCTGCCGAAGTACTTGACCGCATTGGTCACCTTCAAAATTTCTTGCATATATTCTTCCTCCTTGTATGTTCCCATTATACCACAAACGGGCGCAAGATCGTCTAACACAATCTTACGCCCGCCTTACAGTTTTGTAAGAAAAGCCGCCCGCGGCAAAGCATTTTCTTGATATATTTAGTATTGAAAATATCCTGCCCCCTTCTTTACACAAAAACATTCTCTATTGTTTATGTGGAAGAAAGCCGGCCCGCCGCACGCCCGCAGGCAAAACTATTGCGGAAAGGTGAAGGTGAAGCGGGTGAACGCCCCCTCGCGCGAGGCCGCCTCGACGCGGACGCCCAGCCCCGCGCACGTTTCGCGGACCAGACACAGCCCCATGCCCGTACCGCCGCCCGCGGCCTGCCCGGCGCCGCCGACAAAGCCGCGACCGAACAGGCGGGGCAGCTCGTGCGCGGGGACACCGGGGCCGTCGTCTTCGACGGTGAGGGTGCAGCCCTGCGCCGCGATGCGCACGCGCCCGCCCTTGCAGTACTTGGCGCAGTTGACGAGCAGCTGTTTGACGGCGAACACCACCGAGCCGCGGTCGGTAGATACCTCCGCATCCCCTTCCACCTCCACGCGCACATGCGCGGCGAGGAGGAGCTCCATCTCCCCTTTGACCGCCTCGTCCGCGGCTTCGCGCAGGCGGACGCGGGAGATCTGCCGAGACGAGCCCGGCTCGCGCAGGCGGGCATAGCAGAGGACGCTTTCGGCGAGGTTGTCTGCCCGCCGTATCTGCACGCGCAGCTTTTGCGCGTCGCCGCCGCCCGCGAGGATGAGCGAGGCGGCCGTGAGCGGCGTCTTCAGTTCGTGCACCCACTTTTCCATATAGTCGCCGTACTCGTCGCGGGTGCGGATGGCGGCCTCGGC
>CASEIS010000075.1 GCA_949287895.1 uncultured Bacillota bacterium
CGCCTCCTCTTTATCCAACTGATCGAGCAGCTCGTCCCAGCGGGGATCGTCGTAATCCGCGCCGAGCGCGAGACCCAGCTCGCTCACGACAGTATTTCCTTCTTCATCCGTGGTCGTAATGGACAGGCCGTTGTCCGCGCCAAAGGTGACCGCCTCGTCCGTCGGGTCGATCCACGCGTTGGCGTCTTCCTCGCTGTACAAGTTGGTGTCGATGAGGTTCTGCGTCATCGCGCGCGCTTCGGCGAGCTGCGAAGGGAAGGTGCCCTCAAAATCGGCGCGCGTCAGCCACCGGATATCCGCGCCGGAGTCGCTGCCGTCGATGGAGATGCCGTCGATGGCGTCCTCGCCCGTGAACTTATTGCTCACTTCCGCGCCGGTGACGGCGTCGGTCGGATACTGCGTCGCCTCGATCTGATACTCGATGACAGAGTCGGTCGCGGCGCTCTCGGGGGTGTTGAGCAGGTCGTGCGTCGTATGCGCGTCGCTGCGCAGGCTGATCTGATAGGTACCCGCATCCAGCTCGTAGCCGGCAAAGCCGTTTCCGTTCAGGTCATAGCAGTCGTAAGAAGCCATGTCGCGGACGGAGAAGGAGAGCGTCAGATCTTCATAGGTGCCCGGCTCGAGGACCTGCGTCTTGGCAAAGTCGGCGAGGTTGACCGAGGCCTTTTCGATCTGCCCTTCGATGTACGGCGCCGTATAATACAGCTGCACGACGTCCTGTCCCTTCACGTCGCCCTCGTTGGTAACGCGCACGGTCAACGTGATCTCGTCGTCTTCGCCCAGCGTCGAACCGGGTGCGGCAGAGATCTCGACGATCTCCCACGAAAACTCGGTATAGCTCAGGCCGTAGCCGTACGGATACTGCACGACGCCCTCATAGCCGTCGCCGTATTCGTTGGAAACATCGTCCCAATATCCTTCGGCGTCAGCCGTCTCATACCAGCGATAGCCGACATAGATGCCCTCGATATAATCGACGTAAGCGACGCCGTCATACGGGGTCGTGTTGTCGCCAACGTTGCCGTTGGTCACGATCAGCGGATACATATCGTCCGTCGCGTTGGTGTAGTAATTTTCGCCCTCGAAGCCGCCGGAATTGACGTAGCTCGCGTTGCTCTCCAACGCATAGGGATAGGTGTCGACCACATGGCCGGAAGGCGTGATCTCGCCGTACAGGATCTTGGGGATCGCCGCAGCGCCCGTCCAACCGGTACCGCCGACGATCAGGCAGGAATCCAGCCCATCGATCGTCTCCATAAAGCCGAGCTCGAAGGTATTGAGCGCGTTGATGATGACGACGACGTTTTCATAATGAGAGCCGACGTATTCGAGTAGCGCCTCCTCTTCAGTCGAGATCTCGAGGTAGGTGCGGCTTGTATCTTTGTTGTCGGTGCCGTTTTGATGCGCCGTACTGTCGAATGCACCCTTGTACTGCACTTTGGGCTGATCGTTGCTCTCGCCGGAGACCCTGCCGATCACGACGATCGCCGTATCCGAATACGCTTCCGCATTGCTGAGCAGCGACTGGCTGTAATAGTTCGTGTCGTCGATAGACGGCTCGTACAGGCGGGAGAACTGATAGCTCCAGCTGTTCAGCGCACCGGTCGAGAGATACGGGCGCTCGCCCAAGTAGTTGCGATACATGTCGGTCAGCTCGGTGTTATACTCGACGCCGTAATCCTCCAGCGCATCGAGCAGGCCGACCGATTCGGATCCGTCGGTAGGCTGCTGCACCTGGCCGGAGCCGCTGCCCCCGTACACCCACTGCGTCGACGACCAGCCGAACACATTGACGCGCGCGTTTTCCGTCTTGTCGAGCGGGAGCGTGTCGTTTTCGTTCTGCACCAGTACGGCGCCCTCACCCACGATCTGCTCGGCGAGCGCGGCGCTTTCGGCGCGGGCAGCGGTCAGCTGCTCTGACTCGGTGCCATAACCGCACAGAAACGCCGTCACATACTCTGCAAAGATGCCGCACGCGATATTCAAGACGAGAAAGATCGCGATGAGCAGCGCCGATACAGAGACCGCAACGGCCCTTTTGACTTTGCTTGTCATATTTTGCCTCCTGTTATCATTTTGTCCGAAGACGCACGCATTGTAGCACAAAAAAGACCGAACGGCACCAAAGTGGTGCGTTCGGTCGAAATTTTTTTGTATTCGGTCAAAGTTTGTACAAAACGGACAATGTTCAGGCGACATTCGGGCGAGTCGCATCCGAAAAGAGGATATCGACGTGGAACCGCCCGCCCTCGCAGTACATGCGGAGGTCGCCGCCGTACCTCTGCACGATATAGCGGATGGAACGCACGCCGAAGCCGTGGTATGCCTTGTCCGCCTTCGTCGTCTGCGGCAAACCGTCGCGGAAGCGGACTTCTCCGCAGGGATTGTCGGCATGGATAAAGACGGCATCGTTCCGCCTCTCGATGCGCAGCGCGATCCGCCTCTGCTCCGGCGGAAAGGCCTGCACCGCCTCGATGGCGTTGTCGAGGATATTGCCGAACAGGGACAACAGATCGGACGGCTTCATGAAATCCATACACGCACCGTCGGCAAAACACTCGAGCGTGATGTGCTTATTGTAACAGAAGAAGCTCTTCTGCGTTAAAATCAGATCGAGCGTGCCGTTGCCCGTGCGGATATTCGAATCGTAAAATTGGACCGCCTGCTCGATCTCGGCGATCGCCTCGTCGCGCTCAGGCTTCTTCTCCATGTCGCGCAGCACGGCGAGCTGATGCTTCAGGTCGTGGCACTTGATGTTGATGATATCGACCGTCTCGCGGTTGACGCGGTGCTGCTCCTTTTCAGCGTGCAGCAGCAGCTCGACCGTCTCCTTGTCCTCCTCAAGCTCGTTTTCACGGGTAAAACCGAATTGCAGGACGAGGATGAGCACGCAACAGATGACCGCATACAGCCGCCCGACGACGCGCGAAATAAAGAGCGCCTCCTCCGACTGCACCGACGTTGACAGGCTGCTGAGCACGATGCAGGAAGCGACCATGACCGCCGCCAGCGGAAGAAAGCGCAGCTCGCGGCGGCGCATCCGCAAATTCCCCTTCCGCGTCAGCAGCGCCCAAACGAGCAGACAGACGACGATGAGTGACGCCGCCTCGCACAAACTCGTGAACCAAAACAAGTCCGACAGGTCCTGAAAGAAATAGCGCGCAAACATGGAGATCGAATAGACGATGTGCTGCGCCGCATAGCTGCCGATGCCGATAAAGACCGTCTCTCTCCACCCGATCGAAAAACAAAACGCCAGACACGCGAGCAAAACGACCCAGATGAGGACGAAATAGACGAGCTGAACGATAAAAAATTGCAAGGTGACGGATATGTCACACATAAAATAGATGGAACACAGCCAAAAACTTGCCGACAGATAGACGAGCACAGCGACCGGCAGCCGCACAAAAAAGTGACTGCGGCGCGGAAAGCGATAGGCAAAGACGCCGCAGCAGCAGAGCAGCTGAACGGAGAACCAAAGTCCTAAATTCAAATAGTAGACAACGAGGAAGTGCATCATGAGCGCCCGTCCTTTCCCGGCATGCGGCCGTTCAGCCAGCGCATATATGCGGCCAAAAAGTCCTGCCGCCTGCGGCGTGCCAGCGGCAGCTCGACGCCGCATACGGTCAGCGTCGTCTGCGTCAGCTTGCGCACGTCAAAAAAATTGACGAGACAGCCGGAATTGATGTAGGCGAACCCGTGCTGACAGAGCAATTCTCCCGCCTCGTGCAACTGCTCGCGCTTGCGAAAGACATTGCCGTCGCGGCAGTGGTAGACGACGTAGTTTTTGTCCTTTTCGGCATAGCAGACGTCTGAACACAAGATCCGCACGAACCCTTCGCCCGATTCTGTGCCGACGAGGATGGGGACGCTGCGGCGGGTAAAGGAAAAGCCGAATGCGCGGCGCAGCTTTTCGGCAA
This sequence comes from uncultured Bacillota bacterium, assembly GCA_949287895.1. Taxonomy (GTDB): domain Bacteria; phylum Bacillota; class Clostridia; order Christensenellales; family Borkfalkiaceae; genus Borkfalkia. The sequence continues at coordinate 3,924 of CASEIS010000075.1, forward strand.
ACCCTTCATACGAAATGGGCTTGACGAGAAAGTCGACCGCATCCACCTCGTACCCCTTGACCGCATATTGCGCCATGTTGGTGACGAAGATGATCGCGACGCCCGCATCGATGCGGCGGATGCGCTGCGCACCCTCCATGCCGTTCATGCGCGGCATCTCGATGTCAAAAAAGATCACGTCGTACTCCGGGACATAGTCGCTGACGAAGTCGAACGCGTCGCCGAAATATCGGATATCGAAAGACTCCTTCTGCTCTTCGCCGTATCGCTCCAAAAAGCTGCGGAGAAGGGCAAAATCTCTTTCATTGTCTTCCACAATAGCTATTTTGATCACGCCGCACCCCCTGCTCATTTCCCTCATTGTAGCACGGAACAAGCGGTTTTGCAAGAGCGCTGACCAAAAATTCATCAAAAAATGACAAAAAGCCCACAGCGAAGCGGGCTCTTTATCGGGTAATACTCAAATCAGATCGCACAGCAGCATCAGAATAGGGATGGTCACAATGCACAGCAGCGTGTTCATCAGGGTGGATGCGGCCGCCGTCTCGCGATCGCCGCCGAACATCTCTGCAAAGTTGAGCGCGCTGGACGCCGTCGGCATCGCGCCGATGATGAACAGCGCGATGATGACGAAGCGGTCGAGAGGGAACACCAGGTCGACGAGCAGCATGATCCCGAGGCTGAGCAGCGGAGAGACGATCAGTTTGAGCGCGGCGACGACATACACGCGCACGTCGTTGACCAGGCGCAGCGGGTGCATATCCGCGAGGCGGACGCCGAGGATGATCATGGAGAGGGGCAGCGTCATGTCGCCGAGATACGAGATGGGCGTCATGACCTGTTCAGGGATGGCGACGTTGCAGAAAAAGAACGGGAGGGCGATGATGACGGCGATGGTCGGCGGGTTCAGGATGATCTTGAGCGGGTTGATGCGCTTCTTCTCCCCCGTGATCGCGTATACGCCCAGCGTCCAGGTCATCGCGTTGAAGGCGATATTATAGACGACCGTGTACAGGATCATATCGTCGTTCCCGGGGAAGAGCATCTCCATGACGGGGATGCCCATAAAGCCGACGTTGCCGAGATAGGAAGACGCGACCGCCGCGCGCCTGGCCGCCTCGTTCTTATCGCGGCTGAAACACAGAAGCGAAACGAAGTACACCGCAAGCTGCAGCGCGACCGCAAAGCCGAGCACCCAGGCAAAATTGGGAAGCATGGCCGCGTCGAAGGGCTTGTTGAAGATGGACGACATCATCAAAAAGGGCTGCGACACATAGAGAAGCAGGACGGCGAGAATGGAAGCCGCCTTTTCAGGGAAGAGCTTGCATTTACGCAGGACAAACCCGGGAACGGCGAGCACGACGATGGTGACGACATTGATAAATGTAGCCAAAAAATTCATAATGGTACCTTTTTCACAACTCTCTGTAGTTTTATTTCATTTTCCCACCGTCATTGCGCGGACAAAATTGCCCGCAAAAGCCCGCGCATCCCTGCGCGGGCGATTGAGTCGATTCACTTTTTAACGGATCAGACGGAACTTGCCGATCACGGGAAGTTCCCAACGCTCCCCTTTTGCGACGCCGACGATGCAATAGATGCAGGCGATCAGCACTGCGAGCCCGAAAACGCCGCAGAGGATGCCGAACACGATGCCGACAAACGGGATCAGGCACAGGATGCCGAAGACCACCTCGCCGATCACCGTGCAGAGCAGGATGACGAGCGCCTGATTCGCATGGAAGCGAGCCTCGCCGTCCTCCGGATACAGGATGAGCGGCAAAAAGAACAGGATGCCGAACAGATATGCAAGGATATAGATCACCTTTTTCTGCATATCGTCCGTCCCCTTTCCGGCATTTTGCTGCCCATTTTGGTTCTCGCTCGGAGCGTTCGTTTCGCGCTCCTGCTGCGGATCCTTTTCTTCGTTCATGATTTCACCTCAAATCAGGATTATTTATCCAAGCGGGATATCCCGTTTTGACCGGATCGTTCAATGCTTATTCTCTTTCTCGTCGGTGCCGAGCTGCCCGTTTTGCCGTGCGGCAGGCTCCGCGTCTCCCTGCGGCGGCGCAAAATAAGCGCGGCCCTTTTTGAGGCAGATCACGAAATAGGCGATACAGATCGCGACCCCCAAAAGGATGAGCAAGATCGCCGTCGTCTGCGAGGGCGAAAGCCCGGGGATGATCGACGCGCCGCGGTCGTCTGCGCGGAAAAACTCGATGATGAAGCGCCAGATGCCGTAGCCGATGAGGTAGACGGGGACTTCCATCCCTCTCCCTTTCCAAAACCACACGATGAGAAAGGCCGCGAGCGCGAAGAGGAAGATCGCCTCAAACAGCTGCGTCGGCACGACTTTGACGTATTCGCCGTCCAGCACGCCGATATCCATTGCGATGCCGTACCAGGCATCCGTCTCGCCGCCGTGGCAGCAGCCCGCCATCAGGCAGCCGATGCGGCCGAACCCGTGCGCGAGAGGCACGCAGACAGCGGCGACGTTCGCGAGCGTCGGGAACCAGCGGACAGCGACTTCATTCGAGCGATACATGATGCGGGCGCCGATAAAATAGATCAGCACCATACACACCACGCCGCCGATCAACCCGCCGTAAAAGGTCGCGCCCGTATTCTCGTCGATGACAAATTCTCCCGTCTCCAGCGCATTATAAACGGCCTGGAATAAAACGGCGACGAGGTAACCGACGACGACCGAAACGATGATGCCGACCAATATGAGATTTTGCAGCTTGCCCGGCATCTTGCGACGCTCCGCCAAAACGGAAAACAAGATCATCGCCGCAATGACGCCGACGAGCATACAGATCTCGTACAGGCCGATGCCGCTCCCATCCGGGAAGCGGATCAAAGGATACGGATACATTTACTGTTCCCCTTCTACTAAGTCGAGATATTCGTCATAGTTGACGTTCTTATCGAAGGTCTTCGTGCCGTTGATCTCGATCATGCGGTTGGCGACGGTGTTCATCAGCTCCTGGTCGTGAGAGGTAAAGAGCATACAACCCTTAAAATTGACCATGCCGTTGTTGAGCGCGGTGATCGACTCGAGGTCGAGCTGGTTGGTCGGCTCGTCCATGAGGATGAAGTTGCCCCCCTCGAGCATCATTTTGGCGAGCATGCAGCGCACCTTCTCGCCGCCCGAAAGCACCTTCGCCTTCTTGAGCGCCTCTTCACCCGAAAAGAGCATGCGCCCCAGCCAACCGCGCAGGTATTCTTCATAGTGGTCGTTCGAAAACTGGCTCAGCCACTCGACGAGGCTCAAGTCGCATCCTTCGAAAAACTCATTGTTGTTGAGGGGCAGATAGGAAAAGGTGATCGTCTTGCCCCACTTGACGGTGCCGGCGTCCGGCTGGACTTTGCCGGTCAGGATATCGAAGAGCATGGTGATGGTCGTGCTCTTGTCGCTGACGACGCCGATCTTGTCCCCCTTCTGCACGATAAAGTCGAGATCGTGGAAGTAGCCTTCCTTAGTCAGCCCTTCGACGATGAGGATATCGTTGCCGATCTCGCGCTCGAACTTGAAATCGATGAACGGGTATTTGCGCAGCGAAGGCTTGATGTCGTTGAGGGTCAGGCGCTCGAGCTCCTTCTTGCGCGAAGTTGCCTGGCGCGATTTGGAAGCGTTCGCCGCGAAGCGCGCGATGAACTCCTGCAACTCTTTGGCGCGCTGCTCCATCTTCTTGTTCTGGTCGCGCTGCTGGCGGGCGATCAGCTGGCTGGTCTGGTACCAGAAATCGTAGTTGCCGAGGTACATCTGGATCTTGCCGAAGTCGACGTCGCAGATATAGGTACACACCTTGTTGAGGAAGTGACGGTTGTGCGAGACGATGATGATGGTGTTCTCGAAGTCGAGCAGATAATTCTCCAGCCAGCGCACCGTCTTGATATCGAGGTTGTTGGTCGGCTCGTCGAGGAGCAGCACGTCGGGGTTGCCGAACAGCGCCTGTGCGAGCAGCACCTTGACCTTCATCTTCGCGTCGAGATCCGCCATCAGCATCGAATGATATTCGTTGGGGATATCGAGCTTGTTGAGCAGCGTCTCCGCCTCTGACTCCGCCTCCCAGCCGTTGAGTTCGGCAAACTCGCTCTCCAATTCGGAAGCGCGGATGCCGTCTTCATCAGAAAAGTCTGGCTTGGCGTACAGCGCATCCTTCTCGTCCATGATCTCGACGAGGCGCTTGTGCCCGAGCATGACGGTGCGCACGACCGTCTGATCGTCATAGGCGTGCTGGTTCTGCATCAGCACGGACATACGCTCGTTTTTATCCAGCGTGACCTCGCCCTTGTTCGGCTCGATCTCGCCCGAAAGGATCTTCAAAAAGGTAGATTTGCCGGCGCCGTTCGCGCCGATGATACCGTAGCAATTGCCCTTCGTGAACTTCAAGTTGACGTCTTCGAAAAGTTTTTTGCTACCGTATTGTAAACTGACGTTGGTGACCTGCAGCATGGCTCCCTCTCTGTAGCTTTTTTCCTGCCTATTATACCACATTGCGAAAAAAAGCACAAACGAAAAGCGGGTGCAACGCGCGATTTGCGCTGCACCCGCCCCTTTATTTGTCTTCCTTTTTGCGATCGCGCCGCCTGCGCACGCACTCGTGCAGAAGATATTCGATCTGCCCGTTCAGCGACCGAAACTCATCCTCCGCCCAAGCGGATAACTGCTCATAGAGCTGCGCCGATATACGCAACGGCACCTGTTTTTTCGCATTTTTGTCAGACATAGTACTATGCAAAACCTCTTAATACAGCGAACCGCTGTTAACGATGGGCTGCGCGTCCTTATTTCCGCACAAGACGACCAAAAGATTGGAGACCATCGCGGCCTTGCGCTCTTCGTCAAGCTCGACGACATTGTTCTCGCTCAGCTTATGCAGCGCCATCTCCACCATGCTGACCGCACCGTCGACGATCTTCTGGCGGGCGGCGATGATGGCAGAAGCCTGCTGGCGCTGCAGCATGGCAGCCGCGATCTCGGGCGCATACGCAAGGTGCGCGATGCGCGCTTCGACGATTTCGATGCCCGCGACGAGCACGCGGCCCTGGATCTCCTGTTTGAGGATCTCGGCGATCTCTACGGAAGAGCCGCGCAGCGACTTCTCGTCGCCGTTTTCGGAAACATCATACGGATACTGCCGCGCGACCTGGCGGATCGCCGCGTCGCACTGCGTCGAAATGTACTGCACAAAATTCTCTACGTCGAAGACGGCGCGCGCCGTGTCCACGACACGCCAGATCACGACGACGCCGATCTCGATCGGGTTGCCTTCCTCGTCGTTGACCTTCTGCATCTCGTTGTTGAGGGTCATCGCCTTGAGCGAGAGCTTACGCCCAGTCCCTGCGACAGAACCCGCCGCGGGATTGTACGCCGAGCAAAAGGGATTGACCCAGAAAAAACCGTCCTTTTTGATGGTGCCGCGATACTTGCCGAACAGCGTCATAACGAGAGCCTCGTTCGGGTGCAAGATCTTCAGCCCGCTGAGCATGAACAGGCCGATAAAGGCGATGAGCACCGCCGTGACCATATAGACGACCGCAAAATTATCGTCAGACTGCCCGCCGAGCACGCACATGACGATGCCGCCGGCGATGACCACCAGCCACACAAAGAGCATGAGATACCCGTTGAGCGGCCTGAGTATCCGTTCCTGCATCACCTTTCCTTCGTTAGCCATAACATTTCCCTCCTGTATTTGATATCAATATGATATCATATTGAATCGTACTTGTCAAGCAAAAAGCGGCCGCAGAGCGGCCGCCGGATGCACCATGCTATTATTTTTTCTGTATATCGTTCACACCCTTTTTGTCTGTCTCGCGATCTTTCTTGGAACGAAACAGCCCGAAAAACCAGCGCTCGATCGCGTCGCCCTTTTTATAAAGGAGGATGAACAGGGCGATGATGGCGGCTCCTACGACGATCCAGCACAAGATCCCCCACCAGGTGTCGTACGGAATGACCATCCCGCCCACCGAAAGGCTGGTCGCGACGACGGAAATGGCGCGCGCGATCAGCTGGATCACGATGAAGGACTTCCAGCTCATCGTGGAAAGCCCCGCGACGAAACAGAGGATATCGTCGGGAAAGATGGGAAGGAGAAACATGACGGTGAGCAGGCGGCGGTCCTTCCCCTTCACCTTTTCCAGCCACGAATCGAGCGACTCGCGGCCGACCAGCCACGCCGCCGCGCGGTAACCGATGACGCGCCCGACAGCAAAGCCGACCAGAGAGCCGAGCAGGATGCCGATGTAGCTGTACAGGCAGGTCTCCCAAACGCCGAACAGGAGGACGCCCGCACCGACGGTCAGCACGCCGGGAAGCGGGAGAAGAAAGACTTGCAGCATCTGCAAGACGATAAAGATGAGCGGCGCCCAAAAGGAACCGCGCGAATCGATCAGCTCGCGCAGATCTTCCACCGAATCGATACGATTGAGGAAGCCCGTAGCCTGCAGCACAAAGCAGACGATGAGTATGAGCGCCGCAAGAAGCAGGCCGGTCAGCATGAACTTATAGACGGTCTGCGAGCCATTGAGCAAGAACACGAGCGCCGCCAGGATATAGATCACCTCGACCGTGACCAGCACAGACGCAAGCACGGGCGCATAGTCGTAGATGAACCCGCTCTCGAACCAGGCGATACAGATCACCGTCAAGACGACGGTGACGGCCGCCGCACCCGCAAACAAAAGCGCAGAGGCTATTTTTTTGAGGATCTCTTTCATAGATAAGAAAGCCGTCGTGCCCCTCCACCCCGCGCATGAGCCCGCGGCGCCCGACGACGGGCGCCGACGCGCGCAGAGCGACGCCGAGCGGCACATATTCTTATATAGTATAGCAGATGGACAGGCGCATCATGCACCCTCGTTCAACTTTTTGATCGCCGCACGCGCGAGCGCGTCGCAGCGATTGTTGTATTCATTGTCGGCGTGCCCTTTGACCTTGATAAAGCGCACTTCGTGTTGCTGCGTCAATTCATACAGCTGCTGCCAGAGATCGACGTTGAGGACGGGCTTGCCGTCCGCCTTCTTCCAGCCGCTCCGTCGCCAGTTGTCCAGCCAATGTTGGTTGAATGCGTTGACCGTGTAAGCTGAGTCGCTGTAAATGTTCACTTTACAGCGCTCTTTGAGACAACGCAGCCCGGCGATGACGGCAAAGATCTCCATGCGGTTGTTGGTCGTGGACGGCTCGCCGCCGCTCACCTCACGCTCGACGCCGCGATAGATCAGGATCGCGCCGTACCCGCCCGCCCCGGGATTGCCCGAACAGGCGCCGTCCGTATATAAATCGATCTCTTTCATCATTCAGAAAGTTCTTCGGCGCGGCGCACGCACGCGGCGACGGCGCGGTCGATGGCGCCGTACAAGTCGTCGCGGCGGAAGGATTCGACCGCCTGGATGGTCGTGCCGCCCTTGCTGCAGACGGCGTCGATCAACTCTTCGATGGGCTTACCCTCCGAACAGGCGACCATCTCCGCCCCGCCAGCCACAGTATTGACGGCGAGCGTCTGTGCCTCGTCCTCAGTCAGACCCTGCGCCATACCCGCGCGAATGAGACCGTCGATGAACATATACACATAGGCCGGGCCGCTGCCGCTGATACCCGTCACCGCATTGAGCTTCTCCTCAGCGACGTCGAGAACGTTGCCGACGTTGTCGAACAGGGAATGGATGAACGCGCAGTCGTCCACATCATCAAAATCAGAGAGGTCGAGCGCGGTCATGCCGGCGCCCACAGAACACGGGAGGTTGGGCATCGCGCGTGCGATCTTCGGTTTGGCCCAAGAAAGGGCGGCGGCGATCTTCTGCTTGCGCACGCCCGCCATGATGGTGATGACCTTCTCCACCGCGATGCCCTGCAAGCCCTCCGCGACGGCGGGGAAATTCTGCGGCTTGACGGCAATCAGGAGATACTCGCAATTTTCAGCGACGAAGCGATTGTCATGCGTGCGCTCGATACCCATCTCTTCCAGACGATCGAGCGCCGCCTGTGACGGATCGGCTACGACGATCTTTTTCGGTTTGAGAAATTCGGAACCGACGGCTCCCTGCAGGATGGCGCGCGCCATAAAACCGCCGCCGATGACACCAAGTTTGAACTGCTTTTTCATGTTGACTCCTTTTTTGTTGCAAAGTCGAAGAAATCGATTGACTTTATAGCGAATTTAGTATATAATAATCAAGTGCTTAGGGGAGTGGCTCAACGGTAGAGTAGCGGTCTCCAAAACCGTAGGTTGCGTGTTCGAATCGCGTCTCCCCTGCCAAACACGGCTCGTTTGATCGGGCCGTGTTTTTTGTTTGCACGCGCTTCTCTCACGCAACGCGCGGCTATCGCCGCGCAGGTTGCGCGTGAGGATCGGCGCTTGCGCGCAGCGATCGCTATTCCGTCGCTTGCGCTCCTTACGCATCGCATCTTCCCTGCCAAACACGGCTCGTTTGATCGGGCCGTGTTTTTTGTTTGCTTACACCGGCAGTTTGAAGCGCGCCGCACGCCCCGCCGATCAAGCATCATTGTATATCAAAAGGAAGAAAAAGTCAAATGTTCGCCGCCGCGACTTTCGCGCATAAAAAATACGCGCAGAGTTTTCGACAAACCGCGCGCAGATAACCCCTCCTTATTTTTATAAAACGCCGGAAAACAGAAAAAACGCCTCGAAAAATCGAAGCATTTTTCAAAGTTCGCTCCCAATTTGTGCCTAAATGCAAAAAAAATACCACATATAGCGGTTGAGAAGCCAATCTACGCCCTATGTGGTGTTTTTCCCGTTTTGGTAGGGACAGTAGGACTCGAACCTACGACCTCTCGCATGTGAAGCGAGCGCTCTAACCAACTGAGCTATGCCCCCATATCCGCAGAAAGCTGCGGACTGTGTTTGGTGCGAGTGACAGGACTTGAACCTGCATGGGATCGCTCCCACTAGAACCTGAATCTAGCGCGTCTGCCAGTTTCACCACACTCGCATAGTGCGACGTTACAAGACGATCTGCGGCCGGATGATCTCACGGCGCACCGTGTCGCCTTCCGGATGTAGGAAATACGCATTGCCGCCCGCCGAGAGCGACCGAACGATCTTTCCGTTCACGATCTCGATGGCGCTGTTGTCTTCCAATCCGATAGCGTCTTGATTATTATACGATATTTTTTGATCAAAGTCAAGCACTCTGTGGTCATAATGCGGAGAAATTGTACCTTTTATCCAATTTAATCCGGGATACAGGGCGTACTCCTCCCCCGTCTGCACCTGCGCCGAGTCTGTGTACATCGTTTCGAACCAGCAGATCGCCCCGGCGGACAGCCCGCAGACGATGACGCCGCGCTCGTACGCCTCGCGCACGAGCTGCAAAAGCCCCGTCTTTTTCCAATGTTCGAGCATAAACAAAGTGTCGCCGCCGCCGATATAGAGAAAGTCTGCCTTTTCGAACTTCTCGCGGATCTTCTCGAGGCTCATCTCACCGTAAACGGTGAGGGCAACATCCGCCTTGATGTCGTAAACGGAGGTATATGTCTTGCGAAAACTGTTGAAGTAAGGCATGCTGTCGTGGCTGGCCGTCGGGATGAAAAGCCCGTACGCGCGGCGCCCCGCCGCGCGTTCCTTCGCCTTTTCGGCGATGTAGCCATCGATCTTGAGCGTCTCCTTCGTTTTCAGCTCGCCCCCGCCGATACAGATAAGTACTTGATCCATAGAATGTCTACTTTTTCCTCTTGCCCTTCTTTTCTTCGATCATTTCGCTGTCGCGGCCGATGATCTTTTGGATGATAGAGAGCGCATTGTTCACTTTTTCCTGCGCCTCATACAGGCCGCCAGGATCGTCCTGCGTCTTAGCATGAAACTTGTACGGCGAAATATCGTCGCGCGCATTTTCAAGCAGGATAGCGATATTCCCGATGTCGCCGTCGCGCTCCTTTTCCGAAAGGAGCGTCGAAATATACACGAGGCTGTCCGTCTGGTACAGGAGTTTTGATATCTTCTTAAAAAAGGCATACGCCCCGAGGTCGGCCGACCCGCACGCGCCGATCAGGCCGTCGATATCGGAAGACAGCACGTTGAGCCTGCGCTGCAGCTCGGTATGAGAAGGCAGCTTGCTCTTGCGATGCAAGAACCATAAGACGACCAAACCGACGACGATGATGGCCGCGTAGATGCCGTATTCGAGGGCGAGCGCGGCGGCATCCACGCCCTGCTGCGTCGTCGCTTCCGTTTGGGCCGCCTCTGCGAGCAATGCAAAATGGATCATGACCGCTTGCCCTCCTCGTTATTTTTTCCGCCGATATGCAGCGAAACGCTCTTCTTGCGGACAGAAGGCGCATCCGTGTTGGGCAGCAGCGCCACGTCGAGCCGGTTGAACGGGATATCGATGCCGTTATTGTGCAGGTCGATGAGGATGATCTCGTACAGATCGTTGAGCGTATCCCAATAGAACTCGTTTGGCGTCCACACGCGCGCCGAAAAAGTGAGCGCGCTGTCGCCGTATGCCGTGAGCACGACGGCCGGCGCCGGCTGCGTAACGGCATGCCGATAAGTCGAAAGGCTGTTCAGGATGATCGCTTTCGTCTGGGCGACATCTGCGTCATACGGGATGGGTATATTGATGACGACGCGGCGCAGCGGCATCGTGCTGTAATTGGTCATTTCCGACGTGAGGATATCGCTGTTCGGGATGATGACTTCTTCGTTGTCATACGTCAAGATCTTCGTGTTGAAGAGTCGGATATCCTGCACGAGGCCGTCGTGATCGCCGATCTGCACATAGTCGCCCTTCTTGAAAGGTTTCGTGAAGATGATGATGACGCCGTTGGCGAGGCTGCCGAGGCTGTCCTTCAGCGCAAGCGCAATGGCGAGCGCGACCGCCGAAAAGGCGGCGATGATGCCCGCCGTCGAGATGCCGAGCGAACTGACCACCACGATCGCCAGCGCGACGTACAGGACGACGGTGACGATCGAGATGATAAAGGACGCCGCCGAATTGTCCAGCCTACTGCTCTTGAGCGTCACGCTGCGCGTGATCGACTGCACGATCTTGATGATCACCAGCCCGAGGACGAGAAAGGCGATCGTCCGCACGATGGTCAGCCCGGCATTGGTCGCAAACGACGCAAAAAAGTTTTTGATAGCCTGCAAAAAGTCATTCATAATGAGAGACCCCCTTCCGCAATGATCTTGCCGCCGCCGCGCTCGACGGACGGGCGCGGTACAGCCGCAGCGATCTGCGGTAAATCTTTCAGAAAGTAAATATCGCCCGGCTCAGGCGGAAAAACCCGCCTGCGCCAACAACCTGTCGCGGCGCGCCTCGCACTCGGCATAGATCTTTTCGAGCGGCTCGCCGATATGGAAGGCGCCATCCTCGTAGACGATCTGCCCGCCCGCGACGGTCATGCGCACGACTTCATTCCCTGCGCTGTAGACGAGCCCGGCGCGCACGTCGGAGAGCGGCCGCATGCAGGGAGAATGCAGGTCGATGCGGATGATGTCCGCAAAATTGCCGACGCGGATCGCGCCGCCGCGGAATCCGTAGGCCGCATAGCCGTCTTCCGTCGCCGCCGAGATCGCCCGTACAGCGGGTACCGCAGCGGCGTCCTTCATCGCCTGCTTCTGCAGACAGGAATACAGATACATTTCGCGGAACATGGACGAGGCATTGTTGCTCGCCGTTCCGTCTGTACCGAGGGCGGGGCGCAGGCCGTGCTCGAGCATGCTATAGACGGGCGGGATGCCGGAAGCGAGCTTTAAGTTGCTCCCGCTGTTGATGACGGGCGTAACGCCGCACTGCCGCAGCAGGTCGATGTCGTCCTTATCGCAGTAGACGCAGTGCGCGGCAAAGCCGCCGTTGTCAAAGTAGCCGAGCTTATGCAGGTACTGCGGCGGCGTCAGGCCGCCGTGCCGTACCGTGCACTCGCCGACCTCCTTGAGCGTCTCCGAGAGGTGGATATACGTCTTCGAGCCCGTCTCTGCAGCAAAATCTGCAATATCCGTGAGCAGCTTCTCCGAACAGGTATATTCGGCGTGAAGGCCCGGATAATAGCGAACTCTGTCTGACATAGTACTATATTTAAGGTAGTTTTTTTCGATAAATTGCACTACATCAAAGGATGAATAGGAATTTTCGCCACAGCACAGCGCGAGGCATAAGTTGGCGCTTTTCGCCGCAGCATATGCAGCATCCGGGTAATAATAAGAATCGGCAAAGCAGGTGATGCCGCCGCGGACAAACTCCGCGATCTGCAGCATCGTGCCCCAATACACGTCGTCGGGTGTCAGATTTTTTTCCAGAGGAAAGACGCGGTCGTACAGCCAAACTTCGAGCGGCAGGTCTTCTGCGATGCCGCGGAAGAGGCTCATCGCCGCGTGCGTGTGCCCGTTGCAAAACCCGCTCATCAGGAGGTCGCCGCTGCAATCGATCTCCCGGTCGGCGCAGAAAGCGGGATCCGCCTCACCGACGCCGACGATCGTATCGCCATTCGTGCGCACCTCCCCTCTTACCGGCGCTTCGCCGGGCGAGCACAGGATGCGCGCGTTGTAAAGGCGCAGCTTCATCTCCCGCCTCAGCCGCGCAGCGTCGCCGCGAGGCGCAAGAGATAGTCTCGGAAGGAGCCCCCCAGCGCGGGATCGCGCAGGGCGTATTCGACGTTCGCCTGCAGATATTCGAGCTTGTTGCCCGCGTCGTAACGCTTGCCCTCGAATTTGCAGCCGACGAGGCGGCCTTCGCGCGCGAGCGCCTGCAGCGCGTCGGTAAAGTACACCTCGCCCTTGGGCGAAGGAGGCGTACGGCGGATGATGTCGTAGATGTCCGCTTCGACGACGTACCGCCCGATCACCGCGTCGTTGGAGAACTTGTCCTTGACGGCGGGCTTTTCGACGATCTGTTCGATCGCACAGTGGCGCTCGCCCAGCTGTGTCGCGCGGATATTCGCGTACTTGGGGATGTCTGCGTCCGCCACTTCCATGACGGCGACCGTCGGCTTGCCCGTCGCCTCATAGCAGTCGACCAGCTGGCCGATGCCGGGGCGCATCCCCTCCGGCGTATAGATGATGTCGTCGCCCAAAAGGATGGCGAAGGGGTCGTCGCCCGTAAAGGGTTTGGCGTACAGGATGGCGTCCGCAAAGCCGCAGGGATGCTTCTGCCGCACGAAGTACAAGTTTGCCATCTTCTCCATGCGGCGAGAGATGGCCAAAAACTCTTCCTTCCCCTCCTTTTCAAGCAAATCATCCAATTCCGGAGTATAATCGAAGAAATCTTCGAGGATCTTTTTATTGCGGCCGGTGATGACGAGGATGTCCTCGATGCCCGCAGCGACTGCCTCCTCGACAATATATTGCAGCGTCGGCTTATCGACGATGGGCAGCATCTCTTTGCAGACGGACTTGGTAATCGGCAAAAAACGGGTGCCGAAACCAGCTGCCGGGATCACGGCTTTTTTGACTTTTTGACTCATTTTCACTCCTTATCGGGCTTTTGCCCAATCAAAAATCGATTATTTGGTTCCGAACAGGCGGTCGCCGGCGTCGCCGAGACCGGGGACGATATAGGCGTGGTCGTTGAGTGTCTCGTCCAACGCGGCGATGAAGATGTCGACGTCCGGATGCGCTTCCTGCAGCGCCTTGAGGCCCTGTGGCGCCGCAATCAGGCAGCAGAACTTGATGTTCGTGCAGCCGCGCGCCTTCAAAAATCCGATCGCCGCGATGGCGCTGCCGCCCGTCGCGAGCATCGGGTCGACGACGATGAGGGTGCGGTCGGTCGCGTCGGCAGGAAGTTTGCAGTAATATTCGACAGGCTTGAGCGTCACGGGGTCGCGATACAGCCCGATGTGGCCGACCTTGGCGTTGGGAACCAGCTTGAGCATCCCGTTGACCATGCCCAGCCCCGCGCGCAGGATGGGCACGATGCCGAGGCTGCGCCCCGCGACCGTCTTGGCGACCGTCTTGCAGATGGGCGTCTCCACTTCTACGTCCTCGAGCGGCAGATCGCGCGTGACCTCGTATGCCATCAGCAGAGAGATCTCCTCGGCGAGCTCGCGGAAGTCTTTGGTGCTCGTGTTCTTGTCGCGCAGCATCGTCACTTTGTGCTGCACGAGCGGGTGATCCATCACAAAAACTTTAGCCATCGTAATTCTCCCCTCTTTCGATTTATTTTGTCTTGCTGTATTTTGCTTCGATCGCCGCGATCTTGTCGATGCGGCGCTGGTGCCTGCCCCCGCCTTCGAAAGGCGTATGCAGAAAAGTCTCGACGATCTCGAGCATCAGCCCCTCGCCGATGACGCGCTGCCCGAAGGCGAGCATATTCGCGTCGTTGTGCAGGCGGGTAAATTTAGCGGAATAGGTATCGTGGCAGTGCGCGCAGCGGATGCCAGGCACCTTGTTTGCCGCGATGGACACGCCGATGCCCGTCCCGCAGACGAGAATGCCGCAGGCACAATCGCCGCTCACAACAGCCTCGGCGGCGGGGAGCACGTAATCGGGGTAGTCGCAGGAGTCAGGCGAATTTGTGCCGAAATCGACGATCTCGTACCCCTCCTCCTCGAGATGGCGGACGAGCGCCCGCTTCAGTTCCAGCCCGCCGTGATCGCAGGCGACGGCAATTTTCATAAAAAGCCTCCGTAAATGGTCATTTTTTTTTGGTGCTGCCGGCCGGCGCATCCGCAAAATAGCGGCGGATGATCGCGTCGACCGCGACGCACAGCGCGCGCGCCGTGTAGCGATACGCTTCCTCGCCCCGCCCGTACGGATCAGGGATATCGAACCCGGCGATCTCGCGCATCGAGCGGACGTTTTCGAAACAGTTCAGCAGCTCTTTCTGCTCCTCCGTCATGCAGACGGTGAGATAGCTCGACTCGATCATCTTATGTTTGAGCTGCCTGGGCTTGAATTTAGAAAAATCAAGCCCCATCTCCCGCAGACAGGCAGCGCTGAGCGGGTTGATCGCGGTGCTGTTTTGCGCAAAGATCCCCGCCGACGCGGCGTCGACGTATTTGATCTTGCGCTTCTTGATCTCCGCGCGGAAGATGATCTCCGCCATCGGACTCCTGCAAGTGTTCCCCGTGCAGACAAACAGCACCTTTTTCCTCTTCATGTTATTCCCCCGCGCACGCCTTCCGCAGCCGATTGAGTACCCCCGTCATCACGCCGCCCTGCCCGGCCGGCTCGACGGCGATCAAAAGGTCGGCGACCTCTTCCGCCTCCCGCAAGAGGCGATATAAGTTTTCGGCCATCTCCTCCGCATCGGCGCCGAGGTCGAGCACCGCTTCTGCGGGGAATTTTTGCGCGAGCGCATGCTCGCACAATACGCGCACGTGCTTTCCCGTGCGCACGTTTTCTTCCAGCGCCGCGCGCGCCGCCTCCGCCGCATCTGCGGCAAAGTACATGGTCGCGCAGGCGGGCGCATAATGCTTGTACTTCATCCCGGGAGAGCGCACCCGCTCGCCCGCTTTCGGGACGTATGCGTCGCACCGCCCCGCGACAGCCGCGATCATCTCGCGCGAGACGAGCCCCGCGCGCAGGACGACCGGGTAAGGCCCTGTCACGTCGCACACCGTGCTCTCGATGCCCCCCGAACAGGGACCGCCGTCCAGGATGAGCGGGATCTTGCCATGCAGGTCGTCGTAGACGTGCTGCGCCGAAACGGGGCTCACGTGTTTAGAGCGGTTTGCAGAGGGCGCCGCGACGGGAATGTCGACGTAGCGCAAAAAGCGCTGCGCATCCGGATGCGAAGGCACGCGTACGGCGAGCGTATCCAGCCCGCAGGAGACCTTCGCGCTCACCCTGCCGCGGCTGCGGTAGACGAGCGTGAGCGGCCCCGGCAAAAAGGCCTCGCGCAGCTTCCGCACGTACGGCTGCTCGTCAAAAACGAGGGAAGAAATATCGTAATCGGGATGCACGTGGACGATGAGCGGGTTGTCCTGCGGGCGCCCCTTGACGCGGTAGATGTTCTCTACCGCGGCGTCCGAACGGGCGTCTGCGCCCAACCCGTAGACCGTCTCTGTCGGGAAGGCGACGCACTCGCCCTGCAACAGCAGCTGTTTTGCCTGCGCGAGCGAGCGCTCGTCCATCGCGCGGATATACGTCTGCATCGCTCAGCCCTCCCCGCCCGCACCGGGGAATTCGTCCATGGCGCGGTCGAACGCGTCGTAATCGGCCGGCGGCTCCTCGCGCGGAGCGGAAGCGGGCGGCTCGTCCGGCAAAAATCCGGGCGGCGGATTGACGTAGCGCACCTGATCGCCGCGGAAGCGCAGCTTGACGCGGCCCAGCTCGCCGTTTCGATGCTTGGCGATGATGAGGTCGGCAGCATCCTTGACGATCTTGCCGCTGTTGAGCTCTTCTTCCGTCGCCGCGACGTCGGGGCGGTGGATGAACATGACCATATCGGCGTCCTGCTCGATCGCGCCCGATTCGCGCAGGTCGGAGAGTTGCGGCTCTTCCTTCGAAGAGATACGCCGCAGCTGCGAGAGGGCGAGCACGGGTACGTCCAGCTCCTTTGCCATGATCTTGAGGTTTCGCGTGATGGATGAGATCTCCTGCTGGCGGTTTTCCTCGCGGCGGCGCTCGCCGCTGCCCATCAGCTGGATGTAGTCGATCATGATGAGGTCCAACCCGTCTTTGCGCGCTTTCAGGCGGCGGCACTTAGAGAGGATCTCGGCGGGCGTGATCTTGGACGAGTCGTCGATGTAGATCTTCGCCTTTTTGAGGTCGGCACTCGCCTGCCACAGCCGCTTCCAGTCGCCCTGCGACAGCTCGCCGGCCAAAGCCTTGGACATACTGACGCGCGCGTGCGAGCAGAGCAGCCTCTGCGCGAGCTGGATGCGCGGCATCTCGAGGGAGAATACCGCGCAGACGCGGCCGTCCACGAGTGCGGCGTTTTCGACGATGTTCATGCCGATGGTCGTCTTGCCGACGCCCGGGCGGGCGGCGAGGACGATGAAGTCGGACTTCTGCAGTCCGTTGGTCAGCTTGTCAAGTTTTGTAAAGCCCGTCTGCACGCCGCGCAGGGCGTTTTTATCGGTAGAGATGACCTCAAATTTGTTGAGGACGAGATCGTAGCTGTCGTCCTCGCGCATATCGACGAGGGTGGACGTATCCGCCTTTTTCGAAATGTCGAACACGAGCTTTTCGGCATAGGCGATGCTGTCCGTCGCCTCGCCCCCCTCCATGCTGCGGTCGATGATCTGCTGGGACGCGCGGATGAGCTTGCGGTGGATGCTGTCTCGCTTGACGATCTCGAGGTACGAGCGGTAGTTCGCTGCCGACAGCGTGATCTTGGCAAGGTCGGTGATATAGGTGAGTCCGCCCGCCTTATCGAGGCACTTTTCGTTCTCGAGTTCGTCGGCGAGGGTGACGAGGTCGACGGGCTTGCGCGCGTTGAACACCGCCTTCATCGCGCCGATGATCAGGCGATGCGATTCCTGGTAAAAATCTTCCTCCGAAAGCTGATCGAGGATATCCGTCTGCGTATCGTTGTCGACGAGCAGACAGCCGAGCAGCGCCTGCTCCGCCTCCAGATTGTTCGGCAGTACGTTTGTCTTTGCCATAGTAACTCCCAAACGGGCGCACGGCGCCCGCGCCGTTTATCCGAGCAGTTTTTCCAGGCGGTCGAGGCTGTCTGCAAAGGCGCGCATCGCCGCCTCGAAGGGCGCCTTCGTGGTCAGGTCGACGCCCGCGATCTTGAGCAGCTCGACGGGGCTGTCGCTGCCGCCCGAGGAGAGGAACTTCTTATAATCGGCGACGGCCGCCGCCCCTTCGGACAGGATGCGGTCGGCGATGGAGATCGCGCTGACGATGCCAGTCGCGTATTTATAGACGTAGAAAGAGGTGTAGAAGTGCGGGATGCGCGACCACTCGTGGGCGATCTGCTCGTCGTGGACGATCGCATCGCCGTAGTACAGCTCGTTCAGGCGCAGATATTCGGCGCTGAGGTTCTCGGAAGTGAGCGGCTTGCCCTCCTCTACCATCCCGTGCGCGATCGCCTCGAACTCGGCAAACATCGTCTGGCGGTGCAGCGTCGCGCGGACGGTATCGAGGAAGTAATTCAAGAGGTAAGCCTGCATCTTCTCGTCTTTGGTCTGCGAGAGGATGTGTTTGAGCAGCAGCACCTCGTTGACGGTGCTGGCGACCTCCGCCACGAAGATGCGGTAGTCTGCCTTTGCATACGGCTGCGCCGCATTTGCGTAGTAAGTGTGCAGCGCGTGCCCCATCTCGTGCGCGATGGTAAAGACATCGCTCGTCGACTGCTGGTAGTTGAGGAGGACGTACGGATGCAGGCCGAAGATACCCGTGCTGTACGCGCCGCTGCGCTTGCCCGTCGTCTCGCAGACGTCCACCCAGCCTTCGGCAAAGCCCTTGCGCAGCAGGGCGACGTAGTCGTCGCCGAGGGGCGAAAGGCCGCGTGCGACGAGATCGCACGCATCTTCATAGGAGAGTTTGAGGTCTGCGTCCTCGACGAGGGGGGCGTAGATGTCGTACATATGCTGCTCGTCATAGCCGAGGACGCGCTTACGCAGCGCGATATAGCGGTGCATGGCGGGCAAGTTCTCGTGAACGGACGAGATCAGGTTCTCATACACGCACACAGGCACGTCTTCCCCCTCCAGCGCGCGCTGCAGGCAGGAATCGTAGCCGCGGGCGCGTGTGAGGAACACGTCCTTTTTGACGTTGCCGAAGTAGGTCGCGGCGATCGTGTTGGCCAGCCCGATATACGCGCTGTAGTACTGCTCGAAGGCGCGGCGGCGGAGGTCGCGGTCCTTGCCGTGCAGAATGACGCCGTACATGCCGTGGGTGAGCGCGATGCGCTCGCCGTCCGCGCCGGTCAGTTCGCCGAATTTGAGGTCGGCGTTGTCGATCATCGAAAAGATGTTCTGGAACTGCGAATACACCTCACCGCCCAGTGCGAGGATCTTCTCCTCCTCTGCGGAGAGGACATGCTTTTTATTGCGGATGAGCTGACGCAGATAGTAATCGTAATCGGCAAGGCGCTCGTCCTGCGCGAACGACTGCAGGACGCTCTCGTCCAGCGCGGTCAGTTCGGGCTCGACGAAGGCGATCTCCGACGAGAGGCGGACGTAGAGAGACGTCGCGCGCGACTGCATCGCCGTATATTTGGAGATGCGCGCGTCCTCGTCGTGGCGCATATGCGCGTACAGATACAGCCGCTCGATGGCGCGGCCGACCTGCTCCTGCTGTTTGAAAAATGCGGCGAGGGAAGCGGCGTCTTTCAGCTTCCCCGCCCATTCGTGCAGGGAAATGGATGCCTCCGTCTTTTGATAGCTCTCTTCCCACGCCTCGTCGGAGGGGAAGATATCCTCCGTTTTCCAACGGTATTTGCGTTCAACTTCGCTTCGTTCCATATAGTCTCCTAATTTTTATTGCTGTGAATGGGCGCCGGGATGCGGCCGCCGCGCAGGATAAAGCGCGAGCTGTCCGTCGGGTTGACGGGCATGATGGGCGCGCGGCCGAGCAGGCCGCCGAATTCGACGCTGTCGCCCACGTCCTTCCCGGGGACGGGGATGACGCGCACCGCCGTCGTCTTGTTGTTGATCATACCGATCGCCGCCTCGTCCGCGATGATGGCGGAGATAGTGGTCGCGGGCGTCTTGCCGGGGATGGCGATCATATCCAACCCGACCGAGCAGACGGCCGTCATGGCCTCCAGCTTGTCGATGTGCAGCAGGCCTTTTTGTGCCGCCTCGATCATGCCGATATCCTCGCTGACGGGGATAAAGGCGCCCGAGAGGCCGCCGACGTGCGAGCTCGCCATGACGCCGCCCTTTTTGACCGCGTCGTTGAGCATGGCGAGCGCGGCCGTGGTGCCGTGGCCGCCCACACATTCGAGGCCGAGCTCTTCGAGAATATGCGCGACCGAATCCCCCATCACCGGCGTCGGCGCCAGCGAGAGGTCGACGATACCGAACTCGGCATTCAGGCGCTTGGCCGCCTCTTTGGCGATCAGCTGCCCGGCACGCGTGATCTTGAAGGCCGTTCGCTTGATCATCTCGGCGGCGTCGTTCAGGTTGGCGTCGGGGATGTTTTCGAGGGCGTGCTTGACGACGCCCGGGCCGGAGACGCCGACGTTGATGACGGTGCCACTTTCTCCCACGCCGTGGAAAGCGCCCGCCATGAAGGGGTTGTCCTCCACCGCAGTGGCAAAGACGACGAGCTTTGCACAGCCGAGCCCGTCCTGCGACTTGGTGCGCTCTGCCGTCTCCTTCACGATCTCGCCCATCAGGCGCACGGCGTCCATGTTGATGCCGGACTTTGAAGAACCGATATTGACGGACGAGCAGACGCGCTCGGTCGAAGCGAGCGTTTCGGGGATGCTGCGGATAAAGATCTCCTCGTAGTCGGCCATTCCCTTATGGACGAGCGCAGAATAGCCGCCCAGGAAGTCGATGCCGAGTTCCTGCGCGGCGCGGTCGAGCGCGCGGCCGATGACGGGTGCCGCCTGCGGGAAGGCCGCGCAGATCAGGCTGACCGGCGTGACGGAGACGCGCTTGTTGACGATGGGGATGCCGTATTCGCCCGAGAGCTGCTCGGCGACGCGGACGATGTTTTTCGCCTTGGCGCACACGGTGTCGTACACCGCCTGCGCCGTCTCCTCGCCGCTGCCGCGCACGCACGGGAGCAGGGAGATCCCCATGGTGATCGTGCGGATATCGAGGTGCTCCCGCTCGATCATGTCGATGGTTTCAAGTACATCAAATTTATTGAACATAGAAATCCGCTCCTCTGCTCCGGCGCTCAGATGTTGTGCATCGCGTTGAAGATCGCCTCATGCTGGACGCGGATGGACATGCCGATCTCACGGCCGAGATTGTCGCACTCTTTGGCGAGCTCGGAGAGCTCGATGTTCAACTCGCTGATATCGACCAGCATGATCATTGCAAAATAATCCTGCAAAAGAGTCTGACTGATATCCTCAACGTTGACCCCGCGCTCTGCGAGAAAGGAGCTCACCTTGGCGATGATCCCTTTTTTATCC
Organism: uncultured Bacillota bacterium; assembly: GCA_949287895.1. Classification (GTDB taxonomy): domain Bacteria; phylum Bacillota; class Clostridia; order Christensenellales; family Borkfalkiaceae; genus Borkfalkia. Next base: position 24,897 of record CASEIS010000075.1, read on the forward strand.
TTTCCTGTTACCGTGACGACTGCATGCATGTGATTAGCCTCCTTGCGGGGCGTCTGCCCCGTTCCTGTGTCGTATATTTTCGAAATTTATTCGCTGATGAAGAGCACACCCAGCGTATTGCGGCCGCAATGGCTGGTGATGATGCTGCCCGCGACCGTCTCGATGATCGTATCGAACCGGAACAGCTCGCGGACCATGTTCTTGGCGAGCTCGACCAGCTCCGCATCGGCACAGCTGTGCGTGACGAAGCAGCGGGTGCGGTCATAGCGCGGGTAAGCGGCGGCGAGATCGTTGATATATGTGCGGATGCAGCGAGACATCTTGCCGATATACTTCTTTTTCGGGTACAGCTGCCCCTCCTTCATGTCGATCATCGGGTGGATGGAGAGCACCTTCGCGCCGTAATAGGAGAGCGTCGAACACCGCCCGCCCTTGTACAGGTACAGGAGCGTATCGGGGATGAAGGATGTATTCACCTTTTCGCGGAGAGAGAGGACGGTCTGATAGATCTGCGCGGCAGACTTGCCCTGCGCGCGCAGGTCGCACGCCTTCATCACGAGCAGTCCCTGCCCCGTCGAAAGCGCGTGCGAATCGACGACAAAGACGCGGTCCCCGCCGATCTTCTTCGCGGCGGCCAGCGCGAACCCGTGCGAGCCGCTCGCCTTAGACGAGATATTGAAGTGGATGACCGTGCTGCCGCGGTCTGTGAAGGAGCGGAACATCTGCTCGTAGTCCTCCACGCTCGGCGCCGCCGTCTTGGGCAGCTCGCCCGTCTCGTCGAAGTAGCGGAAAATGTCCGCCGGGACGATGTCGATCCCGTCCTTGTACGTCTTGCCGCCCAGCGTGACGCTCAGCGGCATGATCGCGATCTCGTTTTCGGCGATCAGGTCGGTGCTCAGGTCGCAGGTGCTGTCAGACGTGATGACGATATCCTTCATGGTAAATTTTCCTCCCCTTTATGCTGTATCGCGGGCAAAGAGCCCGAAGAATCCGGATAAGGCGTCTTTGGCGGCGAGCGACCAACCGGTCACGACGCCGACGACGTGTTCTATGGGCTGCGGGCCGAGCTCACGGCTGTCCTGGCTGTTGTTGCGGTTGTCACCCATGACGTAGATCTCCCCCTCGCCGACGGTGATCGGGTAGATGTAGGCATATTGGCGCCACTCTTCGCCCAGATACGGCTCATCGACGACGCTGTACTCTGCTTCACCCGCCTCCTTGCGGTACAGGACGCCCGCCTCCGCATAGAGGCTGTCGCCCGGCAGGCCGATGACGCGCTTGATGATCCAGGAATATTCGCTGCCGTCCGGCGCTGCTCCATGGATATCCGCCGAGAGGACGACGATGTCGCCGTGCTCGATGGCGGCCGTGCGGTCGATAAAGAGATAATCTCCGTCGTGCAGCGTCGGCTCCATCGATGCGCCGACGACGCGCACGCCCAAAAGGATCTGCGTGAACAGGATAAAAAAGATGAGTACGATCGCCGCCAACGCGACGAGAAAGCGAAGAGTTGCGCGGTCGCCGCGGTTCGGGTCGCGCAGGTCCTCGATCCGTTCCAAATACGGATTGGCCATGGATGCTCCTTTATTTTTTGAGGGCACGCAGAAACGCGTCGCGCGTCAGGAGCACGACCCGCCCGCACTTGTCGCAGCGAATCTTGAAATCAGCCCCCGTTCGCACGACCGTCCAAACGTCATTGCCGCACGGATGTTTTTTCTTGGTGATGACCTTGTCTCCTATAGAGTATACCATATTTTTGACAGCAGAAAAAGTAAATTCCGTGAAAATTTTACAGCCAGAGCAAATTATTGATACAAAACGCCCCTTCCGAATAAAAGGCGATATACTTCGCGCCGTGCAGGCTGGCGAGCGGGCGGTTGCCGTCCGTCTTGAAATCTTTCGCGCTCAGCACATGGTCCGTCCAGCTCTCGCAGCCGGCGAGGTAGAGATTGCACTGATAGACGATGTCCTTGCCGTTTTTCGTCGCGCGGACGGCGATCTGTACCGTCGTCGTCTGCGGGGCGTAGATATCGAACTTGAGGAGGGCGTTTTCGGCGGGGCGATAGCGCGGGTCGTTGATGCGGAACAACTTGAGCCCGTATTCGGAAGCGACGCCGTGGATGCCGAACGGCCCCACGACCAGGCGGACGGGCGGCTGGCTGTTCTCCAAAAAGCAGTCTGCCATGATCTCGCCGCGGTCAAAGCGGGCGACGGTAAAGCTGTCGCGCCCGTTGCGGCTGCTGTACAGGATGCGGCAGGGCTCGACGCTGTTGACATAATTTTTGTCCAGCTTTTTGACGGCGATCTTGGAAGAAACTGCGAAGCCGCAGCTGTACTTGGTCTTGGCGTAGGCGAAGACGCGCTTGGCGCCGCGCACGGCGTTGAGGCGGAAGACCTGCTCCTCGCCGCTCCCCTCCTTGCACTCGCAGCGCACCCAGTCGCGCATGGCAGATTCGCACATATCCTCCGCCATATACACTTCGCAGTACTTCACTTCGCCGTTGCGGTCGAAGCGGATGCGCGCGACGAGCTCGCCGTCTGCGTCCTCGTCGATGGTCACCTCGGCAGGCGCGGGAATAAATACTTCTCGCCCTTTGAGATATTTGCCCGTAAAGAGGTCGAGATCTTTGAGGCCGGTATTGCCGATATGCCCGTTGTAGCGGGCCGCGAAATAGAAGGTCTTGTCGCAGCTGGGCGCGATGCGCGAAAAGGTATCGAATGCGCGATCGGCGTCAAAGAGCTCGTCGTTGGTCGAACAGAGCATGAGGACGGGGCAGCGCACATACGGCGCATACGACTGCGACTCGATGCCCGCTATAAAGCGGTAGCGCTCGTCGTCCATTTTGAGTTCGGGGGCGTCCCCATATTTATTGACGCCGCGATAAGCGCGCCAGCCGCCGGCACATACGGGGATGGCGCAGGCGAGGTCGTCGCACGTCGCCGCGAGTTGCCAGGCGATATCGCCGCCCGCGCGGATGCCGATCACGCCGATCTTGCCGACGCCGGGCTGTGCGCGCAGGTAGCGGATGCAGTAGCGCGCTACGGCGACCCACTCGTACCACGACGTCTCTTTGGCCGTCTCGTCGGCATGATCGAAATGTCGTTCCGATTCGCGCAGGTTGGCGTAGGCGATCGCTTCGGGATAGACGGTGCATCCCTCCGCGCCCCGCCACGAGCCGCGGTAGTCGGGCATGAGGACGGCGTAGCCGAGGTCCGCAAAGCGCAGGACGGCCGCGTCGTCGACGGTGCGGTCGGCGTCGGGCAGAATGAGCAGCGCGGGGAATTTATCTCCCTCGCACGGCTCGGCGTAGCGGGCGAAGATGTCGACGCGCGCCTCCCCGACCGCGCGCCCCGCAAAGCGGACGGTGCGCAGGCGCACCCTGCCTTCCGTGCGCTCGCCGAGGACGCTCTCCTGCAGCGGGAGGCCGTCGTCGAAATCGCTCCATAATGTTGTCGGCGTCAGAATTTTGTTTGCCAAAACAGATCACCCCGTTAACAGCTTATTTTTATGGTCGAACCGCCGCTTTCGGACGCTGCCGTCACGACGATCTTGTTGTCGATGCGATGCTTCAGCTCCTCGACGTGCGAGATGAGGCCGATCGCAAAATGCTTGTTCTTCAGCTTTTCCAAACTGTCCATGACCGTATCGATCAGCTTTTCGTCCAGCGTGCCGAACCCTTCGTCGAGGAAGAAGAACTCGATGGGGCGCAGCGACTTGGCGTAAATGGCCGAAGAGAGCGAGAGGGCGAGGGAGAGGGAGACGAGGAATGTCTCGCCCCCGGACAAGGTGTTCACGCTGCGCCGTTCGCCGCCGTTGAAATTGTCGCCGACATAAAATCCCTGCTCGTAGAGGATATAATACCGCCCGTTGGTCAGTTTGAGCAAAAGTTCGGTCGCCGAATCGGAAATATCGGCCAGATATTCGCCGGCGATAAATTCCATGAGGCGGTTGCCGTACAGCATCCCGCGCAGCTTTTCAACATTGGAGAAGGCGTGCTGCAGCGCGGCGCGCTCCTTTTCGAGCTCTTTGCGCTTTGCCAGCTTGTCGGCGAACCGCGCGACGGCGTCGCCGAGCACGGCGCCCGCCTGCCCCGCATCCCTGCGCTTGTCGGTCAAGCGCTGAAATTCCTCCCGCTTTTGCGCAAACTGTGCCTCGTCGACGGGAACGATCTCCCCTTCTTCGGAGACCGCGCGGATGCCCGCCTCGATGCGGGAGACCTCCTTCTCGTAGCGGTCGATCTCATCCGCGAGCGCTGCGGCGTCCGGATAGCGGGCACGCAGCGCCTCCGCCTCTGCAAGCTCCGCAAAGCCGCCCTCCTGCAGCTGCGCGCGCAGCCTCTCTTCCGACTCCGCCTGCCGCTGCAGCAACGACTTGCCCCGCTCTTCCGCGCGCGTGAGCGCGAGTTCGGCGGTGCGGATGCGCTCTTCGAGGGCGCGGATATCCTCCTCACGCTTCTTTTTTGCGGCGACGACCGCCTCTTCACGGCGGCGCAGCTTGTCGCCGAAGGCGCGCACGTCCTCGGTAAATTCTTCGCCCAGCGCCGCCTGCAGGCGG
>CASEIS010000076.1 GCA_949287895.1 uncultured Bacillota bacterium
GCCCGTACGGGCGCAGCGGCAGGCCGCAGCGGGAGGCGGGCCAATCGGCCGTGATGTTCAGGTAATTGCGCATATTGTGCGCGTGATAGGGATAGGGCGGCTCGTTGGCGAGCACGCCGAAGGGGTCGTCGTGCAGGCGCAGGCCGCCCGCGCGCGGCTCGACGGCGAAGCAGGCCGTGCGGTCGGCGACCAGCCAGTGCAGCGGCGGCAGGGGCAGCGCGCCGAAGGGCTCGCCGATGACGCAGGTATCCTGCAGCAGCAGCTTGGCCTGCGCGGCGTTGGCGCAGCGGCCGAGCAGCCAGGCGATCATCTCGTGCGGGGCGACGTTGTACTTGCCCGCCGCGCGCGCCCCGTAGGCGGCGCTTTCGGGGAAGTACAGCCCCGCGGCGCACAGCCCGCGCTCGTTCATCGCCTCGGCGTACAGCGGAAACAGCCCCTCCGCCGCCGCGGCGCCGATCATCGCGTAGTGCTCGCCCTGCGCCGGCTGCGCCAGAAAGCGCAGCGGAAAGCGGCGGGGCGTGACGGTGACCCGCTCGCCGAAGGAGTGAGCGAGGTCGAGGTTGCGCCCGAAGTAAAAGTGCTTGCCCTGCATGGTGACTGCCGTACACATCCCTTTGTTCCTCCACGCGGGCACGCCCGCAACAAAAATGTGTGCAATGCGCGCAAAAGTATGCCGCCCGTCGCCCCTTCTATACAAAAAAGCGCCGCAGGATATGCAGCGCTTTTCTTGACTGTCTTTGAAGTTATGCCCATTCGCCGCCCCTGCCGCGGAAGCGGGCCGGCCAAAGGGCGGCTCTTCCCCTATAGAGAGGAGAGGACGTTGAGGTCGGCGTCGATGCAGATGGCGCGGGAGGCGATCTCGCCGGGGGCGTACGCCTCGCCGCGGTTGACGCACACGTAGCGGAAGGCGGCGTCTTGCGCGGCCATCCGCCAGAAGGGGAACTTGATGATGCCCGGGGTGTTCATCCCCACGCCCAGCTCGAGCAGGAGCAGCTTTTTGCCCTCCATCGACCGCACGAACGCCTCGTAGCGGGCGCAGGCGGCGTGCCAGCCCTCGTCCTCGACAAAGGTCTCGTCGCTGCGCAGGTTGGGCAGCATGGGCGCGCCGCAGCGGGGGCAGCGGGGCAGCAGCGAGGAAGGGACGCGCAGGTCCTTCTGCTCCTTGACCATCGCGCGCACCGCCTCCTCGTTGTCGTAGGTGCGCGCATGGCAGGGCACCGAGCACTGAAAGAGGCCGTAGTCCCCCTGCGTATAGAACAGGCGCGCCTTGTCGAAGCCCGCCCGCTGGAAGCTGTGGTCGACGTTGGTGGTCAAAACGAAGTAGTTTTTCCCCTCGACCAGCGCGCGCAGGTCGGCATACAGCGGCTGCGGCGGCACGTCGTAGCGGTTGCAGAGGATCATGCGCGACCAGTATGCCCAATACTCCTCCGGCGTCGCAAAGGGGTAGAAGCCGCCCGTGTACATATCTGTAATTCCGTATTTTTTACGGAAATCTGCAAAATAGCGCTCGAAGCGCTCGCCCGCGTACGTCATGCCCGACGCCGTCGAGAGCCCCGCCCCCGCGCCGATGAGCACGCCGTCCGCCTCGCGCAGCCACTGCCGCAGCACGTTGAGTGCGGCGCGCACCTCTCCGTTTACCTGCATGGTGCCTCCTCCTCTTTTTTCAGAATATTGTTTGAAGTTTCGCCCGTATGCCGCCCCTGCAGCGGCCGCAAGCTTGCCCAAAGGGCGGCGCTTCCTTTATAGGGCGGAAAAGACCTCGCCGATCTTGCCGTCGATGTAGAGCGCGCCTTCCACCGCGCGGGCGGGCGCGCCGCGGTTGACGACGACGAGCGCATCCCCTTCAAAAAAATCGATCAACCCCGCCGCGGGGTAGACGTTGAGGGAGGTGCCGCCCACGATGAGCACGTCTGCCGCGCGGATGCGCGCGATGGCGCCCTCGAGCACCCTTTGGTCGAGCGGCTCCTCGTAGAGGACGACGTCCGGCTTGATGACGCCGCCGCAGCTGCAGCGGGGCACGCCCGCAGACGCGGCGACCGCCTCGACGGGATAGCTCTTGCCGCACGCCATGCAGTAGTTGCGCAGCACGCTGCCGTGCAGCTCGTATACGGCGCGGCTGCCCGCCTTTTGGTGCAGGCCGTCGATGTTCTGCGTGACGACGGCGGCCAGCTTGCCCTCCGCCTCCCACTGCGCCAGCTTTTTGTGCGCGGCGTTGGGCTGCGCGTCGAGGGCAAGCATCTTGTCGCGGTAAAAATCGAAGAACTCCGCCGTATGGCGGTCAAAAAAGGTGCGCGAGAGGATGTACTCGGGCGGGTAGGCATACTTTTGGCGGTACAGCCCGTCCTGCGAGCGGAAGTCGGGGATGCCGCTCTCCGTGCTCACCCCCGCGCCCCCGAAAAAGACGCCCCTCTTCATCCTGCCGACGATGGCGCGCAGCTGCGCGACTTTTTCCTGCAAGGCTTCGTCCATCCTTTTCCTCCTTTTTGTCATTTGGAAGCGGCGCACATATGGCGATGTGCGCTTCCCGCGGGGGCGACGCCCCGCCCATGTCCGCCGTGCGCATCTGTACAGATGCGCCGCACCTGCAGCGCCCGTGCGCATCCGCCCATATGCACCCGTGCGCATCCGTCTGCGATGTGCCCGTGTGCCTATGCGCACCTGTTCTGCATGCACACATGCGCCGCCGCACTCTCCGCAAAAAAACAGCAGAGGCGCGCCCGCATCGGGGCGCGCCTCTGCCATCGCCGCGCCTCGACGCGCCGCGTGTCGCTCCCGCGCGGGAGCCCTGTTTACGCCTGAACGCCCTCGTTGAGCTTTTCGAGCAGCTCGTCGAGGTCCTTGCCGTGCACGCTGACCGCCTCGCCGATCGTCTCGCCGTGCGCCATCGCGCAGCCGAGGCAGTGCATGCCGTACGACATGAGGATCTGTGCCGAATTGGGGTTGAGCTGCAGGCACTCCAAGATGAGGGGATCTGCCGTGATCTTTGCCATGTTGGTATTCTCCTTTCCGAATTTGTCTCGCCCGCGCCGCCGCGCGCCTTGCCGCCGCGCCCGCGGACTGCTTTGCTTTTTTTATTATAACACCCCCGCGCCCAAAAGACAACCTATTTTGTCGGATTTTTTGCACAAATCCCCCTCGCTTTTGTCGGCAAAGGACGAAAAACACCGGTCAACCGCACCCCCTTCGACCCTTTGTGCACTTTGACAGCCCTTGCACCCGCCCCCGTGTGGACAAGGCTGTGCATAACTGTGGATAAACGGCAGTTATGCACACACTTTTGCACGATTTTGGGCTGATTTTGGGCCCCTGCCACCAAATGTAAACAAAAGATCGAAAAAGTTATCCACAAGTTAGTAACATAATTCCCCGTTTTCCCCAAAATTCGGGGGAAAACTGCCCTTTTCGCGCCGAGAATTTTACAAAGTCAAAAAAAATTATCAACAAAACGCCGCACGATTGTTTATAAATCACACGCCCTATCCCCTCCCCTTGCGCGGCCCCGACGCCGCGCTCTTCCGCAGCCGCCCTTTTCCCCTGCCGCCGCCCGCGCCGCCCGCGCGTCGCGGCCCCAAACGCCGTTTTGGGATTTTTTGATTTTCTTTCGCGCAGACGGGCAAAAACCATTGACAAATTTGAAAAATCTGCTATACTATTTAAGTACGCTGTAAAGCGGCGTGCGCCCTTAGCTCAATTGGATAGAGCGTTGGTCTACGGAACCAAAGGTTAGGGATTCGAGCTCCTTAGGGCGCGCCA
>CASEIS010000077.1 GCA_949287895.1 uncultured Bacillota bacterium
GGGGTGCGTGTCGCGTAAAAATGCGTGCATGTACTCGACCTCGTTCGCGGTCACCGTATTTTGCAGCGTTCCGTAGATGAACAGGTCGCTCTTTTTGCGTTGCTGCAGCATCGAGCCGCAGACGGGGCCGACGCTGTCGCCGATGGAGAGATCGCTCCCGACACAGACCACGACGGGTATTTTTCCGTGCAGATACGCCTGCAACGCCGTCTCGATGCCGACGCACGCCATTTTGTTCCAGACATGAAAGGTATATTCCATAGTACGCTCCTTGCGTCAATTCGTGCATATTGTATTGACACATTCGCGTCCGTTTATACACATAGATATCCACCGAACTTTTCCACAAATCCACTGTGAATTTGTGGAATTCTTTTTCACTTTTATGCGTATGTCCGTGTACTCTCACTCTCTCATTTTGCACTGTAACAAAATAATGCGCATTTTTTCGTTTTTTGTCTGCGTCGGTTGTTGTTTTGGATGTTTCATATGAAACATCGATCTGTTGACGGCCTGTTTTCAGAAAACATTGAAAATGTTTCTCGTGAAACGTTCAACGATATGGAATGGTAAAATCGACAAATGCGCTTATCTATTTCAATTCCGAAATGATGTTTCACGTGAAACATTCGCTTTCTCGGGGAAGTTTCATATGAAACATTTGAAGGCCCCAAAACGGGCAAAAATCAGTCTGCGCTCGGCAATTTTTACCGAAAAATCATGAAAAATCGATGATAGAGGGATAAAAATTTCCGTTTTTGGAAAAAACTTTTGCGGAATCCTTGTCATTTCTTCCAAAGTATGGTATGATAATTGCATACAAGGCAGACTTGGCAGATCGCCGGAGCATCTTCCCGTGGTTTACCTCGGCTGTGCAACGCACTGTATTGCACATTTTGTCCACACCCGCGTACAACGGCCTGTGTCTGCACATACTTATGATCAGTCGCCTGCCGCACGGCGGCCGCAGCATCGAAGGCTGCACGGCCGAGGGCGGCGTTCGGGCGTGTTTCGCATTTTCGATAAACCGCATTCCCGCCGCTGCGCAGACGGGTATCATTTTGCAGCATTGCCGGTGTCGCCGTTCTCACTGTTGCGGCGGCAGCGTAGGCGAACTTTTCGCAGCTCCGCCGGTCGGCAGACGGCATACTCTGCAGTATGTGGCGCAAAATGTTCTACTGTGCGCTATTCAATAGATAAGCAACTTAACAATTATTTCACGTGAAGCATCGGCAGCGCCGAATGTCGCGCGGTCGCAAGGGCACCGCGGCAGGCGCACGGTGGGGCGCAGTCTACGCTCCGCTCCGCGCGCCGCGCCAAGGCCTGCACTTTCTACTTCTTCGGCCTGAGCGAGCAGCCTGCAATGCCCGCCCGGCGCGCCGCGCGCAGGGCCTGCGCCACAGTAGTGCCGCACGCGCTTGCCGACGACGGCACGCGCATGCTTCCGCGTTCATATATATATTTATTAAATAAGGAAAAGACGAGACACCGCATTGCCCGCGGGCGCACAGCGAAGCGGGCAGGCAAAGAAGGAGCATTTTTTATTCATGAGCAAATCTTCCAAGATCTTACTTTGGGCCATGCTCGGCGTCGTGCTTGTGCTCATCCTCTCCATCGTCCTCTCCACCGTGCTCTCCTCGGGGCGGCAGGAGGCGGTGGACAATACCGAATTTTTTGACATCATCGAGGCGGAGGACAACAGCTACAGCATCGACGAGATCCGCATCGACCTCTACAACGTCAGCGCCTACGACTACCAGGACGGCACCACGCGCGTCAACGTCGTCTATACGACGACCATCGGCCGCTTTACGGGCGAGTACGAGCGCATCATCGCCGCCGCCGAAAAGAACGGCATCAAGCTCAACCAGGCCGACCCCAACGAGGGCAGCTGGGTATCCTACCTCATCCCGTTGCTCGGCGTCGTGCTCGTGTGCGTCGTCTTCTGGCTGCTCATCCGCCAGACGCAGGGCGGCTCGAGCAAGGCGATGAACTACGCCAAGACCAAGGCGCGCGTCAACTCCAACATCAAGGTCCGCTTCTCGGATGTGGCGGGCGCGGAGGAGGAGAAGGCAGAGCTCGCCGAAGTCGTCGAGTTTTTGAAGTCTCCGCGCAAGTTTGCCGACCTCGGCGCGCGCATCCCGCGCGGCATTTTGCTGGTCGGCCCTCCGGGCACCGGCAAGACGCTCTTTGCCAAGGCCGTCGCGGGGGAAGCGAACGTTCCCTTCTTCTCCATCTCCGGCTCTGACTTCGTCGAGATGTTCGTCGGCGTGGGCGCATCCCGCGTGCGCGATTTGTTCGACGCGGCCAAAAAGAGCCAGCCGTGCATCGTGTTCATCGACGAGATCGACGCGGTCGGCCGCCAGCGCGGCACGGGGCTCGGCGGCGGGCACGACGAGCGCGAGCAGACGCTCAACCAGCTGCTCGTGCAGATGGACGGCTTCGAGACCAACGACGGCATCATCGTGATGGCGGCGACTAACCGCGCCGACATCCTCGACCCGGCGCTGCTGCGCCCCGGCCGCTTTGACCGCCAGATCCACGTCAACCTGCCCGACGTGCGCGGCCGCGAGCAGATCTTAAAGGTGCACGCCCGCAACAAACCGCTCGCGCCCGACGTCAACTTCAAGATCCTCGCGCGCATGACGAGCGGCTTCTCGGGGGCGGACCTCGAAAACCTGCTCAACGAGGCGGCCATCCTCACCGCCCGCGCGGGCAAAAAGATGATCGGCAACAAAGAGCTGTTCGAGGGCATCAACAAGGTGCTGCTCGGCCCGCAGAAGAAGAGCCGCCTGGTGACGGAAGCGGATAAGCGCATCACCGCCTACCACGAGAGCGGCCACGCCATCATCGCAAAGCTGTGCAAGCACTGTGACCCCGTGCAGGAGGTCTCCATCATCGCCCGCGGCATGGCGGCGGGCTACACCATGACCCGCCCGGACAGCGACGACAACCACCTGACCAAGGCAAAGCTGCTCGACCTCGTGTGCGAGCTGCTGGGCGGCCGCGTCGCCGAAGAGCTGGTCATCCAAGACGTCTCGACGGGCGCCTCCAACGATTTGCAGCGCGTCACCGAGATCGTCCGCAAGATGGTCACCGAGTGGGGCATGAGCGAGCGCGTCGGCCTGGTCACCTACAAATCGGATAACCCCGTCTTCCTCGGCAGGGATATGGAGGCGCACAGCGGCTACTCGGAAGAGACGGCCGGCGTCATCGACGAGGAAGTGCACAAGATCATCGACGCCGCCCACGAGCGCGCCGTACAGCTGCTCTCCGCCCACCGCCGCGTGCTCGACAACATGGCGCGCGTGCTCATCGAGCGCGAGACCATCTACACCGACGAAGTGGATATGCTGCTCGACGGCGCTTCCGTCGACGAAGTGTACGCCTTCATGGATAAAAATGAAAAGCTCGAGGAGGAAGATCCCTTCCGCCGCTACGCGGAGCGCAGCGCCGCGAAGGATCAGCCGCAGGCGAACGCCGCTCCCGCAGCCGCCGCAGGCGAACCTTCCGGCACGAAGCCGTCGGCTGCATCCGCGCCCGCAGGCGGCGTGAACGAGCAGCCCGCCCCGCCCGCAGGCGCGCCTTCCGAACAAGAAGAGCAGCTCGCCGGCAAGCCCGACGAGGGAGACAAGGGCGACAAGGACGGCGGCAAGCAGGCATAACGCCGGGCTCTTCCGCCGCGCGGAGAGAAGCGTTCCGCCGCGCAGGTACAGGCGCGCCCGCGCGGGTGCGCCGCCTGTATAGGCGGCCCGCCCCGCCGCAGACGGCTGCCGCAGACAGTGAGAGACGAAAGAAGAGGTTTTATCTATGGGCAAGATCGTTTCCTTTTCCAACCAGAAGGGGGGCGTCGGCAAGACGACCACCTGCGTGAACATGGCGGCGTATATCGCCGATGCGGGCAAAAAGGTGCTGCTGGTCGACATCGACCCGCAGGGCAACGCCACGACGGGCATGGGCATCAGCAAGAGCACCCTCAAAAAGACCGTCTACGAGGTGCTCATCAACGACGAAAAGGCGTCCGAGCACATCGTGCACACCGAGATCCCCAATCTCGACCTCATCCCCTCCAACATCGACCTCGCCGGCGCGGAGGTGGAGCTTGTCTACCACAAGAGCCGCGAAAAGGTGCTCAAAAACGCCCTCGCCGAGGTGCGCGACAACTACGACTATATCTTTATCGACTGCCCGCCCTCGCTGGGGCTTTTGACCATCAACGCGCTCGCCGCGGCAGACTCCGTCATCATCCCCATCCAGAGCGAATACTACGCGCTCGAAGGGCTGTCGCAGCTGATGAACTCGATCACGCTGGTCAAACAGCACCTCAACCCCGCGCTCGACGTCGACGGCGTCGTGCTGACCATGTACGACAGCCGCGCGCTCATCTCCAAGCAGATCGCCGACGAGATCAAAAAATTCTTTACCCGCCGCCTGTTCGAGATCGTCGTGCCGCGCAACGTGCGCCTGGTCGAGGCGTCTTCGTACGGCAAGCCCATCATGCTGCACGACCCCAAGTGCACGGGCGCGCGCGCCTACAAGGCGCTCACGCAGGAGTACCTCGCCCGCGAAGAAAAGAAGCAGTGACCGCGCGCCCGATCTGTGCGCTCGGAAGGGAAACAGCCGCGCCCGCCGCGGCAGCACGCAATACAGCCGCGCCCGCCGCGCCGAGGCGGCTGCGCACACAGCATAGGAGGAGAACATGAAAACACCGCCGAGAGGATTGGGCAGGGGGCTGTCCGCACTCTTTTCCGATACCGAAGAAGCGTACGGCAACGCCTCTAAATTTGTGCAGGACGAGTCTGCACCCCTCCCCGAGGACATCAAGGGGCTGACGGAGGTGGATATCGACCTCATCCGCCCCAACCCCAACCAGCCGCGCAAGCACTTCGACGAAGCCGCCCTCAACGAGCTGGCCGATTCCATCAAAAAACACGGGCTGATCATGCCCATCGTCGTCAATCAGATGCAAGACGGCAAGTACATGATCATCGCGGGCGAGCGGCGGTACCGCGCCTCGCGCATCGCGGGCAAGACCAAGATCCCCGTCGTCGTGCGCGAGTATGACGACCGCCAGATCAAGGAGATCTCCCTCATCGAAAACCTGCAGCGCGAGGACCTCAACCCCATCGAGGCCGCCAACGCGATGAAGCAGTTGATGGACGAGTACCACCTCACGCAGGAAGAGCTCGCCGAGCGCATCGGCAAGTCTCGCCCCGCCGTCACCAACACGCTGCGCCTGCTCTCTCTCTCGAGCGAGGTCATCGCCCTCGTCGCGGCGGGCAAACTCAGCGCAGGCCACGCCCGCGCCCTCATCACTCTGCCCGAAGACGTGCAGCTCAAACTCGCGCAGGACGCCATCAAAGACGGCCTCTCTGTGCGCGATATCGAGCGCAGCGTGCGCGACTACTTTTCGACCCCCGACGAACTCGCCGAAAAGAAGGAAAAGAAGAAGCAGCAGGTGTCCATCGAGCTCAAAGACCTCATCGAGCGCATGCGCCACGCCTTCAAGACCAAGGTCTCCCTCATCGGCAACGATAAAAAGGGCCGCATCTATATCGACTACTATAATACCGACGACCTCGACCGCATCAGCGAGATCGTCGAGATGGCCGAACAGGAGCCGCGCAAGTAATTGCACCGCCCGCGGCACGCGTCCGTCCGCCGCTTATATATTATAACGCGCGCGACATTTATATATAGAAAGCTCGAAGAGAAAGCTCGGAGAATTTGTTTCGAGCTGACGAAACAAATTCTTCCGATTATAAAGAAAACCCCGCGGGCACGCATGAGCGCTGGCCGCGGGGTTTTGCTTACTGCATTGATTTTAATAATTAAGACCGGACGGGTAAAATTATTTTTGCTCGTCGCCGCGCTGCGGCTCGTTCGCACCGGGGGAGGGGGCGTCTTTGTTCGCCGCGGCGTCCGCAGGCGCCTGTTCGCCGCTTTTTTGATCGGCGTCGAAGGGGATCTCGGGCGCGTTTGCTGCGCTTTCCTTATTTTCTTTTTCCTCCTGCAAGTACTTGAAGAGCAGGCAGAGCACGAAAAAGAGCGCCGCTCCCGCCGCGCAGCCGAGGGCGGGCACCATCGTATCCGATATATAGATGGCCAAAAAGATG
>CASEIS010000078.1 GCA_949287895.1 uncultured Bacillota bacterium
CGTCGGCGCGGGCATCAACCAGACCCGCCACGCCGTCCGCATGGACGTGACGGCCTCCGTGCGCATCCTCTTCCCCTCGCGGGCGATGGAGGTGGAGGCGTCCGCGCAGGTGCCCGTCTGCGAGAGCGTCATCGTCGGCGAGGTGCCCTCCATCTACTTCGGCGGCTCGTAGGGGAAGAAGATACGCCGTCCCTCTCGCCCTTTCGTCTCCCGCTTCCGTGCAGGCGGGCTTCTCTGCGGCGTCGGAAGGCCGGCCCTTCCGCGGGCGGGGAGAAGCCGCGGCCGCCGCCCGCGCTTGCACCTTCCGCCAAAAAATTTCCGCGGCCGTTCGCCGTAAACGATTGACTTTTGCGCGCGTTTGTTTTATAGTAAATGTAATCAGCAAATGCGATGACGAAGACAGACGGACAGGGCGTCGTTGTCCAGAGAGGGCAGCCCGTCGGCTGCAAGGCCGCCCGAACGGCGCGTCCGGTATTCCCTTCCGAGCTTTCGCTCCCAACCCGCACGGCGGCAGTAGGGGCGGGCGTGCGCCGCGCGTTAAGCGGAAACGAGGCGGGAGTTCTCCCGCGAACATAGGTGGTACCGCGCGCTTCGCGCCCTGTGACAGTTGGTCACGGGGCGTTTTTGTTTATTGAGAGAAGCGCCTGCAGGCCGCGCTCTGCGCCGCAGCCGCAGCAAAGCGGGGGCGCCGCCGCAAAAAATCAAGGAAAAATCATCCGTAAGGAGTAAAGTGTGCTATGAAAGAGAAGATCGAACGCATCCGCCGCGAGATCGGCGAAGGCATGCAGGGCGTCACGACCCGCAAGCAGCTGTTTGAACTAAAGATGCAGTATCTCGGCAAGACGGGCGCCATCTCCGCGCTGTCCAAGGGGATGC
Organism: uncultured Bacillota bacterium; assembly: GCA_949287895.1. Lineage (GTDB taxonomy): Bacteria > Bacillota > Clostridia > Christensenellales > Borkfalkiaceae > Borkfalkia. The sequence continues at coordinate 877 of CASEIS010000078.1, forward strand.
GCGACCTCCCGCCCGAAGAGCGCCCCGCCGCGGGCAAGCTGGTCGGCGACGTGCGCGCCTGGGCGGAGGAGCAGTTCGCCGCGCGCGAGGAGGAGCTGAAAAAAGAGGAGCTCGCCGCCCGCTACGCGAGCGAAAAGATCGACGTGACCATGCCCGCACACCTGGCGGGCGGCGGTTCCGTCCACCCCGTCTCCCTCGTCAAGCAAGAGCTCGTCGACATCTTCGCGGGCATGGGCTTCGACGTGTTCGAGGGCCCGGAGATCGAGCAGGACTACTACAACTTCCAGGCGCTCAACATCCCCGCAGACCACCCCGCGCGCGATATGCAGGACACCTTCTTCATCGGGGGCGACTTCCTGCTCCGCTGGCAGACTTCTTCGGGGCAGATCCGCGTGATGGAGAGCAAAAAGCCGCCCATCAAGGTGCTCAGCCCGGGGCGCGTGTACCGCTCTGACTCGGATGCGACCCATTCGCCCATGTTCCACCAGATGGAGGGGCTGGTCGTCGACAAGGGCATCACCCTCAACGACCTCAAGGGCATGCTCGACGAGTTCGCCCGCCGTATGTTCTCGTCCGAAACGAAGACCCGCCTGCGCCCCTCCTATTTCCCCTTCACCGAACCGAGCGTGGAGGTCGACCTCTCCTGCCGCAACTGCGGGGGCAAGGGCTGCCGCGTCTGCAAGGGGACGGGCTGGATCGAGGTGCTGGGCGCGGGCATGGTCAATCGCCGCGTGCTTGAAAACTGTGGCATCGACCCCGACGTGTACACCGGCTTCGCCTTCGGCATGGGCCTCGAGCGCATCGCGATGATCAAGTACGGCATCAACGACATCCGCCTTCTGTTTGAAAACGACGTGCGGTTCTTAAAGCAATTCCGGGATTAAGGAGGAGACAGGCATGAAAGCACCTCTCAGCTGGCTGAAAGATTATGTAGATATCGACGTATCCGCGCAGGAGCTGCAGCAAAAGCTCTTTTCCTGCGGGTTTGAAGTGGAAGAGCTCATCTACGTCGGCGCGGAGATCGACCGCTGCGTCGTCGGCCGCATCGAAAAGATCGAGCCGCACCCCAATGCGGACAAGCTGCGCATCTGCCGCCTCAACTGCGGCGGCTACGGCGAGGACATCCAGATCGTGACGGGCGCAGACAACGTGTTTGAAGGAGCCCTCGTCCCCGTCGCGCTGGACAACTCCTCCCTGCACGGCGGCGTCAAGATCAAAAAGGGCAAGCTGCGCGGCGTCGAGTCGTGCGGGATGCTCTGCTCGGGAGAAGAGCTGGGCATCAACGACGACTGGTACGACGGCGCAGACGTCAACGGCATCCTCATCCTGCAGGAGGATATCCCCGTCGGCACCGACATCAAGCAGGTGGTGGGGCTTGACGACTACATCTTCGACATCGCCGTCACCTCCAACCGCCCCGACTGCCAGAGCATCTACGGCATCGCGCGCGAGGTCGCCGCGGTGCTGCACAAGGAGGTCGAGCCCGTCCCGCTGACCTACCACATGGGCACCTTCCGCACCAGCGAGCGGGTGGGCATCTCCGTGCAGGCGCCCGACCTGTGCCCCCGCTATATCGGGCACTACGTGCGCGACATCAAGATCGGCAAGTCGCCGCTGTGGATGCGCCGCCGCCTCGCGCTCAGCGGGCTGCGCTCCATCAACAACGTGGTCGACATCACCAACTTCGTCCTGCTCGAGCTGGGCCAGCCCATGCACGCCTTCGATCTCTCCCGCATCGCGGATAGCCGCATCTGCGTCCGCCGCGCCAAAGAAGGGGAGAAGATCACCACCCTCGACAAGAACACCTTCGACCTCACCCCCGAAAACCTCGTCATTGCCGACGGCGAAAAGCCCGTCGCGCTGGCGGGCGTGATGGGCGGCCTCAACAGCGGTATTTCGGAGGGCACCACCGAGCTGCTCTTCGAGAGCGCCAAGTTCGAGCGCGCCAACATCCGCCGCACCTCCCGCGCGCTGGGGCAGAAGAGCGACTCTTCCGCCCGCTACGAAAAGGGAGTGGACGCCTATACCACGGGCGTTGCCATCAACCGCGCGCTCAACCTCATTGACGAGCTGGGCTGCGGCAAGATCGCCTGCGACCGCTTCGATATCGCCGTTCCGCAGGAGCCGCCCCGCGCCATCGAGACGACGGCCGCGCAGATCAACGCGCTGCTCGGTATCGAGGTGCCGCAGCAGGAGATGTGCGACATCCTCACCCGCCTCAACTTCAATGTTGCCGTGCATGGCGAAACGCTGTCCGTCACGCCGCCCGCCTACCGCGAGGACGTCGACGGCTACCCCGACCTCGCCGAGGAAGTCATCCGCGAGTACGGGTACGACCACATCGAGGGCACCTTCCTCGACACGGCGGCGGTCACCAACGGCGGCCTGAACGCGGCGCAGCAGCAGGCGGCGCGCACGAAGCGCGCGCTGCGCGGGCAGGACTTCGGCGAGATCATCACCTATTCCTTCATCTCTCCCAAAGATTACGCCCTGCTGCGCCTGAACGACGAGCTCGCGCGCGCCATCCGCATCAAGAACCCCATCGGCGAGGATATGAGCGTGATGCGCACGACGCTCGCGCCCTCCATGCTGCACACCCTCGTGCGCAACATCCGCCGCGGCAACGACGGCGCCCGCCTCTTCGAGCTGGCGAGCGTGTACATCGCAAAGGCGCTCCCGCTCGCGGAGATGCCCGCAGAGCGCGCGACCATCTCCGTCGGCGTGTACGGGCCGAAGGAAGATTTCTTCTCGGCGAAGGCCGCCTTCGAGGCGATCGCCGCCGAGTTCGGCCTGCAATTCGGCTACCGCGCCGCGCAGCGCCCCTTCCTGCACCCCGGCAAGACGGCAGAGGTCGTCTGGAACGGGCAGACGATCGGCTGGCTGGGCGAGCTCGCGCCCGACATCGCCGAGCAGCTCTCCCTCGAGGTGCCCGTCTATCTGGGCGAGCTCGACTACGCCGCGCTCGAGGGTTCGTTGGGGAAGGACGTCCAATACGTCCCGCTGCCCAAATTCCCCGAGATCCGCCGCGACCTTGCGCTCATCGTCTCGGAAGATACCGCCTGTGCGGACGCGGAAAAGGCGATCCGCGAGGGCTGCAAGTTCGTCACCGACGTGCGCTTGTTCGACGTCTATCGCGGCGAGCAGGTCGGCGAGGGGAAGAAGAGCATGGCGTTCAGCGTCACCTTCACCCCGCACGACAACGCGATCGCGCCCGAGGACGCGGACGGCTATGTGCGCCGCATCCTCAAAACGCTGCACGAAAAGGTCGGCGCCGAACTGCGCTGATCGATAGTGTGGCAGGGGCGGCCTGCACTGGCATAGGATAGAGGGGCGGCCTGCGGCCGCCCCCTTTTGCAAATGGCCGTTTTTGCAGCGCCCCGCGCGCCCGCGCGCGGGGCAAGGGCAGACAGCCCGCGGCCAGGCAAACAAATTCACGCCCGCCGCGTGAAAGATGCGGAATGGCCAAGAGCCCGCGCCCGCCGTATCATAAACGGGGCAGGGCAAAAGCCCGCCGCAGAGGAGGAGAAAAATGCGCGCCTTTCTCATCGTCATCGACAGCTTCGGCATCGGCGAACTGCCCGACGCCGCCGACTACGGCGACGTCGGGTCGGATACCTACGGCAACACCTTCGCCGCGACGGGCGTCTCCCTGCCCGTGCTCGCGTCCCTCGGGCTCAACAACATCGACGGCGTCGCGAAGTCGTTTGCGGGCGGGCGTGCGCTTTCGCCCGTCCCCGCGCCGCGCGCCGCATACGCCCGCCTGCGCGAAAAGACGCCCGCCAAAGACACGACGGCGGGGCACTACGAGCTGGCGGGGCTGGTGCTCGAAAAGCCGTACCGCGTCTATCCCACCTTTCCGCCCGATGTCGTCGCCGACATCGAGCGGGAGGCGGGCGTCCGCTTCATGGGCAACGAGATCGCCTCCGGCACCGAGATCATCCAGCGCCTCGGCCCCGAACACCTGCGCACGGGCCGGCCCATCCTGTACACCTCGCAAGACTCGGTGCTGCAGATTGCGGCGGATACCTCCGTCATCCCCCTCGCGCGGCTGTACGATATCTGCGAGGCGGCCCGCCGCGTCATGACGGGCGATCGCGCCGTGGGCAGGGTCATCGCGCGGCCCTTCATCCACGAGGGCGGCAAGTTCACCCGCACCGCCGACCGCCGCGACTACGCTCTCGAGCCGCCCGGGGAGACGGTGCTCGATCGCCTCGCTTCCCGCGGCATCCCCGTCGTCGGCGTGGGCAAGATCGGCGACATCTTCTGCGGCCGCGGCATCGCGCGCAGCATCCACACCGCCGGCAACGCCGAGGGGCTGCGCGCCCTCACGCAGCTGTCCGCGCAGGCGGGGGAGGGGCTGGTGTTCGCCAACCTCGTCGATACCGACATGCTCTACGGCCACCGCAACGACCCCGTCGGCTACGCCGCCGCTCTGCGCGCCATCGACGGCGCGCTGCCCGATATCATGAAGAACTTGCGCGCAGACGATGTGCTCATCGTCACCGCCGACCACGGCTGCGACCCGACCACGCCGTCCACCGACCATTCGCGCGAGTATGTGCCGCTGCTCATCTTCGGAGCGCGCATACGGCCGTGCAACTTGGGCACGCTCGGCGGGCTCGACTGCGTCGCCCGCTTCCTCGCGGGCTGGTTCGGCCTCGAAGAAGATACAGTCATCTGCGGGCGCTGCCTGCAAGGGAGGGATTTATGAAAGACGCCATCCGTACGCGCGCAGAGGCGATCGCGCGCCAGATCGAAACGATCGCCTATCCCGCGGGCGCGGCGCGCCCGCGGCTGGGGCTCATCCTCGGCAGCGGCTGGGGCGCCGCCGCCGACGCGATGGAGGGGGCGGCAAGCATTCCCTTCGCGCAGCTTGCGGGCATGCCGCTGTGCGGCGTGGCGGGGCATGCGGGGCGCTTCGTCTGCGGCAGTTTGGGCGGCAAGCCCGCCGTCGCCGTGCAGGGGCGCTTCCACCTCTACGAGGGGCACGACGCCGCCGAGGCGGTGCTGCCTATCGCCGTGCTCTTCGAGCTGGGCGCGCGCGCCGTCCTGCTCACCAACGCCGCCGGGGCGATCGCAGAAGGTGCGCGCGTCGGCGAGGTGATGGCCGTGCGCGACCACATCAACCTGACCGGCCGCAACCCGCTCGTCGGGCTGCACGCGGACGACCGCACTCCCTTCGTCGACCTCACCCACGCCTACGACGCCCGCCTGCGCGCCGACCTGCTCGCCGCCTGCCGCGATGCGGGCGTGCGCTGCCGCGAGGGGGTGTACCTGCAGTTGCTCGGCCCCTCGTACGAGACGCCCGCCGAGATCCGCGCCTTCCGCGCGCTGGGTGCGGACGCCGTCGGCATGAGCACCGCCGTCGAGGCGATCTACGCCCGCTACCTCGGCATGCGCGTCGCCGCCCTCTCCTTTTTCAGCAACGTCGCCGCGGGGCTGACCGAGCACGAGCTCAGCCACGCCGAGGTGCTCGCCGAGTCTCGCCGCAGTGCCGAAAGCCTCGCCTCCGTCCTCCGCGGCTTTGCCGCCCGCGCCGACGTCTGATCCGCCGCGTATCTTACCTTTCATAATAAAATAGAAGAGCCCGCCTGCGCGCGGGCTCTTTTCCTTTTGCGGCGCGGCTAAAAGGCGGCGCTTCAAAGCGATCGTAAGAGCGCGCAGTGCGCGGGTTCTGCGCCCATGCGCGCGTCCGCATAGCGGCGCGAAAAATGCGCAAGATAAGGGAAAATCGGGAGGGAAAATGCCGATGCTGAAAAAATGTTTTTGGATCTTGTCCGTCCTCGCCTGCATGAGCTTTGCGGCAGGCGGGTGTGCGCAGGTGCGGGCGATGCCCGCGGCCGTCTGTGCGAGCGAGGTGCAGGCCGCCGCAGAAGGGGAGCAGCTCGCGCCCGGCTGCAAGGCGGCATATGTGTGCGATTGGCGCAGCGGTACGCCAGTGTACGCGCGCAACGCGAGCGCCCACCTGCCCATCGCGAGCATGTGCAAGATCATGACCATGCTGCTCTGCTTCGAGGCGCAGGAGGCGGGCCGCCTCTCCTTTGACGAGCAGATCGCGGTCAGCGAGCGGGCGGCGGGCATGGGCGGTTCGCAGGTATTTTTGGAGGCGGGCGGCTCGTACAGGGCGGGCGACCTGCTCGAGAGCATCTGCATCGCCTCCGCCAACGACTCGTGCGTCGCGATGGCGGAGCGGCTGTGCGGCAGCGAGCGCGCCTTCGTGCAGAAGATGAACGGGCGCGCGCGCGAACTGGGGATGACGGACACTGCCTTTGCCAACTGTACCGGCCTGCCCGCGAGCGGGCAGTACTCGTGCGCGCGAGACGTCGCGCTCATGCTCTCGGCGCTGCTGGGGCATGAGGAATACTTCTCGTACAGCCGCACCTGGATGGACGAGATGCACCACCCCGAGGGCCGCGTCACCGAGATGGCGAACACCAACAAGCTGCTGCGCAGCTATCCGGGCTGCGACGGCGGCAAGACGGGCTACACGGCGGAGGCCGGCTTCTGCATAGCGGCGACCGCGCAGCGGGGCAGCCTGCGCGCCGTTTCCGTCGTCATCGGCGCGGAAAACAGCAAGGCGCGCTTTGCGGGGGCGGGGGAGCTGCTCGACTATATCTTCGCCAACTACACGAGCCGCGCCGTCTTGCCCTGCGAGGTGCTCTCCGCGCCCTGCGAGGTACTCGGCGGCAGGCAGAAGCTGGTGCACGTCCGCCCCGCGCGCGCGGCCTACCTCTTCTGCGCACAGGAGGATGCCGACGAGGTCGACTGCGTGTTCGAACTGCAGCCGGTGCGCGCGCCCGTTTCCGTCGGCGACGCCCTCGGCAGGGCGGTCATCTATAAAAACGGCATCGAGGCGGACAGCGTGCCCCTGCTCGCCAACGAGAACGTCGCGCGCTGCACCTACCTCGACTCGCTGCGCGATCTGGCACAAAATTGGTGCATCTGACCGTTCAAACATGGAAAATTCGCGTTTTGCAGAGTACTATGCGTCGCATAATATAGGAGATTTGCGGTGGGCTGGCTGATCGCAGCGGCCGTGGCGGCCGCCGTATTGCTCCTCCCCATCGTCGTCAGCGTGCACGTCTATCTGGACGCCGCGCAGAAAAAGCTGTTTTTCGGCGTCTATATCCTGCGCGCGGTCAAACTGCTCGGCGGCTACGCCGCCCCCGCGCCGGGCGGCATCGCCCTGCACCTGACGCGGCGGCGTGCGGTGCTGCTGCCCTACGGCGAGATGCTGGCGGCGGGCAAAAAGTTCAAACTCGCGCGCGGCTTTTCGGTGGCGGACGCCGCCTTCGTGCTGGAGGTGGGCCGGGCCGAGCAGCCCGCGCTCGCCATCATCGCGGCCGCGGCGGCGCGCATCGCCGCCTGCATCGGCGCGGCATACCTGCGCGCCCGCACGCGGTCGGGCGGGCTGCATGCCGACGTGCTGCTGCGCATGGGGGAGGACAGCTTCAAGGCGAGCGGGCGCATCCTCATCGCGTTCAACATCGCCGTCCTGCTCGCGGCTGCGGCCAAGCTGTTGCTGCGCAAAATGATGCAGGGAGGCAAAAGACAGGGCGCTTCACAAACATTGAAAGGAGAAAGGACATGAAGGAAAGATCGGAACAGAAGGTCAACGAGCTGGTCGACAGCTCCATGCAGAACCTCGGCGAGCTGGTAGACGTCGATCACGTCATCGGCGCGCCCATCGTCACGGCGAGCGGGTTCCAGGTGATCCCCGTCTCGCGGGTGACCGTCGGCTATCTCGCGGGCGGGGGCGACCTCGGCGAGACCAAGGTCATCAAGGAGGGGGAGAGCGTCCCCTTCGCGGGCGGCAGCGGCGTGGTCGTCTCCCTCAAGCCGGCGGGCTTTATCGTCGACGAGGGGAAGGGCTGCCGCTATATCCGCGCGGGCGAGGACCCGCTCGACAACCTCATCGACAAGGCGTCCGAATGGATGGGGACGCTGTCCGGGCGTGACTGACGCCCCGTC
>CASEIS010000079.1 GCA_949287895.1 uncultured Bacillota bacterium
GCCGCTGCGCAAAACTTCGGGCACGGCAAGCCCGCGGTACTCGACCGGCCGGGTATATTGCGGGTATTCTAACCTGTTCTCGGAAAAGCTCTCCTGCACGAGGGAGGAGGTGTTGATGACCCCCTCGACGTACCGCGCGACGCAGTCGGTGACGACCATGGCGGGCAACTCGCCGCCGGTGAGCACATAGTCGCCGATGCTGATCTCCTCGTCGATGAACAGGTCGATGGCGCGCTGGTCCACCCCCTCGTAGTGGCCGCACAGCAGGATGATGTGCTCGTACTGCAGCAGCTCGAACACCTTTTGCTGGCGGAAGGTCTCCCCCTTGGGAGACATATAGATGCGCCGCGCCTCGTGCTCAGGGTCGAGCGCCTCGATGGCCGAGCCGATGGGCTGGGCCGTCATCACCATGCCCGCGCCGCCGCCGAAGGGGTAGTCGTCGCACTTCAAGTGCTTGTCCTCGGTATAGTCGCGGATGTTGACGACGTTGATGCGCAGCTTGTTCTCCTTCTGCGCGCGGCCGAGGATGCTCGCCGTCATGGGCGCGAACATTTCGGGAAAGAGCGTCAAAATATCGATCTTCATGCCTTGCCCTGCTCCACCATGACCTCTCCCAGCCGCTTTTTGCTGACGATGACGCGGCCGCCCTCGACGTCTACTTCGGTGACGACGCCGTCCGCCGCGGGGAACATATATTCTTTGTCGCCGCTGCGCAGGACGTAGATGTCGGTATGGGCGGGAAGCACGTCGGCGATGGCGCCCAGCACTTCCCCCTCCTCCGAACAGACGGTGCAGCCGACGATGTCGACGATGTAGTACCGCCCCTCTTCGAGGGCGGGGAGGTCCTGCCGGGCGGCGAGCACCTCTTTGCCGCGCAGCAGCTCTGCCGCGTTGCGGTCTGCCATGCCCGAGAGGGCGAGGTAGGCCGCCTGCGCGTCGGCGCGGGCGGACAGCACCTTATACTCTGCCCCGCCGATGTACACGCGGCGCAGCGCGCAGAAGGCGGCGGCGTCGTCGAGCAGGGGCTTGACTTTGACTTCGCCGCGGATGCCCTGCGGCTTTAAGACTTCGCCGATGACGATGGTTTCGCGCAAAATTTCCTCCTCGGAAGCAAGCGGGGGAAGGGCCGACCGGCAGCCTTTCCCCCGCAGACGGGCGCGCACGCTTACTCGGCGTCCTTGCCCTTTTCCTTGATCTCGATGTTGTACTTTTTGCCTTCCTTCGCCGACGCGCAGCGAACGAGCGTGCGCAGCGCCTTGGCGATCTTGCCCTGTTTACCGATCACTTTGCCCATGTCTGACTCTTCGAGCAGCACGACGATCTCCGTCGTATTGCCCTTTTCTTCGACGCGGTACTCGATCTGATCCTTAAACTCGGCAAACTGTTCGACGACGTATTTGACCAGCTCTAACATGTTCGGTCACCTCCGCGGGCGCTTACTTCTTTTTGCGCGTCTTGGTGCGGGGAGCGGAAAGCTTGGAGGACTTTTCGATGACCCCCTCGTGCACGAGCAGAGCCTTGACCGTTTCGGTCGGCTGCACGCCCTTGGAGAGCCAATCTTTCGCCTTGTCGGCGTCGATGATCACCTCGGCGGGCTGGGTGGTCGGGTTGTAGTGCCCGATCTTTTCGATATACTCGCCGTCGCGCGCCTTGCGGCTGTCCACGACCACGATGCGGTAGATGGGAGACTTTTTGTCGCCCAGTCTCGTCAGTCTCATTTTAACTGCCATGATAATAACTCCTTTTTAATAAAAACAAAATTTTTGCGCGAGGGAACAAACGCTCCCGC
>CASEIS010000080.1 GCA_949287895.1 uncultured Bacillota bacterium
CTTTACGCTGCGCGTGCGCCTCGTTCCCCCCGGCGCGCCGCTGCCCGCAACCGCCTTCGCCGCTCCGGCAGCCGTCTCCTGCGGGCGGGCGGAGGAAGGCGCGTTTGTTCCCCGCCCCCTCGCCGTCGGCGCCGATCTCCCCGCCGGCTGCGCGCTGCGCACCCGGCGCCCCGGCGACACCTTCCGAAAATTCGGCGGCGGCACCAAAAAATTGAAGGATTACTTCATCGACCGCAAGCTGCCCCGCCCGCTGCGCGGCCGCCTGCCCCTGCTCGCCTGCGGGGGAGAGGTGCTCGCCGTCTGCGGCGTCGAGATCGCCTCCCGCGTCCGCCTGCCCTCCCCCGCAGCCGCGGGGGAGGGGGGCGCGTACGTCCTCGAACTCATCCCAAAAGGAGATTAAGCCCCATGCACCCCGATATCGAACGCATCCTCTTTACCGCCGAGCAGATCGCAGAGCGCACCCGCGCGCTGGGCAGGCGCATCGCCGAGGACCTTGCCGCAGGCTGCGAAAAGGGCGCCGCAAGCGGCAAACAGGCCGCCCCGCCCGCCCAAAACGCCGCCGCGCAGGGGGGCGCGCCCGCGAGCGCCCCGCCCCTCGCCGTGTGCATCTTAAAGGGCAGCGTGCCCTTCTTTGCAGACCTCATCCGCGCCATCCCCCTGCCGCTCGAAACGGAGTACATCGCGCTCTCTTCCTACGGCGCGGGCACCGCCTCGTCGGGGCAGGTGCATATCGGCAAGGACATCGCCGCCGACGTCGCCGGGCGAGACGTGCTCATCGTCGAGGACATCGTCGACAGCGGCCGCACCCTCGCCTTTCTGTGCGGGCACCTCGCCGCGCGCCATCCTCGCTCGGTGCGCGTCGTCACCCTGCTCGATAAGCCCTCCCGCCGCGCCGTGCCCTTCACCCCCGATTACGTCGGCTTTGCGGTAGACGACGTGTTCGTCGTCGGCTGCGGCATGGACTACGCCGAGCGCTACCGCAACCTGCCCTACATCGGCGTGCTCAAGCCCTCCGTCTACGGCGGCTGAGCGCATAAAAATTTGAATTTTCGCCCGCAAAACCGCTTGACAGCCGCCCCCGTCTGTATTATAATAGTCTCCGAGCCGCTCGGGGCGGGCTCTTATAAGTGCGCCCGCAGCGCAGGGGAACCTGCCGCGCGCGCCGCCTTGCACATACCCGGCGAGACTGGACAGAGGAGGTAAAGCATTTTGTACGCGATCATCGAAAACGGCAGCAAACAGTACCGCGTTTCCGAGGGAGACGTCATCCGCGTCGAAAAACTCGGCGCCAATGTCGGCGACAGCGTGGACTTCAAGGTCCTCATGCTGGCAGACGAAAACGGCGTCAAGGCGGGCGCAGACGTCGCTTCGGCGAAGGTCACTGCAACGGTACAGGCGCAGGACAAGTTCAAAAAGGTCATCGTCTTCAAGTATAAGGCCAAAAAGAACGAGCGCAAAAAGCAGGGCCATCGTCAGCCCTTCACCCAAGTGCAGATCGACAAGATCACGCTGTAAGGGGAGCGCAGCTTCGGCTGCAAACACACGACTATTCGGAGGAACAAAACAATGATCATTCTCGGTTTGTTTGCTCATAAAAAGGGAACGGGCTCGTCGCACAACGGGCGCGACAGCGAGGCCAAGCGCCTCGGCGTAAAGCGCTCTGACGGCCAGGCCGTGCTCGCCGGCAACATCCTCGTTCGCCAGCGCGGCACCAAGTTCCACCCGGGCAACAACGTCGGCATCGGCAAAGACGATACCCTCTTCGCCCTCACCGACGGCGTCGTCCGCTTTGAGCGTCTCGGCAGAGATAAAAAGCAGGTCAGCGTATATGCGAATTGAGCTCGCGAAATTTGTTTCGAGCTGACGAAACAAATTTCTGCGATTTGAAAGAAAACCCGCTGCTCGCCTCTTTGGGGCTTGGCAGCGGGTTTTCTCTCTTTGCGGCATCTTTAAGGGCACACCTTTTAGTAAATGCCGCAAATTCACTCTTTCCTCTTAAGCGCACATGCGCAAATTGAGTGCGCTCATCAAAAGTGTGATTTTGACTCGCGCAATTATTTTAATATAAAAATATTCCCTCGTCCGAGTCGGGCGAGGGTTTTGTTTTGTGGGAGGGTTCTTGATTCGGCGGCGGAGGCGGTTTTGTTTTGGGGTTCCTGAGACGGGCGGCGGGGCGGGGGGTTTTTATTGGAAAGGGCAGATTTCGCCGCGCTTTCGCCCTTCTTCCAAAAAATTTTACAAATTTATTACAAATTCGAGAAATGTATTATACAACTTTCCCTTACAATGGTAGTGTAAGAAAAATTTTTCCGCCCAAGCTAAGGGGCACACGCAAGAAAAAGTTGTCAAGGAGAGAAAGTTGTTATGCAAATTGCATCGTTGCTGGCGGCGAGCGCCGATTGGGGCGCGCTCGACTACACGCTGGCCGTCGTCGCGCTGCTCGCGGGCCTCGGCGCCTTCCTGTTCGGCTTCAAGGTATTGTCAGACAATATCGAAAAGCTTGCCACCAACAAGCTGCGCCGCTGGTTTGAAAAGACCGGCCGCTCCCGCCTGGCGGGCGTCGGCATCGGCGCGGGAGTCACGGCCATCATCCAGAGCTCGTCGGCAACGACGGTCATGGTCGTCGGCTTCGTCAACGTGGGGCTGATGTCCCTCTTCCAGGCGACGACGGTCATCATGGGCGCCAACATCGGCACCACCGTCACCGCCTACTTCTCGGTCATCGCCGATATCCCCTTCATCGAGATCATCACGGTGCTCACCTGCGTGGGCATCTTCATGGACATGCTCTGCAAAAAG
>CASEIS010000081.1 GCA_949287895.1 uncultured Bacillota bacterium
TTGTCTTCTGGATAATAGCCATTTTTCTCCCTGTCCAAATTTTCTAATTACCGTAAATCGCATACTTCGTGTATAAGTTGTCATAATCAATTTTGATTTCCCTATTTTTCCCTTCCGTTTCCACCGCCTGTACGATAATGGTAGCGTATTCATTTGGATGATAGGTCTCCGTACGACTCATAAGATAGGGCATACAGGAAACGCGCACAGCATCGTAGATGGCGAATACTTTCTCGCAAAGTTCATCTGTGACTTCGTAATCGCCAGCATCACGGAGCCCTCTCCCCTCCAGCCAGTCTTTCGTTTCCCAAACGGCTTCGTTCGGCCCCGTAAAAATCATTTCATACTCGCGTTGCGGCAATTTTTCATCCTTTTTATCTACAAAACGGCTGACGTATTCCAATTTTTCGGCACACTTATATACCCAAAGCGGAAAGAGCGGATGTTCTTTGCCGAACAGCGCACACCTTATAAGATTTTCGCCAATAATATGCTCCACGTACCAAATCTCACGCCGAATCCTGCGCCGCTGCACGATGATACGATAATACGGTACAGAATTAAACCGATCTTTTTGCACCTCAGACAATAATCGCACGCTTCTGGCTATCACTTCGGCGCATTGCATACACGTTTCAAGTTTTATATTTTTAGAAAAGATTTCGTCTGCAATCGTCTGCAACTTAAAATTTTCAACTCTTTTCCTGAGTATCGTCGGGGTCGCAAAATTGTCCTTCAGGTATGTATCGGAAGCGTGTCCGCTCGGAATGCGCTCGCCCGTCAGAAGCTGACCGACGGCATCGCTGCCGACCAAACCGGTCGCCCCGACCCAAAAGCAGGCATCGATGCCGAATTCTTCTTCGTCGAGAAAGTTCAGCTCAAAAGCATTGCAAGAGTTCAAAATGACGATCGTCTTCTTAAACCCTTCCGCCTTTATGCCGCGCAGCAGGTCCTTTTCCGTAGAATCCAGCTCGAGGTAGTGTTCTGTAGACAGACCGCCGGCACTGCTCATATCGCGAATACAATCCTTGCCTTCCCCGCCGACGCGGCACAAAATGAAGACGGCGACCTCGGAAGACGCATCCCACGTATCGCCGCAGGCCGCTTTGACATCCGCCCAGGGGACTTCCGAGATCTGGTTATTGCGGTTTTGCCGCGCCGTATACGGCAGGGAAGCGTAATATTGCTCCAATTCTGCATTGACCGTCAGCCCTGCATCCTTAAAAGAGGACATGATCGTTTTGTCGGCATAATTCGGGTTCAAGGGCATACTGGAAGAGCCCGTTCCGTTGCGGATCCACTCGCGCTGGTTGATGCTGAACACGCTGATCTTTCTCTCATTTTCCGCGAGGGGAAGCGCATCGTCTTCATTTTTCAACAGCAATGCCCCCTCCTCGACGACGTCCAGAGAAAATTCCTCCTGGGCGCGGATCAGGTCCTCGTCGCTATCAAACTCAGACGTAAAATACTGCGTGCCCTCCGGGCCATATCCGCCAATGGAACCGAGCGCGAGCGTGAGCGCGCCGGACCAAAAACTCGCCAAGACGTTGGCGACGATCAGGATGGCGATCACCACCAAAAAGATGATATTGAACGCAATAGCTTTGAATTTTGTCATTTTTTTTGCTCCTTTTACTGATCGTCTGCCTCAAACACAGAAACGAACGAAAACGAATTGTCGCTCAGGTCGATGCGTACGTCTTGTGAAGTTGTGGCGACGGCCATGTTGTAATACTCATAAGCGAAGCCCTGAGCCGGATCGCCGGGAACGCCTTCCGAACCGATCAATCCGCTGCTATAGCTCTCCGGCTTGGGATTGATGACCGTGTTGTCGCCCGTCCAAACATACGTGTAGCTATATTCCGGGAGATTGAGCGTGACCGTCTGCTCCGCTTCATTCAGCTCATATGTGCCGAAATATGCCTGGTAATGGATAAACCCCCTGTTGGCGATATACATTTCCTTGATCAGCTCATACCGGCAAGTCGTCGTTTCATCTTTATATTTGATGCTCAGGTTCGACCGGTTCGCATCCGGATTGTTGGTGAGGATGAGCGTATTTTCCTCAAACCAAAATTCGGCGCGGGCGCTGATCGAATAGCTGCCCGTCATCTTGCTGGCAAGCGTCTCATAATCCAGATATTGTTTGAATACGCCGGGGGCGATATTTTCCTCCGTCAACGTCGGCGGCGTTTCCGTAGAACTCCCCGGCGCCGGCGCACAGGCGGTCACGGCAAAGGCCATAGCGATCGTCATTACCGCCGAACTCGCCGCCAGCAAAAATTTTTTTGTCTTTATCATAAAAAACTCTCCTAATGTCGTTCGAGCAAAAGGCACGCGTCATTGCACCGTCCATCACGGTAAACCATGAGCAGCTATCGATCTTTCAGTCAAGTTGTCCTCATCTTTCTTTTCCCTCACAAATATAAAAACTTTTGCCTTTTGCTTTCCAAAAGCATACCACCCGGTTGCAGGCACCGCAATGCTCTTCGCATTTTTCGGCCGTTTCTTCGCAAAAGTGAAAAGAAACTTCGCACTTTTGGCCTGTTTTTTCGCACATCCGTATTTTGCCCCGCCAAGCCGCCGCACGGCGACAAAAAAACAGGTACAGCCAAAACGGCCGCACCTGCTCCTCTGTATAAAAACTATTTTATTGCCTTCTCCGCAAGATCATCCTGCGGCATCGCCTGCCCTGCCCCTTGCTTTTTCCTTGCCGGGATCAATATGCTCAAACTAAACCGGCCGTTCTCCGCGGAGATCGTCATGTTGCCCCCGTACTTTTGAATGACGTGCCGGATGCTCTTGATGCCGAATCCGTGTGCGCCCTCTTCCGCTTTGCTCGTATGCGGCAGGCCGTTTTGAAAAAAGATCTGCCCGGCATACGGATTTTCGATCCGGATATTGACCAATCCGCCGCCCTTGCTCACGGCAATAACGATCACCCGGTTCGCCTCTTCCAGCTTCAAGACGCTTTCGACGGCGTTGTCGATCGCATTGCCGAACACGACATACAGATCGACCGGATCGATAAAATCTAACGCGCTCCCGTCGACGACACAGTCAAGCGCGATGTTGTTATTGTCGCAAAACAATTTCTGTTCTGCCAACAATGTATCCAGGATCGAGTTCCCCGTCAAGATCGTATCGTCATAAACTTTTACCGTCTTTTCCAGCGCGGTGATCTTATCTTGGATCTCTTCTTGCCCGACGCCGCGGCTGATCATCTGTTTGATCGCCGCGATCTGATGTTTCATATCATGCACTTTCAAATTGATATAATCGATATTTTCGCGCGAGATCCTGCGCTGCTTCTCCGCCTTTCTGTACAGTTCATTTATGACCGCATATTCGTAACGCAGGCGGCTTCCGTTAAAGATGCCGATCAAAACGCACAGCAGCAGGACCGTAGAGATCCCCGCATACAGGTATATCCCTATTCGCTGGACAGCAATGTCGGCGCGAAAAGCGTCAAGCCACTGCGAAACGATCGTCAGCAGGACGATCAGGGAAACAGAAAAGAGCAAAATGATGGGAGTTTTGACCCTGTTCAGATCAAAACGGAGCAGACTGTGTTTATGCAGTGCGACGATCAATACACATATCGCCGCCGTCAGCAAAAAATTGATGACCGCAGCCCAAAAAACGCTGAGCCCGGAGATCAAATTAAAATAATAGATGATATTCTGGATCAAATATGAACAGCACAGGATGAGCAACAGCTCCTTTTCTGAAACCTTAAAAGAAGCATAAAACAACAAAAAGAGCAGGGCACATAAGATCAGGTAACTGAAGCTATACCAACCGATCTTAAAAAAGAAGGCGCCGTAAAAGCTTTCTTCCGTAAACAACCTATAAAAATACGGCAGAAAAACAAAGATCCCGCCGCAGACGACCAAAAGCCAAAGCCGCCCCTTTTTCAACGGGAATCTGGATACAAACGCCAGGTTGAATAAAAAGATCTTGGTGCTGAAGTTCAAAAACAAATTTAAGATCTCACTCAATATCGCCATCTGAGGTCTCCCCCGCTGCAGCCCCTGCATTGATAACGGAGGAATTGCGCGCGTATGTCGTCAACGCGTTGATAAAGTCCTTCCGTTTCAGCCGGCTGATCGGCAACTTGTTTTTGTGTACGCTGACGCAGGAACCGTCCAATTCATCCACATGGCGCAGATTGACGAAATAACTGCTGTTGCACAGGGCAAACCCGGGAGAGCGGATCAAATCGCAAACCTCCTTCATCGTCCCCCACGTCTCATAATCTCCCGATAAAGTATGATAGATCACTTTATGCTTCTGCGTTTCTACAAACAAGATGTCCGAAAGCTTCAAATACTTCATCGCACGGCCCGTGCGTATCACGATCGTCTGCCCCTGTGCCCCTTCAACGATGTGCAATATCCTGTCAAACTTAAACGAAAATACGCCGTATTTCAAAGGCTTTACGAGGAAATCTGTCGCACGGACGGCATATCCGTGTATCGCATACTGCTGCATATTCGTAATAAAAACGATACACACGTTTTCGTTCGATTCTCTGATCTTCTTTGCCGTCTGCAAGCCGTTCATATAAGGCATGCGGATATCCAACAGAATGATATCGTAGTCCGCCTTATCCGCAGTCATAAAGTCAAAGCCGTTCTCATATCGATCGATGTGGAACTGCTTTGCTTTTTCCTGCTCATACCGAAGGCAATACCGGCTGAGCAGCGCCGCATCCTCTTCACTGTCTTCGACGATCGCGATCTTAATCATTTTTACAATAAATCATCCCATCCTGCAGTGCATGCGCCCGCGAACAGGCAGACCTGCCGCGCGAGATCGTAAAGTCTCTCACTTCTGCTGAAATCTATCATTTCTTGCAAGTATTGTACCACCGATTTGCGGTTTTTGCAAGATGTTTTTGAAAAATAATTTCTCGCGCGCTCTCCGCGCCGGCCCCCTCCTCGCGCACGCTCCTTATGGCGCGGCCACGTCTTCGCAGCAGACGGCGAGGCCGGGGCCTGCCCAAAACGGGCCGCAGCAAGGCAGGAGCGATACCGCCGCGATGACAATGCACATGCAGGCGAGCTCTCTCTCCTCGCTGCTCTGAGCGTCATACCATGCCGGGTTCCCCGGCGCCCTCGCCCCGCGCATCTACGGCAAAAAATACGGCGGCGCATCAAAGATGCGCCGCCGCTTGCTTTTTATGATGCTCCTTCCCTTTTCCGCAAGGGTCAGATCTTTTCCTTTCTCTTATACTTTTCGGGGTGCTTCTTTTCATCCCGCGCGCGCAGAACGATCCAAACCACGCCCGCGACGAGCAGCACGCCGACCGCGATGTCCGCGACGAGCAGCCACACTGCCCAAGGAGACATTCCGTAGCTGATGATCGCACCCGCGCACAGGTCCTGCATGGCGTTGGAATTGACCACCGTGTAGGCGAGGTTTTTCACCTTTTCGCGGAAGACGTTGAGCGCCGTGGGGCTGGTCTTGTCGACGACGTCGATCATGCCCGGGATCCCCATGCACAGGTAGATATCGCCGCCCGTGCGGAAGATGAGGTCGCGCAGGTTGTTGACCGGCCAGAACCAATAGTCGGTCGTGATGGTGCCGAGGAAGCCCCACTCGCCGCGCAGCAGCTCCTGCTGGAGCGCCCAGTTGGCGTGGGCGGGGATGGCGCCGAGGTTCATCTGCGCAGACATGATGCCCGTGCAGGCGCGCATTGTCCTCGTAGCATGGTTGCCTTCGGCATCGGCGATATAGTCGATCTCGACCATCGCCTCCTTGACGGGAATCTCGAACGCCTTGAAGTACAGCTCGCGCATGGTCTGCTCATCTGCCCAGGTGCTGCCAAGCTTGTCGCGGTTGGTCTCCTGGTCATTGCCGGCAAAGTGCTTGATGTAGGTCGTCATGCCCGCGGAGGCAGCCCCCTCGATCCAGGCCTTGGCCAGTTTGCCGGTGAGCAGCGGGTCTTCGGAAAAGTATTCGAACACGCGGCCGCCGAAGGGAGAGCGGTGCAGGTTGAGCGCGGGTGCGTACAGGCCGTGGATCCCATGTGCGAGGCCCTCGCGGCCGATCGCCTCGCCCACGTCTTCGATGAGGTCGACGTTCCACGTCGCCGAAAGCAGCGGCATCATGCCGAAGGTCGCGCTCTGCTCCATATCGTACCCGCTGGTGGTACCGGGCACCTTGATGCCGTTGACGCCGTCTTGGATGCTGGTCAGCGGCAGGCCGATGTCTTCGATGGCGGGCGAATTATAGGCGCAGCCGCACAGCGCGGTGATGATCGAAGCGCCGTTCGCTTCCCAATCGATCTGATCGAGCAGCAGATCCCAGTTTTCGTCGTAGTAATCTTTGCCGCGCATATCGATGAGGGAGAGGCCGTTGTCCGCGCCGGATACGGGCGCCTCTTCCGCATACACCTTGCTGCCCGGCACGTTGCCGTATTCGGGATCCGTTTCGGGGTCGAAGTTGTTTTCGATATTGCCTTCATACAGGGCGAGCGTCTGCTCGTCGGCTGACTTGGTGCGCGAGGTGACGTTGGGGAAGCTCCCCTCCCAATCCGAACGGGTCATGATGCCCGTGCGCAGCATATAATCGGTGCTGTCCTGGAAGAGGTTGGAGACCGCCTTGTACTCGGCGTCGATGCCGGCGGCGGGGAAAGAAAGGGGCGCGCCGTTTTCATCCAGCGCCGACTGCGCGTCGCGGTCGCTGTCGCGCATATTGTCGCCCTCGTAGTACTCGGTGGCGGCGATGGTGACGGTGCGGCTGTCGATGACGTCGTGCGAGTTGCTCTTGAGTTCGACGGCGTAGTCTCCAGCCTCGAGGATGTAGCAGCCCTTGGTGCCGTCGCCGTTGACGTGCGCATAGCTGTAAGAGGCCATGTCTTCCTTGGCGAAGGAAAGGGTGACCGTCGCCGAGCCGCCCGCAGGGATCTCCTCCGTCTTGGCGAAGGCGACGAGCACCGTCGCGGACTTTTCGATGCCGTTCTGTTCGTCATATGCGGTGTAGGGAGAGGTGTAGTAGACCTGCACGACCTCCTTGCCGGCGACGTCGCCGGTGTTGGTCACCTCGACAGTCATCGTGACATTGTCGCCCGCGGCGGAGAAGTCGGTGATCTCCTGTTCAAAGGTGGTGTAAGACAGGCCGTAGCCGAAGGGATAGGCGACGGCGCCAGGCGTCGCGATGGCGCCCTCTCCGTCCAGCGTGCCGTAGACGAAATCTTCGTCTTCGACAGCCGCCGTCTCGTAGTAGCGGTAGCCCATGTAGATGCCTTCCTGATACTCGACGTACGCGCGATAGTTGCTGACGCCGTCGGGCGCGGTGGGCGTGTTGCCGTACGAGCTGACGACGACCGTCGCATTGTCGTAATAGAAAGCGCCGAAGTTCTGATAGGTCGGATCCTTGGTGAAATCGGTCGCAAAGATATCGACGGTGCGGCCGGAGGGATTGACGTCGCCGCAGAGGATGTCGTCGACGACGGAGAAGCCGCGCTCGCCCACCTGGCTGATCCAGAGGATGGCGTCCACTTCCAGCTCGCCGCTCATCACGGGCGCGAGCTCCATAGGCGCGGCGCTCTCGCTGATGAGCACGACCTTGTCGCAGGCGCGCTTGGCGGCGGCGATGGTCGCCTTTTCGTTGGCGGTCAGCGCGAGCGAGTGGGGCGTGCCGTCGGCATAGCCGTCGTACTTTTTATCGGTGCCTTCCTGGCCGGGGCGGCCGATGAACACGAGGCCGACAGAGCCCTTCGCAGTGACGCCGTCGTACAGCGAGCCGGGGTACTCGTACATGATGTTGTCGCCGCCGAGCACAGAGCCGGCGCTGGCGGCGGGCAGCGTGCCGGGCGCTTCCAGCACCCCTTCGGGGTCGCCTGCCGCCTCCATCTTGTCGACTGCGGCGTTGTTGACGTCGAACGTTTCGGCGAGCGCCGCGGCGGGGGTCACTTCGTTGCCGACCATCCACTTTGCGGAACCGCCGCTCGCCATCTGGCTGTAGATCGGGCTGATATAGCGGTAGCCGAAAGGCGTCACCTCGCTGCCCTTTTCCAGGGGGAGCACCCCGTCGTTCTTCAAGAGGATCACGCCCTCTTTGACCACTTCATTGGCAACTTCGAAGGAATGTTCTTTGGCCTCCTCCGCCGTTTCGCCATTCGCATCGTAGTAATCGAGATCCCAGTCTTCCGTGCCCTCCGGCGTGGTGACGACGCGGTCGCCGCGGCCGGTGAACTGATCCATCGTGCTGCCGAGCATGTTCATGACGACCGTCACGATGATCGCGAGCACCAACACGACACAGAGGATGGGGATCATGATCGCCCGGAAGCGCCGGTTGCTCATCTTCAGATGTTCCATTTTTCGCTCCTTATACATTGAATTTTGCAAGGTCTATCCCCTTGCGACGAGCGAATGATAGCATAAAAGCGGGAGATTTTCTACAATTTTCCCCCGCTCTGTCATTTAATTGCCCCCGTTTGTCGGAGGGATGGGGATGGCTACGTCTAAATTGAAGACGTCCCCTTCCAGCCGCGCAGACAGCCCTCCCCCGTACTTTTCGGCGATCATCTGCATGCTGCGCACGCCGAAGCCGTGGTAATTGACGTCCTTTTTGGTCGTCTTCGGCAGCCCGTTCACGAATACGGGAGCCTCGGCACAGTAATTTTCAACATGGATGCAGGCCATGCCCGCGGGCGCATCCACACGCAGGCGGATGAAGCGCTTTTCGACCTCCTGCGCCTTGCTCACCGCCTCGATGGCGTTGGAGATGGCGTTTTCGAAGAGGGAATACAGGTCGAACTGCCCCATGAAGCCGAGCTTGGCGCCGTCGGCGATGACGGTGAGCACGATGCCGTTCTTTTCGCAGTACAGGCTCTTTTCGGCGATGATCACGTCGAGCACGTCGCTGCCCGTCTTGACCTTGCCGTCGTAAATGTTCACCGCCCGCTCGATCTCGGCGAGGGCGCCCTTGTCCACCTCGCCCGCGCCCGAGCGCAGCGCACGGATCTGGCGGCGGAGGTCGTGGCACTTGACGTTGATGACCTCGATATTGGTCTTGCTCAACTCATAGAGCTTTTTATCCTGATCCCAAAGTTGCTGCACGGCGGCGAGCTCCGTTTCGGCAATGCGCTTGCCGAGCATGGAAAACTGCATGCCGACGGCGAGAGCGCAGGAAAGGGTATTATAGAGGAAGAGTACCGCGCGCACGGTGAGCGTGAGGTCGCTGCCGCTGTAGGTGATGACGGCGTTGAGAACGATGTCGATGAGCACGATCGCGCCCGAAAAGAAAAGCAGTGACAGGTTGCCGATCTCCAGCTTGTCCTGCAGGCGGATGCGGTGATAGATGAACGCCCAGGCGAACCAATAGATGACGCCGCACGCGCCGAACCAGACGCCGATAGACAGCGGATTGAATTCGACATATCCGTCCGGCGCGTACATATTGCCGAACCCCGCCTGCAGACCCATGGCCGCCGAAAGGAAGTTGTACGTTTCAAAGGCGATGTGCTGCACGGTATAGGCGAGGATACCGCAAAAGATGACGTTCGTCCACGGCTCGTCGTAACAAAACTTGAGCGCGACGAGGGTGCACGCGAAGAGGGCGAGGAACATGAAGGAGGAATAGACGGCGTTGTACGAAAAGTCGCCCAGCGGAAACAGAAAGGCGACGAGCATACAGGCGAGCGCGCTGCCGACGACCCGCCACGCGAACCGCGGACGCTTGTTGAGCGTGTACGTCGCCAACCCCTCCGCCGTGAGCAACTCGAGCATGAACTGCAACTTATACCAGAAGAGGGCGGAATCGAAGGCAAACATCAGCGCTCGCTCCCGAAGTAGCGCGCCACTTCCGCGAGGAACTCCTTGCGGCGGGGACGGCTGATCTTGAGGCGGTCGCCGCCGACGAGCACTTCCTCCCCCTCCACGCCGCGCACGTGCGCCAGCCCTACCAGATAACAGAGGTTGCAGCGGGAGAAGAGCGCCTGCGGCAGCATGCTTTCGATGTCGCGCAAATTGCCCCACGCTTCAAAATCTCCCTGCTCGGTGTGGAAAAACAGGCGGTGCCGGCGCACCTCGATATAGCGAATGTCGCGCGCGGCGACGCGGTACATCCCATTCGCCGTCTTGACCGCAATATCCGTGCCCATACGGGCGTCGAGGATGCGCTGCACCTTGTCCATCAGCGGAAAAAAAGTCGCGCGCACGGGCGGCTTAATGATAAAGTCGAGCGCGTTGACCGAGTACCCGCGCACCGCGTACTGCCGCATATTCGTCACGAAGACGAGCAGGACGAGCGCGTCCTTTTCGCGCAGCTTTTCGGCGGCGCGCATGCCGTCGACGTCCGGCATCTCGATGTCCATGAACACGAGATCGAAGTCGGCGCGATAGGCGTCAAAAAAGTGAAGAGCGCTCCCGTAGCGGCTGACCGCGCAGTCGCGCCCCTTTTCCTGAAAATAGC
Source organism: uncultured Bacillota bacterium (assembly GCA_949287895.1). Lineage (GTDB taxonomy): Bacteria > Bacillota > Clostridia > Christensenellales > Borkfalkiaceae > Borkfalkia. Next base: position 10,429 of record CASEIS010000081.1, read on the forward strand.
TCCTGACCAAAGTTTCGAGTTCCTGCGCCGCCGACGCCTCGTCCTCGACAATGGCGACTCGCACCATCCCTTCACCTCCGCAGGCGCAACTGCCTGCGCCCTGATCTCTCTATATTTTTATTATACCACCCCTTTGCCCGAATTGCAATACCCGCCGCGAAATTCGCCGCCGCGCATCGCGCGGCGGCCTACTATCCGAACCGGACCATATCATAAAAACGCAAAAATCGGGCCGTTGCAAGGGAAAGCATGCGCGGAACATCGAAAAGGGGGCGACTTTTGCCGCCCCCTTGCAAGTGCTATGCGTAACATAATACAGTGTTTTCCCCTGCGCCTCGCGTTGCAAAGGGCGCAAAAAAATTACTATGCGTGGCATAAACGCGCGCTACTCGCCGCTTTTTACCGAGAGGCGTCCGAAAAGAGCGCCCGTACCTTCTGCTTATCCGGCTTGCCCGACGAGGTGAGCGGGATGGCCTCGACCGCCTTCCAATACTTCGGCATCTCCGGCTTGATCAGGCCGTCGACGAGCGGAAACGCCTGCGCGCCGCCGCGCAGGACGACGGCAGCCGCGGGGACTTCGCCCTCCTTTTCGTCGTTCACGCCCACTACGCACGCATCGAGCACTTGGGGCATGCGCAGCAGCTTCTGCTCGATGGCGAGCGCGGAGAGGTTGTTGCCGTTGCGGATAATGATGTCCTTCTTCCTCCCGCTGACGCGCAGATAGCCGCCCTCGTCGATATAGCCCAAGTCGCCGGTATGCAGGAAGCCGTCCTTCTCCGCCGCGCCCGCCGCCATGGCGGGGCTGCGGACGAGGATCTCGCCGTCCTCTGCGATGCGCACGGTGTTCATCGAATAGACGCGGCCGACGCTCGTGCGGCGCTCGTGCGCGCCGTCTCGAAAGCTGCCGCAGCTGATGCCGATGCACTCGCTCATGCCGTACACGGGGATGAGGGTGATGCCCAGCCCCCCTTCGATGCGCGCGAACTGCTCTTGCGTGCAGGGCGCGCCGCCGATGAGGCCGAAGCGCAGCGACGTGATCTGCCCGGCGAGCGGGCTTTCGGCCATGGCGAGGTACAGCGAGGGCACGCCGTTGAGGCGCGTCACGCGGAAGCGGATGATGCTGCGCACGATATCGTCGGCGGCGACGCTGTGCGGCACGAAAATGCAGTGGCGCGCGACGACGGCGGTGAAGATGAGCGCGAGCCCGAACACGTGGTGGATGGGGACGATGTCGATGTTGACGTCGTCGGGAAAATAGCCGCCGATATCGAGGGTATCCAGCGAGTTGTTGATGAAATTGTACTGGCTGAGCCGCACCGTCTTGGGCTCGCCGGTGGAGCCGCTGGTGAAGATGACGACGGTAGGCGCGCGGCTGTCCTCGGCGAGCTCGTCGGGGCGGCCGCCGGGCGCGAAGCGCAGCGGCAGCGCGCGCCCACCCGCACACAGCGCCCCCTCCTTCATCGTGAAGGCGAACCCGCACGCGCTGTCGCGCGGGTCGAGGAGCACCGCCTGCGCGCCGACAAACTGCAGCGCGAAGAAGCAGAGGATGGTGCGCACCGTTCTCGATGCGGAGAGGGCGACGGGCGTCCCCTCCCCGATGCCCGCGGCACTGTACTGCGCGGCGAGAGAGAGGACGACTTCGTACGCTTCGCGCACGGTATAGCTCTCTTCTTCGTCAAAGAGAAAGCGGTCGTTCGGGCGTTCTGCGGCAAAATCTTGAAAAAAACGATGGATGGGGTCGATGCAGGGCTGCATACAGTGGTACCTCGCTAAAATTGGAAATAGGCAAACCCGCTCACGTCGGAATTTGCAAGGAGCGCCAGCCAGCAGAAGGCCACCGCCAGCACGCCGTAGATAAAGAGGGCAGATGTGGCGCCGGCGCTTCGGACGGCGGCCGCCTGCGGCTGCAGGAGGGCGGGCCGCGCCTCCCCCTGCGGCAGATGGTACACGAGCGCCATCGCGAAGAGCGCGAGCACGAGGAAGATGAACTGCAGGGAGGTCATGCCCAAACTTTCAAACGCCTGTGCGACGTACGCCGCGCCCACACCCCAATCGGTGAACATTTGACGGAAGGCGATGCCGACCTCGGCGATGCTCTGCGCGCGGAAGAGCACGCAGCACAAGACGAAGAGGATAAAGACCGCCGCCCGTCGCACGGCGCGCAGCGCCCCGCCGTGCGGGTCGACGCCGAGCCCCGCGCACAGCCTGCACGCGGGGCCGCGCAGGAGCGTTTCGAAGCAGACGAACACCCCGGCGACGCCGCCCCAGAGGACGAAGGTCCAGCTCGCGCCGTGCCACAGGCCGCACAGCAGAAAGACGGCCATCGTGGCGAGCAGCTGCCGCGCGCGCCCCTTGCGGCTGCCGCCGAGGGGGATATAGACGTACTGCGTGAACCACTGGTTGAGCGTGATGTGCCAGCGATGGAAAAACTCGGTAAAGGACGCGGAGGTGAGCGGCCTGTCAAAATTTTTGGAGAGGCGGATGCCCATCAGCCGCGCGCTGCCGAGGGCGATCTCGGAATAGCCGGCGAAATCGTTGTAGATTTGGAACAAAAAGAGGGCGCTGGCCGCGAACACGGCGAGGGCGTTGGCGGAGGCGAGGTCGGCATACACTTGGTCGACAAAGATCCCGCAGAAGTCGGCGACGACACACTTGCGGAAAAAGCCGCTCAGCAGGTATTTTGCGCCCGCGAACATATCCTCCGCGCTGTATTTTTGCGGCGTGCGCAGCTGCGGGAGCAGCGCGCCCGGCCGCTCGATGGGCCCGGCCACCAACTGCGGAAAGTAGGACACGTACAGCGCGAAATACCCGAAGTGCCGCTCCGCCGGGTAGCTGCCGCGGTAGACGTCGACGACGTATGAGAGGGTCTGGAAGGTGTAAAAGCTGATGCCGACGGGCAGGATGACGTCGAGGACGATGTCGCTCTGCTCGCCGCCGAAGAGGCGGATGACCCCCACGGCACTCTCTAAGATGAAGTTGATGTACTTGAAAAAGATGAGGAGGCCGAGGCAGACGACGAGCGTCACGATCAGCCACAGCCGCTTCTGCGCCCTGCTGCGCGCGCGTGAGATGAGCAGCGCGCAGACGTACGCCGTGGCGGTGGTGATGAAGATGAGCACGATCAGCCAGACGTTCCAGCTCATGTAAAAGACGCACGAGGCGGCGAGCAGCGCCATCCAGCGGAAGCGGAAGGGCAGCACCCAGTACACCGCCACGACGATGGGCAGAAAGATGAGAAACTCTAACGAATTGAAGTTCATCTGTCCCCCCTTCCCCTCCACAGCGGGAGCATACAGGCGGCGAAGAGGGCGACGGCCGCGGCGGCGACTTCGGTGAGCTGCGCGCCCAGCAGCAGCGCGCACGCGCTCGCGGCGACGAACAGCACGGCTGCGAGCGCCGTGCAGAAAAAGCCCGCCCGCTTGACGACGGAAAATATGCACAGCGCGAACGCGGCGGCGTAGCCGCACAGCAGCAGCGGCGTAGATAATATGACGCTTTCCATAAGCCGTCTCCTCTATACGCGCAGGGCGATCGCCCCCGCCGCCTGCAGGTCTGCCAGCAGGCGCTCGGTGCGGACGATCGCGCCGAGGTCGTTCAAATGATAGTCGGAATCATAAAAATATCTGCCCGCGAACACGTAGTCGCGCCAGTCGGAGACGGGCGCATAGCCGTAGGGGGCGAGCAGCGCGCGCAGGCGGCCGTCGAAGGCGGCGCCCGCCTCCATGACGGGCTTTTCCGGCTGTGCGCTGCCGTTCGTGGGACTGTACGAGAGGCACACCCGCGCGCCCTTCTGCTCCGCCTGCGCATAGTACCCCGCCAGCTTTGCCATCCCTGCCTCGGTCAGCATCTCGGGCGCGAAGTTGTAGGCGTCGCCGCTGCAGCTCACGTCGCGCGCGGCCTCCCCTTCCTCTTCGTACGGGCGCGGATAGATATAGTCGCCGTACACGTTAAAGTCCTCCGCGCGGCCGTCCGCATACATGCACGCCTGCTCGTTCTTGCGGATGGTCACAAAGTGCATATACGCGCGGAAGATGAGGTCGCTGCCCGAAAAGTCGGGGATGGCGAAGAGGTCGTAGTTGCCCTCGCACATGATCAGCGCCCTCCCGTCGAGGTAGAAGGAAGACATCAGCTGCGGCGCGCTCATCACTTCGGGCGTGTGCACGAGGATATCCCCCTCGCCGATATAGTTGAGGATGATCTCCATCTGGAAGGCGCCGTTGATGTCGCCGTTCACCCCCATGTTGCAGACGGCGTATTCGTCGCCGACGGCGGCCTGCGCCATCGCGCTGTTGACCCCGTAGGCGAAGGAACACCCCGCGAAGAAGATGAGCTGCTTTTGCTCTGCCGTCGCGATCAGCCGATCGACGCAGTCGGCGTAATACGAGCTGTTGTTGAGCGCCTGGTAGTGCGGCGGCAGGGCGGCATTGATGTGGTACGTCTTGAGGTTATACGGGAAGGCGGTATCCGCGACATACTCGAGGCTGTCGAAAAAGTAGATCTCCGAAAAGGCGGAATTGGTGAACGCCCCGCCCCCGACCGAGCGGACGGTGTCCGGCAGCACGAGGGCGGGCGAGGTCAGGCGGCCGCAGGGGATGTTGATGGTGAACGACCCCGCGACCTCCGTCACCGCATACCCGTCGATGCGCGCGGGGATGACGAACAGCGCCGCGTCGCCGCCGCCGCGATAGCCGGTCACCGCGGCGGTGCCGTCGGCGAGCACCCTGTACACGAAGTCCTCCGCGGGCAGCCACGCCGCCCACTCAGCGTACAGCGTGACGCTGCCGCCGTCGGGCACGCTCACGCGGCTGCCCAGGCCGATGTGCTCGCCGCCGCCGTCCCTCTGCGTGTTCCAGCCGAGCAAGGTGTACCCATCCCGCACGAGCCCCTGCCCGTTCCAGGTGTTCGGGCGGATGTGCTGCGTCAGCACATAGCGCTCGGTGCGGCCGCTCTCCCCTTCGTACGCGCCGCCGGCGTAGTCGTAGGTGATGGTGCAGGTCAGCTCTTCGCGCACGTTTTCCGCTTGGGCGAGCCGCGCAGACACGGTCACGCGCGACGGCTGCACCACGTCGTGCAGCGTCAGCAGGATGCCGGTCTCGCCCTCCCGCGCGGCGGTATAGTCGCCGTAGTCGCAGGAGACAAATTCATACCCGTAGCGCATCTCCAGCCGCACGGTCAGGTCATCGCCCGCGCGCACCCTTGCGGCGGATACGGAGGGGGTGAAAAATTGGCTGTCGACGATGGTCACGGCGACGGTGCGCTCTCCGCCCTCCTCCCGCGCGCAGCCCGCGGGAACGATCAAAAACAGAAGGAGCGCCAGCAAGAGCGCGATGCGCTCAATAAGAACGAAGCCTGTCCGCATACCGCCCCCAGAAATAATTGTTCGCAAATTTTGTCAGCGCCTCCTGCGGCACGTACACCGCGCAGGACCCGGCCGTCCCCTCGAACAGCCCGTAGCCGACCGCGATGTCGGCGGGGTCCTCGTGCTGCAGATACACCCTGCGCAGGGCGGTGCATCCGGAAAAGCAGCCGTCCGGCAGGGAGCGGATGTTTTCTTGGATGGTGATGCTCTCCACCGCCGCATCGCCCGCAAAAGTCTGCGCGGTGAAGGAGCGGATGTAGATGCCGTTCACCTGATAGGGCAGCGTCAGAGAGGTCTTGGCGCGCCCCTCCTCCGTCAGGCCGGTGACCGTGTAGTACCCGTCTTCGAGCACGTAGGTGAAGCAGCCGCTGTCTGCGTTGTCCCCTTCTCCCTCGACACCCTCGTCGGGCGTCACGGGCATATTCGGCAGCACGGCGTCCGTCTTGGTGGCGTTGCCCAGCTGGTTTTTGACGTCGTTGACCAGCTGCACGGTGCGCACCGTCATGCCCGCCTCGTTGAGGTGGAAGTTGCTGTCATAAAACCAGCCCGCCTCCATGATGTAGTCTTCCGCCGCGCTGATGACGGGGCAGCTGAGCTTTTCGGTCACGGCTGCCTGAAAGGCGGCGGCGTCCTGCCCTTCCGCAAACGCCGCGGCGTTCATGGGCGGGAAGGAGAACCAGAGGGACGCGCCCCGCTCGGCGAGCTGCGCGGCGCAGCCGTTGACGTAGCTGACAAAGGCGTCCGAAAAGAGGGAGGCGTCCAGGGCGAGCATATTGTTGGCGTCATACCCGCCCGGCATGACGTTGTACGGGCGATCGCAGTTTTTCAGATCTCCGCGCGCGTCGAAGGAGGCGCTCGCGTACACGCCGCTCGGCTGCGCGGGCGTGCCGCTGCGGTAATACTCCAGCTTCTGCGCGGTATAGGCGGAAAAGCTGCCCGCCAGCGCGCCCCGCTCCTCCGCGCCGAAGACGCCGAACAGCGAGAGGTCTCCGTCGATCGCGTACCACGCCTCGACGGCGGAAAAATACGTCGAGAGAGATTGGCTCGCGAGCTCGGGCACGAGCACGATGATATCCCCCTCCTCCGCCTGCGCCATCGCGAAGTCGAGCATCATCTTGGTGCCGAGGGAGCCGTACAGCCCGAAGCTGCAGACGGTGTAGTCAAGCCCGCCCGCGCGCAGCAGCTCTTCCATCAAAGCGCTGTCCACGCCGAAGGCGACGTTCGAATTGCCGACGACGACCAGCTTGTCCCCCTCGGCGTCGCAGATATTTTCGTAGAGGGCGGGGAAGGCTCCGTACCACGTGAGCGCAAATTGCGCGGGGAGGCACACTCCCGTCAGGAAAACGGCCAAAAAGGGAGCCGCGACGCACAGCAGGACGAATACGATCGCGGCGATGACTTTGGCGGATGTATTTTTTTGCTTCATATCAGCTTTCCATGAGGGTGGCGCCCGTCTTGCGCAGGTACTTCAAGTACTGCACCTTGACCTCCTGCGCCTTCGTGCGGCTGAGCCCGACGGTCGTGCCGTCGGAGAGGGTGATGCCCGCGGCGTCGATGCGGCGGATGTACTTTAAGTTGACGAGGTACCCCTTGTGGGTGCGCACGATGTCGTACTGCGAGAGCTCGCGCTCGAGCTCGTCCATGGTCATGCGGACGTCGATCTTGTCCCCGTCCTGCATATAGATGAACTGGTGGTCGCGCAGGCTCTCGATGTAGACGATCTTGACCACGCGCAGCGAGCGGGTCACCGAGTTGTTGTCCGTCTTGACCACGAGGAAGTGGTTGGTATCGATCTTGGAGACGATGTACGCCTGCAGCGTGTTGAGCAGGTCTGACGAAAAGTTGCTCTTGCGCACGAACCCGAAGGGGCGGACGTTCAGGAGGGTGTCAAACACCCTGTCTGCGCGATTGGACACGAAGATGATGTCCGTTTCGGGGCAGTTGGCGTGGATGGCCTTGCCGAGAGACACGCCGTCCAGCTTGGGCATATCGATGTCGAGGCAGATCAGGTTATAGTCGTGCCTGCGCGCGGGATCGCGGATATAGTCGTATAGTTTTACGGGCGAAAGATATTTGGTCCCGTCCGCCTCCACGCCGCAGCGCTTGAAGATGCTGAGCACCCGCTGATATACGGCATCCAAAACGATCTCGTCATCGTCGCATACGGCAAATTTAATTTGTATCATGTTTCGACTCCGTTTTCAAATCTAACAGCGCCTCGGCGATAAACTCGTCGCCCTCGATCGCGTAGTGGATATATCCGTTGTACTTGTCGACGATCTTCTGCACGATCTTGTGGCCGTAGCCGTGCTCGCGCACCTCTTGCTTGGTCGTATTCAGCCCGAGCGCGGCCGTGCGGTCGGTGTCGGCGGGGACGGGATTGACGACGCTGATGTAGAGATAGTCGTTCTGCACGCGCACGTTCAGGTCGACGATGCGGTCCCCTTCCGTCTTTTCCGCCGCCTCGAGTGCGTTATCCAGGAGGTTGACGAAGATGCGGCAGAGGTCGTTGACGGCGACGGGCAGCTGGGCGGGGACGGAGATCTTGCTGAGGATCTGCACCCGCTTGGAGGCCGCCTTGAGCGTCTCCATGTTCATGATGGAGTTGACGGCGGCGTTGCCGCAGTCGGTAAAGTGCGGAAAGGCGGCGAAGTCGCTCTGCATATCCTGAAAGTACCGCTCCGCCTCCTCGTACCGCTTCTCCTTCAGCATGACGCCCATGACGAGGTACTGGTTCTTGATGTCGTGCCGCAGCTCCTTCATCTCTTCGGCGATCTGCTCGGAGAGGGAGAGCATCTTGATGTCCGCCTCGAGCAGCTTTTTGTCCACCTCGAGGATGATCTTTCTGTTATGCTCGGTACAGTGACAGTAGATGACGATGTAGACGGCCACGGTGATGAGGTAAACGTAGAACAAGATCAGGCAGACGCTCGGGCTGGTCTCCAGCGCGTTGCGGATAGAGGCGATCTCGACGCCGAACACGACGGCCGCGGACGCGGCGGCGACGGCGAGGGTGATCGCGACGGAGATCGCGGGGATGTTGCCGAAGACGTGGACGGAGTAGACGTGGATGAGCACCGCAAAGAGGACGATCAGCACGTCTGCCGCCACCGCGAACCCCTCGATAAAGCCGCCCGCAGAGGCGAACAGGCGCATCATCTGCGTGCCCAGTTCTGCCGTCGTGATGGCGGTGACGAACACCGTCGCGGCGAGGACGAAGCGGCTCTTTACGTCGTAGCGGCTGATGAATGCCGCGTAGACGGCGATCGTGACCAGGTGCGCCAGCGGAAAGTTGATCCCCGACAAAAAGTACACGAAGTGCGACAGGTAAAAGAGCATCCAGTTGAGCAGCGTCTCCGCCGCGAACACGCAGGCGATCTGCGCGCAAAAGAGCAGCAGCCCGCGCCCGCGCTTCCCGAAGGAAAACGGGCTGAGCACGAGCACGACCGAAAATGACACGGCGAGCAGCTGCAGGACGTTGACCCAATCGTAGACGAAGGTAAAATATAAAAACAGTTCTTCCATCCGATCCCCTCCCGCCGGCTCAGGCAATACCCGGCGGAGCCTGCCTCCTCATAAAACAAGGCGATACACAGATGCCCGAGGCTCTTATATTGTACCATAGATCTGTCGCCTTTTCAATATCCGCCGCCAAACGGACGGTTTTTTCGTACAAACTGCAGGCCCCGCAGGAACTGCGGGGCCGCGAAATAGTTAGGAGGGAATGTGCCGTTTTTCTTTGACCGCCGAAATACCGTACATGACGATGCAGACTGCCGCCAGCGCACCCGCCGCGACGACTCCCGCCATGATGGCGTCGCTCCACCACCAGCTCGTTTCGCCGACGGAGGTGTCAGGCGTCATGCCGTTGAGTGCGGCGCTGTAGTTGGAGACGACGTACAGGATCCTGTGGCAGGCCTCGCGCATCGCCTGCGCGAAGGTCGCGTCCTCTTTATAGGCGTCCAGCGCCGTGCGCGACCCGCTCCCGAGGAAGAGGTCCGTGCCGCCGGGGATGCCGTCCTGATAGGTCATGATATACGCCGTGTTCGAGGCGGCCATATCGGTGATGCAGTATCCGTCGAAGCCCCATTCGCCGCGCGCGATCTCGTTGAGGAGGGCGTCGCTCGCGCCCACCCAGACGGCGCCCGCGCGGTTCATCGCCGACATGACGGCGTGCGCGTTGCCCATCCCCTGCGCCGAAGAGAGGGAGTATTCAAAGGGCAGCAGATAGATCTCGCGCGCGGCCTGCTCGTTCAGCCAGACGGCCCCGCCCGAGCGCTGGTCTTCCTGGTCGTTGAAGGCGATGTGCTTGACGTGCGCCACGACGCCCTTCGACTGCATGCCCGCGATCTCGGCGACGCTCGCCATGCCCGAAAGATAGGGATCTTCCGAAAAGTATTCGTGCGACCTGCCGCCGAAGGGGGTGCGGTGGATGTTGACCGCGTTCGCGTACAGGCCGGTCAGCCCCTGCGACAGCGCGTCTTCGGCGAGCATCTCGCCGACGCGGCGGATGAGCTCGTCGTTGAAGGTCGCCGCCCAGATCCCCTCGCTGGGGAAGGACAGCCCGCCCGCCGAGCCGACGACGCCCGTGGGGCCGTCGTACTCGCGCGTGTCCGGCTTGGCGACCGAGCTGAGCGGCACCGTCGTGTACATGCCGTTGGTGATCAGGTAGGCCTGGTCTTCAAACGTCATCTGATCGAGGAGGTCCTGCCACTTTTCGCTTTCATACGGCTCGCCGCGCAGCTCCGCGATCGTGTAGCCGTTGTTTTCGCCGTACGAGGGCATCTCGGCCGCGGGATCCTCTTCGATGGGGCGGTTGCGCTGCAGGTCTTCGTACAGCTTGTCCGTCAGCTCCACCTCGACAGCCGCCGCGGGCAGGGTACCCTGCCAATCGCTGCGCGAGACGTAGGTCACTTTCGTGCCGCTGCCCTCGTATTTGTTGAGGTCGGCAAAATCGAGGCGGTTGGTCACCGCGCTGCCCGTATGCTCGGACACGGCGTAAGTGCTGCCGTCAAATTGCTTTTCGAAGGACTGCACGAGCGAGGCGTCGCCGTCCGCATCCATGCGGCCGTCCGTATTTTCGACCGTATAGCCCTGCGCCGCGAGGAAGTTGTTGGCGGCCTCGTGCGCGCCGTTGGCGACGGTGAACAGGTACGCGCCCGCGCCGACGATGTACGTCTCTGCGACGTTCGCGTCGTAGCTCTTGAGGCGGCTCTCGGAGACGGCGATCTCGATGGGCTCGCTCGTCTCGCCGGGGGCGAGGATGTCCGTCTTGGCGTACCCGACCAGCTCGGCCGCGGCCACTTCGACGCCGCGCGCCGCCATGTCGTCGGTGTACGGCTTCTGCAGATACACCTCGACGACCTGCTTGCCGGAGTAGGTGTCGCCCGTATTTTTGACGGTCACCGTGACGGTATATTCGCGCGCTTCGGCGTCGTACGCGACGTCGAAGGACTCATACGCGAAGCTCGTGTAGCTCAGGCCGTAGCCGAAGGGATAGGCGACGTCCGCCGCGTACGCATAGTCGCCCGCGTTGCCGCTGCCCGTCACGTAGTCGGTGTAGCGCGTCTCGTAGTAGCGGTAGCCGACGTAGATGCCCTCGGTATAGACGCCGTAGTACATCTGCGAGCTGTCTTCCAGCCTGTCTGCGCCCGTATATTGGCGCATGAAGTTGTTGAACTCGTTGTACGACTGCTGCATCATCGCGGGAGAGGACAAGTTGTCCTTCAGGTAGGTATCCGTCAACTTGCCGCTGGGCACGTACGCGCCGGTCAGAACTTTGGCGACGCCGGTGATGCCGCCCTTGCCGACGTTCCCCACCCACAGGCAGGCGTCCACGTCGACCCCTTCCGCCTCGAGAAAGTCGAGCTGGATGGTCGCCGAAGAATTGAGCAGGACGACGATCTTGGCGATCTGCCCCGCCTCTTTCAGCGCGGTCAGCTCGCGCAGCACGCCCAGCTCCGCATCGGAGAGGGTGAGGTAGCTGCCGTCGGGCGTATCCGAGCGGGTGGAGTTGATGTCCGAGCCCTCGCCGCTGTTGCGGGCGACAGTCAGGATGGCGGTGCCGTATTCGGTGAAGGTGGCGCGCACGTCGGAGGGGATGCTCTCGTACGGCACCTCGTTGACCATGTAGCGCGTGCCCTCTTTATAGCGGCCCATGCCGAGCAGGTCGACCTGTTCGGAATAGAAGTCCCAGAGGTCGGCGTTGACCTGCAGCCCCGCCCCCTCGAGCGCCGTCTTGAGGTCGGTGTATCCCTCCGTATCCGCCGCGGAGGAGCCGGACGTCGCGTAGTTGAACATGACCGAGCCGGTCAAAAAGGTGCTCACCTTTTCTCCGTCGGCGAGGGGCAGGGCGCCGTTTTCATTCTTCAGGAGGACGATGCCCTCCCCCTCCACCTCTTCGGCGAGGGCGAGGTAGTCTTCCTCCAGCTTCGTATAGTCCTCGTCGCCGTAGCTGCGCTTGAAGTACTGATACTGCTCCTCGTCCGAGCGTTCGATCTCGGAGGAGGAGATATTGAGCGCGTTGTTGATGGCGGCGCTCTGGCTCATGGCGATGGAGTAGCCGCCCAACAGCACGACGAACAGCGCCGTCAGCGCGAGCGCGAGGCCCTCCCATAATTTTCTCTTAAACACTTTCATCTTTCACCTCCGCGGCCGCCCGCTTGCGGGGACGCAGGTTGGTCAGGATCCCGCCCAGCAGCGCCAGCACGAAGGCCATAAACGCCGCGATGAAGGTCGCCAAAAACGCCGCCGTGAAGCCGTAGCCGTCGATCGCCACGAACACGTTGGCGATGTAGGTCACCTGCGAGTAGATGTACCACATGAAGCCGTACAGAAAGAGCATAGCGGCGACGTAGCGCACCTCCTTGCAGTCGAACACGATGGTCGCCGCGCACAGCGCCACCCCGCCCCACACGCAGATGAAGACGCCCGTGTTATAGTCGGGGTTGAAGGAGGTGACGCCCGTGCAGCCGTACAGCACGCCCGCCGCGATGCCGCAGGCGAGGGCGAGCAGAGACAGGTAGTACCCGACGCCCCTGCCCGCCAAAAATTTGCGAACCGCTTCCATGGCGCGTCAGTCCTTGTTGTACTCGGTCATGGACAGGCCGGCGTTGGTGACGATCTTGATGCAGTCGACCATCGGCGACGCCGCGTCCACCGTGCCCGCATCGCCCGCGGGCGTCTGGTTGTTGTTGACGGTCAGGCGGATGACGTTTTCGCCCTCCTGCAGGCTGATATTGCCGACGTTGATCTCCTGCCAGCCGCCGCGCAAGCCGGGGTTGGTGGAGACTTCTGCGCCGTTGCCGAGATTGATCTGCGCGGTGTAGGCGACGATCTCGCCGTTCACCGTCACGCGATAGGTGGCCGCGGTCAGGGAAATGTCCGCATATTCACAGCCGAGCACGAGGCGCAGCTGCGCGTCTTCGACGGCCGTATCCGACGTGATAACGAATTCGAGGTAGCCGCCGCGGTAATAGAGGCCGCTGACGTAGCTGCCGTTGCTCGCCGACGCGTCCCCCTTGATGAGGTTGGTGCCGTTGGCGCTGCCCGAGAAGTTGTAGCCCAGCTTGTTGCCGTTTTCATCCGCATAGTCGGGATAGTCCGCCTGCAGGCCGGTCAGCTGCGTGTACTCCGCCTCGAAGGTGTACGAAGCCTGCCACGAGGCGTAAAACTCTACGGACGACTCGTACTTTCTCGCGGGAGCGAACTCCTCGCCCTCTTCGGTGAACCAACCCGAAAAGACGTACCCCTCGCGCGCGGGGCTCTCGACCGCGCCGATGCGCTCGCCGCTCTCAAAATAGACGGTGCGGAACACTTCTTCGGCCGCGCCCTCGTAATTCCAATAGAAGGTCGCCGTCAGGGCGCTGCTCGCATCCACCCAGCCCGCATACACGGTGGTGTCCTGCGTGATGGCAGTGCTCTCGAAGGCGAACACGTCCTCCAGCCCCTCGTCGGCGTACCAGTTGCCGAACACGTACCCTTCCTTTTCGGGATCTTCGGCGGGGCGGGTCGCGTAGCTCCCCTCCTCGACCGTCTGCGCGTCGACGGCAGAGCCGCCGTCCGTATCGAAGGTGACGGTGTACTTGGCCTTTTCCTCTCCTCCTTCCTGATCGTCGGGCGCGGGCGCGCACGCCACACAGGTGGCCGCGAGCGCCGCCGCGCACAGCATGGAGAGCATCATCGCGGGAATTTTTTTCATAAAAATATACGCTCCTTTTTATAAGGTTTTATTCGGACGGAAGTTTGTGCGGCGGCATGCGCGCCGCGAAAAAATATCATACAGGCAGTTTTGAAAATTGACAGGCAACAGGTATGCCGGATCGCTCCGGCATACGCTGCCTGCCTGATGATCAGATACCCGAGAGATCACCCGAATATCTTGGGGATGTGCTTTACTTAATTTTTATTGCGCTTTTTCACAGCGACGATCGCTGCCGCCGCCGCGACGAGCGCTGCGCCGACGCCCGCCAGCGAGACGCCGATCGAGCTGCCGCAGCCGCCCTCCTGGCCCTCACCGCTTTCGAGCTGCGAGATGCTCTCCTGCAAGCCTGCGACCGTGTTTTCGAGGTCTTCGATCGCACCCTCGAGGTCGGACACGGCGCCGTCGATCATACCCTGCACATCGTCTCCGCTCACGTAGCCCGGATCGGTCTCCGAACCGCCGGCTTCGGCGATGACGAAGGTGAGCACGGTATCGACCTCGGTGGTCGTCGTGGTCGGGCCGCCCTTGTTGCCGCCCATGTCGAAGGTCTGGATGCCGTTCTTGCTGCCCTTGCTGCCGCCCTGATCGGAACCCTGCGTGGCCGTGAGGCGGATGGTCGTCGTGAAGGTGCCCGCCTGCGTCGGCGTGCCGGTGATCTCGCCGGTCGCGGCGTCGATGGTCAGGCCTGCGGGGAGGGAAGAACCGGGCGCGACGCCCCACTCTACGCTCGTATAGTTGTCGGTGTTGAACTCGTCAGATTCGAGCAGCGCGTAGAAAGATTCGCCCACCTGCATGCCGTCGAGCGGGTCGCTGTCTTGGTTGACCGTGACCGCTTCATCGATGTGGATGGAATAATTTGCCGTCTTGTCGACCCAGCCGTCGATCATGAACTGCACGGTGAAGTTGAAGTCGCCCGCTTCTTCGGGGGTGCCCGCGATGGCGCCCGTGTTCGCATCCAGCGTCACGCCCTCGGGGAGGCTGCCCGCCGTGATGGAATAGGTCGCGCTCGAGCCTGCGGTCAGGTAGCTCTCCACCGAGACGCTCGCCTCGTAGCTGACTTCGCGGGTGCCCGCGGCGAGCGCGGAGCCCTCGATGCTCATCTCGCTGTAGCCGTTGAACTGCGCGGAAGTGTTCGAAAGCTGATAGAGGATGGCCTTCGCCGACTGGCGCACGCAGTACCACTGCGTCGGGCTGGCGACGGTGACGTCTGCGCCCGTCTCCTGGTCGACGGTGTCGATCATGACCATGCCGGTATGCGTCTCACCATTGGCGTCCGTCCATTCATAGTCGGGATCCCATTCGCCGGAGAGGTACTCGACGAAGGGCGTGGTGTACAGTTCCATCTGGTTGCCGGCACGGACCATCATGTCGGGATCCGTTCTGATTCTCCAACCGATGTAACCGTCCGTTACAAAGTAAGCCTGGGTACCCCACTGATTCTGATACAGTTCGGTGTTGAGGTTGTAGTTGTTGGTATTCGACCAGCCGCCCAAACGTCCGTAACCGGTCATGGCAGCCTTACTGCCGCCCTCCTGCAATGCCATCTGGAAAGCCTTGCTGTAGTTTTCACGGATCGCCTGTTCGTCTGCCCAAGTAAACAGGTTGCCGCGGTTGGTCTCCTGATCGTTCATGAAGCAGTGCTTGACATAGCAGATGATGCCCTTGGACTGCACGCCCTGGATGGCCGCAGCAGCCATCGTGCCGCTGTGCAGGCCGTCCTGCGAATAGTACTCGTTATTTCTGCCGGAGAAGGGCGAACGATGGATGTCCGCGCCGGGGGCGTACCAGCCGTTTCTGCCCAGCAGCAGGCCGAAGTTGCCCATGATCGTGCCCTGTTTGTTGGCAAGCTCGGTGTTGAAGGTGGCGCCGATCATGTCTTCGGAAGCCCAGCAGTGCGAGCTGTCCCAGTTGTTGGGGCCGTCGGAGTCTTCCGTCTTGAGTTTGCCGATGGAAGCGACGTCTGCCGTCGAATAGCCGCCGAATTCGATGAGCGAGCACAGCTCGTCATAGGTGAGCTGGTTGAGGAAGGTATCCCACAGGGGGTCGTCGTACGCGACGCCCGCCATGTCTGCAAATTTGATGGGGGTCTCTTCCGCGAGGGAGACGTACATCGGGTTGGAGGTCTCCGTGCGGTTGTTCTGGACCATGTGGTCCTCGTCATACACGCCCGTCGCCTGCGCCCAGGTCGAAGGGATGTCGCTCTCCTCTTTATACCAAGGGTCGCTCTCCTTGTCGTAGCTCGGGCCGTACTCGTAGGTGCTCGTGCCGGGCACTTCGAGACCGGTGGAACTGTCGATCTCGGGCGTTTCGGTCACGCGGAAGTTGTCCCAATAGCCGATGTTGTCCAGCACCTCGTTCTGGAAGGTGAGGTCGGCCGCCGTGGGCGCTTCGGGGAAGGTGGATACCATGTTCGCGCGGGAGATGATGGTCATGCCGCTCTCGCCGTCCGCCATCATGTCCGCGGTGCGGATATTGTTGTAGTCGTGGTCGCCGATCTCGGTCGTGCCGTCGGCGGAACCGTTCTCCGCGGAGAAGAGGTTTTCGAGCTCGTTGCCCGAGTAGTCGTCCAGCCTGAGGATGGCCGTCTCGTCCAGCGCAAAGGTGACTTCGTCGTATGCGTCGGTCGTGTTGTCGACGTCCGTCGCGTAGTCGTAGTGCGAGTCCTCCATCAGGCGGATGGTGTAGTCGCCCGCATCCAGCTCGTAGCAGCCGCGCGAGCCGTTCTCGTTCGCGTCGTTATAGTCCCACGAAGCCATATCCTGCACGTTGATGGAGACGACGATTGTCTGCTCTTCGCCCGGCTGCAGGATGTCCGTCTTGGCAAAGCCGACCAGCGCGACGGCCGCCTTTTCGACGCCGCCCGCATAGTACGGGGCGCTCACGTACGCCTGCACCGTCTTCTTGCCCGCGACGCTGCCCGTGTTCTTGACGGTGACGGGGATGTAAATGGTTTCTACGTCTGCCTCGCTGCCGACTTCGGAAGCGAACAGAGCGGCGAGGTCGCCCTGCAGGGCGTTTTTGCACCCTTCATCGGTATAGATGCCGCCCGCGTTGAAGGAGAAGCTCGTGTAGTTGAGGCTGTAGCCGAAAGGATAGAGCACGTACTTTTCCCACCACGCCTGCGCGTCGGCGAGAGAGTCTGCCGTCTGCCCGGCCGAAGTCTCGTTTTCGGTGAGCGTATCCGTCTCCGCGTCGTAGTTGAGGTTGCCCAGCGCGATCTCGGTGTAGACGGTCTCATAATACTTGTAGCCGAGGTAGATGCCCTCCTCGTAGTCGACGCCGTGGTAGCCCTCGGTGTCGTACGAGGTGTATGTATCGACGTCCTCCGCGCTGCCGACGACGATGCCGCCCTCGCGCATATACGAGTTGGAGCCGGCCCCGCCGGTCGCGCCGCCGGTCTGATTATTGCTGCCGAAGTTGTACCAAGTGGGGTCGGTGGTGAAATCTGCCATCCACTCGTCCACGAGGCCGCCGGAGGGGCTGAGGCCGAGGAGGATGTCCGTCATGCCCGCGAGCCCGCCCACGCCGGGGCGGCCGATGTGCAGGATGGCGCTGATCTTGTCGTTATTTTCGAGGTCTTCCAGCTCCATAGGGTTGGACGTGTTCGTGATCACGACGACCTTATCGAAGCGCGCGGTGACGTACTCGATGAGAGCCTCCTCTTCGTCGGTCAGCATCAGATAATGCTTGTACGTGTTGCCGTCGTCGTCGGTGTACAGCGCCTTGTGGTCGTCCTCCGCGCCCACCGTCTGGTCGGTCACGCGGGACGCGTCCGAGCCCTCGCCGCCCTCGCGGGAAAGCACGATGAACGCGACGTCGTTGTAGATCTTGGTCGAGCTGTCCACCTGACCGGTAAAGTCGGTCACTTCCGCGCCGATCTCAGACTGGTCGAGCGCGTAAAAGTCGACCAGCGTCGGATTGACGTGGAAGCCCGCGTGCTCGAGCGCCGCCGCGACCGTCTCGTCGCTGCCCGAAGTTGCGGAGCTCCATGCGCCCGAACTGTCGGACGCGCCGATGAGGTTGTCCGAACGCACGCCGAACACGCTCACCCACTCGCCGCCGGACAGGGGCAGCGCCTCGTTGCTGTTTTTGAGCAGCGATGCGCCCTCGCCGACGATCTCGCGGTTGAGTTCCTCGGCGGCCGCCTTGGCCTCTTCCATGCTGTTGAAGTCTGTGTAGTACTTCGTCAGACCCGTGCCTTCGCTTGCGGAGACGAGCGATGTGCCGGAAAGCACGCCGACGCCCATTACGAGAGCTACAGCCACTGCCGCAAAGGAGGCTGCCGCCTTCTTTGCCTTGCAAACCTTTTGCATCTTATCCTCCTTTGACAATAAATTTGCCGCAGGCCTTCGTTCTTTGACCTGCGGCAAAAGCATACCACCGCGAAGGGGCGCTTGCAAGAAAAGTCGTTCGACCCGCCGTTTTTCCGCGCCATTCTGTTTTTTCGGCGACGAACTGCAGTTTTTTCGGCACGACCTGCACCACCCCCCCGGCTGTGCCGCAAGAAGGGCACCGCTCGGCGCAAAGCGAGGCCGCCGCGCATCGCGCGGCGGCCTACTATCCGAACCGGACCATATCATAATCATAAGAACGCAATGATCGGGCCGCTGCGAGGGAAAGCATTCGCGGAACATCGAAAAAGGGGCGGCATTGGCCGCCCCTCGCAAGTGCTATGCGTGACATAATACAGTATTTTCCCCTGCACCTTGCGTTGCAAAGGGCGCAAAAAAATTATTATGCGTGGCATAAACGCGCGCTTTTTGCCGCTCTCCCCTTTCGCGCGCGCAAATTTACTCGCCGTCGCAGGCGATATCGCTGCGGATGGCGTTGATGGCGCTCTTTTCCAGCCGCGAGACCTGTGCCTGCGAGATGCCCACCTCGCCCGAGATCTCCGTCTGCGTCTTGCCCTCGTAGTAGCGCAGAAACAAGATCTTGCGCTCCCGCTCGCCGAGATGCGACATCGCCTCCGCCAGCGCCGCGTGCTCCGTCCACACCTCGTCGTTGTTCTTTTCGTCGCAGATCTGGTCCATCAGCATGAGCGCGTCGCCCGACTTGTTGTAGACGGGCTCAAAGAGGGAGACGGGGTCGGAGATGGCGTCCAGCGCGTAGACGACCTCCTTCTCGCGCACCTGCATCGCTTCGGCGATCTTTTCGATGGTCGCCTCCTTGTCCTCCGCCTCCAGCTGCTCGCGCGTCTTGAGCACGCGGTAGGCTGTGTCGCGGATGGAGCGGGAGACGCGCAGCGAGTTGCCGTCTCGCAGGTAGCGCTTGATCTCCCCCAAGATCATGGGCACGGCGTACGTCGAAAAGCGGACGCCGACGGAGAGATCGAAGTTATCGATCGCCTTCAAGAGCCCGATACATCCCGCCTGGAAGACGTCGTCGGCGTTGGCGTTTTTCGCCCAGAAGCGCTTGACCAGCGAGAGCACGAGGCGCATGTTGCCCACCACGAACCGCTCGCGCGCGGCGGCATCCCCCGCCTTCAAGCGGCGCATCAGCTCGCCGCTCTCCTCCGCCGTCAGCACGGGCAGCCCCGCCGTATCCACCCCGCAGATCTCCACTTTTTGCAGCATACCTTTTCCCTCCCGAGGCAGTATGTACGAAGGGGAAAAAAGTATGTGCGCCGCGGCGATTTCCGCTATTCTTAAAGTACTATGCGTGACATAACCGCACAGCGTTTATGAGAATTGACCTCTACACGAGCTTGCCGATCTCGCTTTTGAGCTTGGCGATGATCTTTTTTTCGAGTCGGGATATGTAGGATTGGGAGATGCCGAGCACGTCGGCGACGTCCTTTTGGGTCATCTCCTCCTTGCCGTCCAGCCCGAAGCGCATGGTCATGATGCGGCGGTCGCGCTCGGGCAGCTTGCGCAGCGCGCCGCGCAGCAGTTCCTTTTCGACGCCCGTTTCGACGTCTTTATACACGACGTCGCTATCGGTGCCGAGGATATCGGAGAGCAGCAGCTCGTTCCCCTCCCAATCGGTGTTGAGCGGCTCGTCGAAGGAGACCTCGTTGCGCACCCGCACGAGGCGGCGCAGGTACATGAGGATCTCGTTTTCGATGCAGCGGGAGGCATACGTCGCGAGCTT
>CASEIS010000082.1 GCA_949287895.1 uncultured Bacillota bacterium
GGCAAGGCGGATGCGGCGAGGGCGACGGCGCAGGCGAGCGCGCACGCCGCCACACCCGCGGCGATACAAATGCTGCGCCGCGCGATCTTTTTCATCCCAAAAACCATACAAAGCCCTCCTTTTATTTCCTGTATGTGCAAAAAATGCCCCGCCTATGCGCGGGGCGCGGAAAATTTTGGAAGCGGGCGGCCCGCCGCGGGCGGGGGCGCAGGCGCAGGCGGCGCAAAACGCAAAAAAAGGGCGCACAAACGGTTGACAAGGGCGCGGCCTTTTGGTATGATAGGGGCAACTGAACGAAAAACTTGCATGCCCCGCCCGCCGGGGCGGGCATGCTCGGAGTCAATGGCCAGCCGCAGGCTTTTATGGTTGGTCCGTTGGCTCCTTTTTTTTGCGGCCGGGGGGCACAGGCAAAACTTAAACCCCGCCGCGGGAGCTTCTATGCTGAAAAAACTCGTGCGCTACTTTACCGTCGGCGAATGGCTGCTGTGGCTGGGCTCGCTCGCGCTCATCATCCTCGCCTTCGCGCTGTTTGACCGCGCCAACTACCTGACCCTCGCCGCGTCGCTGGTGGGGGCGACGTCCCTCATCTTCTGCGCCAAGGGCAACCCGCTCGGGCAGGTGCTGATGCTCGCCTTCAGCGTGCTGTACGGCATCATCTCGTACACCTTCGCCTACTATGGCGAGATGCTCACTTACCTGGGCATGACCGCACCCATGGCGCTGTTCGCGCTCATCGCCTGGCTGCGCCACCCCTACAAGGGGCAGCGCGCGCAGGTCGCCGTCGGCAAGCTCAAACGCGGCGAGTGGATCTGGATGCTGCTCGCCGCGGCCGCCATCACCGCCGCCTTCTGGTTCATCCTCGACGCCTTCCACACCGCCAACCTCGTGCCCAGCACCATCTCGGTGACGACCAGCTTCCTCGCCGTGTACCTGACCTTCCGCCGCAGCCCCTACTTCGCCCTCGCCTACGCCGCCAACGACGTCGTGCTCATCGTGCTGTGGGTGCTGGCGACGCTCGAAGACATCTCTTACCTCTCCGTCGTCGTGTGCTTCGCGCTGTTTTTCTTCAACGACCTGTACGGATTTTGGAATTGGAACCGCATGCGCCGCGCGCAGGCAGCGTCCCTTCCCCCCGCCGACACGGCGGGCGCAGCTGCAGCGGCGGAGCCGACCGCCGACACCTCCCCCGCCGCCCGCCGCTGAACGAGCGCACAGTACGCAGCGCCGCGACACCCGCAAAAAGTCGCCGATCGCCGCTAATCCGGATAGCAAAGCGCGGCGGCCGCAGTACGGCCCCGCCGCATGAAAAGAGGGGCGGGCTTTTTTTGAAAAAGCCCGCCCCTTCCCTTTGCCGGCGCGCGCCCTTGCGGGCGTGCGGTCAGATATCGATCTCTACGGGGTCGTCTGTAAACGAATAGATGACGGCCTTTGCCGACCGGAAGTACAGCACGGCGCAAACGCCGTCGTTCTCGTCGTAATGGTAGGCCGTGCGCAGTTCGGGCTGCGCATCCAGCACGCTCTTGCGGGCGGCCGTCGTGTCGTCATGCACGAGCTCGCCCGTGATGCGCATCCACTTCCCCTTATGGAAGGCGCAGATCTCCACCTTCGGGTTAGCGATGATCTGTTTGAACACTTCCTTGGTCTTGTTCGTCTGGATGTACAGCTTCCCGCCGACGACCGCGTGCGACGTGAAAATCCTGACGTGCGGCTGTGCATTCTCGTCTACCGTCGCGATGTAATACATCCCGGCGTCGCCCAAATACTCGTTTACCTGCTCAACGTTCGTCATATCGATCTCCTTACTTTGATTTTCTTGACTTTTTTCAGCCATGGTGTTATTATACAGGCAAGGTGTTCTATTGTCAAGTAGGCACTATTTTGTGGTATAGTATCGAATAGGATACCATACGATACAGGAGGCGCTTGCCATGGACCGCAGCTTGCCCGATTGCCCCGTCGAAGTGACGCTCTCGATGATCGGAAACAAATGGAAGGTGCTCATTTTGCGCGAACTGCTGCAGGGCACGCGGCGGTTTTCGGAACTGAAGCGGGCGCTGAAGGGCGTCACGCAGAAGATGCTGACCCAGCAGCTGCGCGACATGGAGACGACCGGGCTGCTCTCCCGCAAGATCTACCCCGTCGTTCCGCCCAGGGTCGAATACTCCCTGACGCCGCTCGGCTTTTCGTTGAAACCGATCCTGGACGCGATGGACGCCTGGGGCACGAACTATAAAAACGAACTCCGCCGGCAGCCGCCCGCCCGCTGACGGAAAAGCAAGACGCGCAGTGCCGAATGCACTGCGCGTCTTGCGTGGTGAACTGTCTGATGAAATCATTTGGATCGGCCTTTTTACGGCAATAAAAAACTACCCGAACCCACTGCTGCGTAATAGTGGCGTTCGGATAGTTCCAATTTGGTGACCCCACCGGGGGCTTGCGCCTGCGGCGCAAAGCTCTGCGAGCACGAACCCTCCGGGTTCGCCGCTTCGTTGAAGCGACCACGCAAGACGCGCAGTGCCAAATGCACTGCGCGTCTTGCGTGGTGACCCCTTTGAGGTTAAAGGCGAACGATTCAGTTCTTCAAACGTTACCGTCTTGCTCTGGCCTTTGTAATTGTATGTAATGACGAAATGGTCGTCATATAAGTAAATACTGTTTACAAAGCCGTCAATCAGCCGCTGCTTGCCTTCCTGCGTGGAGATGTCTATCTTGCGGAAGTTGTGGAGCGCAAACAATATCTGCTCCTTGGTGAGCACCGGGTTACGCATCTGCGCCTCGAA
>CASEIS010000083.1 GCA_949287895.1 uncultured Bacillota bacterium
ATCGTTTGCAGCACCCCCGCGCCGTTCGGCGCGGGGGTGTTCGCATATCCTTCGCGCATTGCAGCCGGCGGGGCGCGCGGCGGCGGGGCAAAGCGGGCAGCTCGCGCCGCGTTTGCCCTTCAGAACGGGCCAAAAAAGCAACAATTTTCGCGCGGGGCTTTTCTTTTGCGCGCGGGTGTGGTATAATGGCGGCAAAGGAGAAAGTGCCATGATCGAACGGCTCATCGACGTCGCGCTGGGCAGGACGCCTGCCGACGTCGTGCTCAAAAACGGAACATTCGTCAACGTGTTCACCGGTCAGGTGCAGCGCGGCGACATCGCCATCGCCTGCGGCAAGGTCGCGGGCATCGGCGCGTACGAGGGGGAGCGCGAGTACGACATCCGCGGCAAGGTCGCCGTGCCCGGCCTGATCGATGCGCACGTCCACATCGAGAGCGCGCAGCTCTCGCCCGAGGAGTTCGCGCGGCTGGTCATGCCCCGCGGCACGACCACCGTCATCGCCGACCCGCACGAGATCGTCAACGTCTGCGGCGTCGACGGCGCGCAGTACATCGCCCGCGCCGCGCAAAATACCCCGCTCGAAGTGAAGCTGATGCTGCCCTCCTGCGTGCCCGCCACACCCTTCGAGACGAGCGGCGCATGCCTTACGGGGGAGCAGACGGCGGCGCTGCTGCAGGGGGACGCCTTCTTCGGCCTCGGAGAATTCATGAACGCGCCCGGCGTGCTGGGCAAGGACGCGGAGGCGCTGCGAAAGCTGGAGGGCGCGCGCGCGGCGGGCAAGATGGTCGACGGCCACGCGCCGGGGCTGGAAGGGGCGGAGCTGGACGCCTACATCGCGGCAGGCATCTCCACCGACCACGAGTGCACCTGCGTCGCCGAAGCGGCGGAAAAGGCCGCGCGCGGCATGTACGTCCACCTGCGCGAGGGCTCGGCGGCGCGCAACGTCGCCGAAAATTGCGGCGCGGTCACGGCGGCCAACCTGCGGCGCTTCCTCTTCTGCACGGACGACCGCCACGCCGCCGACATCTGCGCGCACGGCCACCTCGACGCCGCCCTGCGCACCGCCGTGCAGGCGGGGCTCAGCCCCGTGTGGGCGGTCATCATCGCCACCCTCAACGCCGCCGAGTGTTACGGTCTGCGCGGCAAGGGCGCCATCGCGCCCGGCTGCGACGCGGACATCGCCGTGTTCGACGACCTGGAAAACTTCCATTGCGCCTTCACCTTCAAAAAGGGAGAGCTGGTCGCCATCGAGGGGATGCCGCTGTTCGGCGCGGGGCAAAAGTACCTGCCCGACTGCGTGCGCGATACCGTGCACGTCGGGGGCATCTCTCCCGACAGCTTCCGCATCTCCCTCAAGGGCGGGTACGCCAACGTCATCCGCGTGCAGCCGGGCAGCTTGGTCACCGGCCGCAGCGTGCGCGCGGTGGCGAGTGCGGACGGCGACGTCGACCTGCGCGGCACAGATCTGTTGAAGCTCGCCGTCGTCGAGCGGCACCGCGGCAGCGGCAATATCGGGCTGGGCCTGGCGGAGGGCTGCGGCCTGTGGGGCGGGGCGATCGCGACCAGCGTCGCGCACGACTCGCACAACGTCATCGTCCTCGGCGACAACAACGCCGACATGGCCGCCGCCGTGCAAGAGCTCGCCCGCATCGGCGGGGGCATGGCGGTCGTCGGGCGGGGGCGCACCGCGTCGCTGCCGCTGGACATCGCGGGGCTGATGAGCTCGCTGCCCGCCGAAGAGTACGCCGCGCGCGCAGCCGCATTGGACGAGGCCGCCTACGAATTGGGATTTTCGCGCGAATTTTCCCCCTTCATGGCCCTCTCCTTCCTCGCGCTGCCCGTCATCCCCTCCCTCAAGCTGACTGACCGCGGCCTGTTCGACGTGGAAAAGTTCGATTTTTGCCCCCTCGATGCCGACCCTCCGCAGGAGGCGGGCGCTGCGGATAGCGGCGCGCGTTCGGAAGGTGACGCGGGCGGGGCAGAGGAGCCGGGCGAAGAATAAGATGCAAATGCCTTTCGGGGGCGGCTTTTGCCGCCCCTTTTTGCTGCGAAAAATTTTTTCAGATTTTTTTGAAAAAGTACCTTCAAATACTTGACTGTAAAAATAGAAGTGGTATAATATTAGCAGAATTTGAAAGAGAGTGCTAACACTTATAGATAGTAAGTGCCAGCACTGAAAGGAGATGACTGTTATGAAACATGAACTCAGCAGAAACAATAATTACGATTTCTTTGAAGAAGCGATGCACGATTTCTTCCCCGCATTTTACGGCTACAGCGACAAGCGCGCGCAGAAGTATATGCGCACGGACATCAAGGAGACGGACGACGCCTACCAGATGGAAGTGGAGCTGCCCGGCATGGATAAGAAGGACATCCACATCGACCTCAAAGACGGCTATCTGAGCATCACCGCCAACAAGAGCGAGAAGAACGAGGGCGACAAGAAGGACAACTACATCCATCGCGAACGCAGCTTCTCGTGCAGCCGCAGCTACTACGTCGGCGATATCCGCAAGGAGGACATCAAGGCCAAGTACGAAAACGGCATCCTCAACGTCTGCATCCCGAAGGAAGTGAAGGAGAAGGAAGAGGAGCACCGCATCGAGATCGAATAATTTCCCTTCCCGCCTGCGGGCGGGATAAGGCGGCAGGGGCGCCGCGCGCACCAAATCGCGCGGCGCCATTTTTTGCATCTTTTGCGCCGCGGCGGCGCTTTCACGCCCCGCCTTCCTGCGCTGCGCGAAAGCGCTCTTTCCCTTTGCGGGCGCGGCCGAAGGGCGTGCATGGCGGGCAAAAAATTGCGGCAAAATAAAATAAAGACTTTACATTCCGCAACTTTTATTATATAATAAAAGTGTATAAAATCTAAAGGTGCGCCTCGCGTACAGAGAGGCGCTGGAGAATTCGTGCGGTATATCGGCGGCGCTCTGCGTTATATGTTCAAAAATTTCATATTCATCTTCGTGTTCGCGCTGCTGCCCTCGTATTTTCTCGCGATGTCGGTCGATCTTGAAAGCCTCGCGCGGCTGGTGCGCGGCTTCTTTACGGACGGAGAGTTCTTTTTTTACGACCTCTTTTTCGTGCTGTCGCCCTTCAATGCGAGGGGGTGGCCGTTCGCCATCGTCTGCGGGGTGTGCACCCTCGTTTGCATGCCCATGCTGCTGGGGCTGATCGAAAAGCATATGCGCCTCGGCATCCGCACCTTCAAGGGCGTGCTCGGCCGCTTCGACTGCAACTTTCTGGCGACCCTCGTCATTACCTGCGTGCTGTTTGCCTGCTACGAGGTGTGGGCGGTCATCACGGCCGGCCTGCTGTATGCCGAGTCGCTGCTTTTGGCGGGCATCGCCAGCTCCATCGTCGTGCTCATCACCCTCATCGGGCTGGTCGCCGTGCTCTGCTACGGCGCGTCGTATATGCTGCTGTGGCTGCCCTGCCGCCTGCTCACCGGCTGCGGGTATATGGAAGCGCTGCGCTACTCGAACCAGCTGGCCGTCAAAAAGCGCGGCAGCCTGTTCTTGTCCGTCTTTCTGCCGGTCGCCATCGGCCTCGTGCTCGACTTGCTCGTCGTGGGGCTGAGTTCTTTGGGCAACCTGAATATCCCCGTCGTTCTGACGGTGGAGCTCTTGGTGCTGCTCCTGTTTTTATACTACGCCTCCCTCATGTTCGTCGCCTACTTCGACCTCACCGGCGAAGAGCGGCTGGATCTCGCGCACAAGCCAGCGTAAGGCCGTGCGGGGCAGGGGAGAATCTTACTCAAATCGAGGTGCCGAGCATTGCTGTTCAAAAATGCCTTTCAGCTTCTTGTCGACAACTTCAAACTCAACTATAAGCTGCTGCTCTATAAGGCGATCGTGGCGGTCGTCACCATCGCGCTGGCAGCGGCGCTGCTGTACGCGCCGCTGCGCGGGCTGTTTATCAGCAAGCCGATGGAGGACCTCTTCAAACTCTTCACCGACTTTTTCGGCGCAGTGACTTCGGGCGACGTCGAGTTTCTCGGCGGCTTTGCCGAGCAGCTGCAGGCAGCCGTCACGGCGCTCATCGAGCACCTGCGGCAGAACGTGCCCAACATCGTCCTCTTCTTTACGGGGCTGATCGTCGTCACCCTCATTTCCCGTTTTTTGGACGGCATCGGCAACTACACCTTCGGCTGCCTCGTCGACAGCCGCCTTTCGAGCTATGCCGACGAGCCCTTCACCGTCACCTGCATCGCAAACCTCGGGCGTTCGGCGCTCTGGCAGGTCATCTATGTGCCCGTCACCTTCGTGTACGACCTCTTGTCGCTCGCGCTGTGCTACCTGCTGTTTTTGGTGCTGCTCAGCGTCATCACGGTCGCCTTCGTCGCGTCCGTCGCGGCGCTGATGTTCTCCGTCGCGCTGCTGCTCGCGGCACAGGCGGTCAAGCTGACCGTCTTCAACGACGTTATCCCCCTGCTCGTGACCGAAAAGTTGCGCCTGCGCGACGCGCTCAAAAAGGCCTTCCGTTTCAAGGCGAAGCGGTTCGGCGCCCTCTTTTCTACCTACCTGGTCACGGCGGTGCTCATCCTGTGCGTGAACGTGCTCTTCGCGCTGGGCAGCTTCGGCGCGGCGCTGCTCATCACCATCCCCATGTCTTACCTGATGCTCATCTGCATCCAGTTCGTCAGCTTCTATCACTTCGGCAAGAAGAAGTATTTCCTCTCCGAAGGCAACATCGTCCTGCCCAAAGAGCGCACGCAGGAGAATTTTTACGACGATTTTGAAATTTGAAATTCGTTCCCGCGGCACGCCGCGGGCCCGAAAATAGAGTAGTTCGTTTCATCGGAGGTCTTGTATATGGATTATCAGTCGATCTATCAGTCCTGGCTCAACAACCCCGGGCTGAATGAGGAGGGAAAAGCAGAACTTATGTCCGTGGCGGCCGACGCGAAGGCGATCGAGTACCGCTTCGGTGCCGAGCTCGAGTTCGGCACGGCGGGCATGCGCGGCATCATCGGCTACGGCACGAACATGATGAACGTGTACACCGTGCGCCGTGCGACGCAGGGCCTCGCAGAATACGTCAAGTCGCTGGGCGAGGACGCGATGAAGAGGGGCGTCGTCATCTCGTATGATACCCGCCGCAAATCGGACGAGTTCGCGCGCGCGGCGGCAGAAGTGCTCGCCGCCAACGGCATCGTCGCCTATCTGTTCGACGACGTGCACCCCGTGCCCATGCTCTCGTACGCGGTGCGCCACCTCGGCACCATCGCGGGCATCATGATCACCGCCAGCCACAATCCCAAGGAATACAACGGGTACAAGGTGTACGGCGAGGACGGCGCGCAGATGTCGCCCGAAGCGACGGCCGTCGTCGTCGGCTTTATCGAAAAGATCACCGATTACTTCTCCGTCAAGGGCGAAAAGAACAAACTCATCAAGTCTGTCCCTTCGTCCGTCGACAAGAGCTATTATAAAAAGATCTCCAAGCTGACCCTCTCCCCGCAGGCGGTCAAAAAGGAGGGCAAGAACCTGAAGTTGGTCTATACGCCCGTCCACGGCAGCGGCTATGTGCCCGTCATGACCATCCTCAAAAAGCTCAAGATCAACGTGACCGTCGTCGAAGAGCAGACCAAAAAAGATCCAGACTTCTCCACCGTCGAGGTGCCTAACCCCGAGTTTAAGGAGACCCTCTCGATGGGCATCGCCCTCGCCAAAAAGATCGGCGCGGACGTCGTGTTCGGCACCGACCCCGATTCTGACCGCCTGGGCGTCGCCATCAAGGACGACAAGGGCGAGTTCGTCGCACTCTCGGGCAACCAGGTGGGCATCCTGCTGCTCGACTACATCCTCACCCGCCTGCGCGACGAGCAGAAGCTCCCCGCCAACGGCGTCGTCGTCAAGAGCTTCGTCACCACCGGCATGGCCAAGGCCATCTGCGACGACTTCGGCGTCGAGCTGGTCGACGTGCCCGTCGGCTTCAAGTTCATCGGCGAAAAGATCAAGGAGTACGAGGCGAGCGGCGAAAAGACCTTCATCTTCGGCTTTGAAGAGAGCTGCGGCTACCTGCGCGGCACCGAGGGCAGCCGCGACAAGGACGCGGTCGTCGCGTCCATGCTGTGCGCCGAAATGGTGTGTTACTACACCTACATCCGCCAGTCTGTCTACGGCCGCCTGATGGACATCTACGCCAAGTACCAGTACACGCTCGATAAAAACATCAGCATCAAGTTCGACGGCCTGAACGCGATGAAGGAGATGAACGCCCTCGTCGATTCGCTCAAGACCAAGAAGGTGGAAAAGTTCGACATCTACAACGTCGTCGCCGTGCGCGACTACTCCGCTTCCGTGCGCCGCCTCGCCGACGGCACGGAGGAGACGCTGAACATCCCCAAGACCAACGCCGTCTATTACGAGCTGGAAAACGGCAGCTTCATCTGCGTCCGCCCGAGCGGCACCGAGCCCAAACTCAAGATCTACTACTCCGTCCGCGCCAAGGATGAGGAGGCCGCCGAAAAGGCGTTCGACCGCATGCGCAGCGCCTTTGAAGCGTTTATCAAATAAGTCGTTTTGGAAATCCATTGCGCCCGGCGGCCCGCCCGCCGGGCGCTTTGTCTGCCTGTGCAAGGCGTTTTGCGCGGCTTTTTTTGCAGCCCTTCCGCATTTTTGGGGCGTTTGGGCGGGGGCAACCGCAGGTTGACAAAAAGAAAACGCAGGGTGGTGGACGGCGCGCCGTCCCGCGTGGTAGAATGGGGGCACAAAAAGGAAGGAGGTAACGGTATGACCATCGGAGAAAAGATCGCCCGCGCCCGCCGCGCGCGCGGGTTCACGCAGGAGGAGCTGGCGGACAGGCTGGGCGTCTCGCGGCAGGCGGTCTCCAAGTGGGAGTCGGACGCGGCTCTGCCCGAAACGGACAAGCTCGTCCGCCTGTGCAGGCTGCTGCAGGTCAGCTGCGACGCGCTGCTTTTAGAAGAAGGTACGCTCGCCGCCCCTGCCGCGCAGCCTGCCGCGGCGGAAGCGCGGCAGGCGGGCGAAAGCGGCGCGCAGCGCTCTGTACAGGGCGAAGAAGTGGCGCAGGCCGCGGAGCCCGATGCACGGGCGGGCGGGTCGCGCGCGGCGTTGGAGAGAGGCGTGCCGCCTGTGTCTGCGGCGGAGGCCGCCCCCAAGCGGCGCTCCCTTTCGGGCGGGGCGCTTGCCCTCGTGCTCGTCTGCGTCGTCGTCGGCGCGCTGCTCGCCCTCGTCGCCGCCGTCCTCTTCTTCGCGCTGCCCGACCGCCTCGACGAGATCTTCGGCACCCTCGCCCTCTTTTTCGGCGTCGGCTGCGCGCTCGTGCTGATCGGCGCGCTCGTCGCCGTCTTTTACCGCCGCTGACCGCGCGGATGTCCTTGCTCGCCGCGCATGCCTGCCCTCAAAGGCCCGTTCGGCGCGCATGCTCGCTTCTGCCGCCATCGCGGCGCCGCCCTCCCGCAAAGTGCGGGAGGGGATTTTTTTGGCCGCGCGGGAGATCTTCGCTCTATTTGCGCCCCTTCCCGCATAAGGATAGGGGTATGAAGTTATCCGAACTGATGCCGGGGCAGGCGGCGCGGGTGCTGCGCGTCGATGCGCCGCCCGCCCTGCAAGAGCGGCTGTGCAGGCTCAACGTGAGGCCGGGGGCGCAGGTGCGCGCCC
>CASEIS010000084.1 GCA_949287895.1 uncultured Bacillota bacterium
GGCAAAAACCATTGACAAATTTGAAAAATCTGCTATACTATTTAAGTACGCTGTAAAGCGGCGTGCGCCCTTAGCTCAATTGGATAGAGCGTTGGTCTACGGAACCAAAGGTTAGGGATTCGAGCTCCTTAGGGCGCGCCACAAAAAATACCACGGATAAATCCGTGGTATTTTTTGTTATGCGCCCATAGCAGATCGAATAGGTTGCCGCGCAGCGGCAAGCTATTCGTGCACGAAGTGCTTTGCGGCGTAGCCGCAAGCCTCCTTAGGGCGCGTGTCCGCCTACCGATAAAGCACCACGGACATCCGTCCGTGGTATTTTTTGTTATGCGCCCATAGCAGCACGAAGGCTAGCTCGGAGAATCTCTTTTGAGCTGTCAAAAGAAATTCTTCCGATTTGGGGAAGACACCGCTGCACGCTGCGCGCGGCAGCGTTTTCTCCCTCGCCGCGCGATATTTTAAGGGCACACTGTAAAAAATTGCGCGGCTTCACCCTCTTCCCGCGCAGCGCCCATGCGCTGTAATGGGAAAAAGGCAAAAATGCGATTTTGCCTTTTTCATTCATTAAAAATGCTCCGAGATCTCTCGGCAGGCCGCCGCACGGCCATCCGCATCGTCATCCATGATTAAAAGCAGCCGCGGGCAAAATGTCCGCGGCTGCTTTTTTGCCGCAAGCCATGCAAAATGTCAGGCGGCGAACTGCACGCGCACGTCGCCGTTGTTGCAGTCGACGGTCAGCGTCTTGGCGCCGCCCTCCTTGCTAACGAGGCTGCTCTCCCCCTTTTTGATGGTACAGTCGATGGAAAAGTCGTCCCAGCCGCCGGCGATGGTGCCCTCGATATTTCCGTTTTTGGCGGTGAGGGAGATGCTTTCGCCCGCAGACAGCGATTCAAACACCAAATTGCCGCCGTTGGAGGAGAGGGATACGGCGCCGCAGGCGAGCGGCTCGAGGCGGACGTCCTCGTTGGTGGTGGCGACGGTGAGGGAGGCGACGCCCGCGGGCAGGGCGAGCGTGAGGGCGCGGTACTGCGCGGCGGGCTTGGCGCCGATGAAGTCTGTCCATGCCTTGTCCTGCACCAGCTTGACCGTGAGGACGCCCCCTGCGAGGGAGATGTCGTAATACTCCCGCGCGCTCTCGAAGCCCGCAACGTGCACCTGCCCGTCTTCGGAGGGGAGGACGGTGACGGCGCGGTCGGCGACGTCGACGACGACGGACTGCACCGCCTCCTCGCCCGAGGCGTAGGTACGCTCTGCAAAGGTCTGCTCGCTGCAGCCCGCGAGGCAGGCCGCCGCCGCGAGGCAGGCCGCCGCGAGCGCGAGGGAAGCGATCTGTTTCGTTAAAAATTTCATATCTTTCTCCTTTCCAAAAAATGGTTTGACGCGGCCGCTTTTGCCGTGCTATAATAGCATACACCTTTGTGTAACACAAAGGTCAAGGGGTTTTTTATGGAAGGAGAAAAATATTTTTCGGTGGGCAAGGCCGCGAAAATGGCACACCTGACGGCGGAGACGCTGCGCCACTACGACCGCATCGGGCTGGTGCGCCCGAGCCACACCGACAAGTGGACGGGCTACCGCGGCTACACGGAGGGAGATTTGGTGCGGCTGAGCACGGTGCGCGCACTGCGCTGCATGGGGCTGCCGCTGCGCGAGATCGGGGAGATCCTCGCGCTGGAGGACATGGCCGCCATCGTGGCGGCGCTGCGCCGCGCGACGGCGCGCGCCGACGAGAAGATCGCCGAACTCATCGACGCCAAGGCGCGCATCGGGCGGGCGACCGCCTTTTACGAGCAGAAGGCGGCGGAGGAAATGGCGGAGCGGCAGCCGGCGCGGGAGGAATTTTTCGTGCGGGAAATGGGCGCGCGCACCATATTGCTCTCCGACGCGCTGTCCGAGGCGACGACGGGCAGCCTGTGGAACTACCACCGTCACTTTTACGCGCAGGTGGGCGAGGCGCAAAGGGAAAAGTTTGCCTTTGAAGACGCGGCAGGCATCTTTGCCGAGGGCGGGCGGGAGCGTCTGTTTGCCGTATGCACCCGCTTTGCCCCGACCGCGGGGCTACGCACGCTGCCCGCGGGCAGGTACCTGTGCACGGAATGCAGCGAGCAGGAGATCCCCGCAGCGCGCCGCGCGCTGCGCGCGCGGGCGCAGGAATTGGCAAAAACGGCGAGCGCGCAGGCAGCGGGTGCGCCCGCGTGGGAGGTGCGCATGGTCGTGCTGACGGGCATCTTGCTGTGGAAATACGAGCTGCAGATCTACCTCGGCGCATAGCGCGGGCAGGGCGCGGCGGCGTGGCCGCGCAAGTACAGAAAAAAACAGCCGCGGCGCCGCCCTTTGGGGGCGGCGCCGCGGCCGCTGTTATGCAATCATATCATTTTCAGAACAAAAAGAAGCTCAG
>CASEIS010000085.1 GCA_949287895.1 uncultured Bacillota bacterium
GAGAAGCCCGCGAACGCGAGCGCCATGATCGCCGCCGTGACCAGCGTGATCGGGAAGCCCTTGAAACACGTGGGGATATCTGCGCGGTCCGTCTTGAGGCGGACGCCCGCGAGCAGGCAGATGGCGAGCAGGAAGCCGACGCCCGTCGCCACCGACACGCAGAAAGTGTACACGAAGTTGTACGACGAGAAGACGATGGCGCTGTTGGCTGTGCCGAGGATGGCGCAGTTGGTGGTGATGAGGGGCAGGTACACGCCCAGCGCGCTGTACAGGGTGGGCGAGAAGCGCTTGATGGCCATTTCGAGCATCTGCACGAGGCTGGCGATGACGAGGATGAAGGCCATCGTGTACAGGTAATCGAGGCCGAGCGGCAGGAGCACGAAGTTGTAGACCAGCCAGCAGAATACCGACGCGACCGCCATCACGAAGATGACGGCAAAGCCCATGCCCGCGGCTGAGGACATCTTCTTCGACACCCCGAGGAAGGGGCAGATGCCCTGGTACTGCGAGAGGACGATGTTTTGGGAGATGACCGCCGTGAACATCACGGAGAGGAGGGATGCCGTCATGCCTGCACCTCCCCTGCCCCGCCGGCGAGGGGCAGCGACGCCTGCCGCAGCCGCTCTTTGCGGGACTCTGCCTTTTGGATGATGAAGTTGAAGAGCGCCATCATGCAGCCGAAGGCGATGAAGCCGAAAGCGCTCGCGCCCGCGCCGCTCATGGCGGGGAAGCCGGGGATGGCGAAGCCCGCGAAGGCGCCGCCCGCAAAGAACTCGCGCACGATGCCGATCAGGCAGAGGGCGCCCGTGAAGCCGAGGCCCATCGAGAGGCCGTCGAGCGCGCTGTACAGCGGCGGGTTGCAGGAAGCGAAGCTCTCCGCCCGCGCGAGGATGATGCAATTGACGACGATGAGGGCGATGAACGCCTGCATGGTCGCGTATAAGTCGGGCAGGAAGCGGCGCATGACCATCTGCACGATGATGACGAAGGTGGAGATGATGACGATGTAGCACGGGATGCGCACCTTGTCCGGGATGATATTTCGCAGCAGGCTGACGAAGAGGTTGGAGAAGATGAGCACGAAGGTGGTCGCCAGCCCCATCGCGAACGCCTGGGCGAGGGTGGTGGTCATGGCGATGGTCGGGCAAGTGCCCAACACCAGCACGAAGGTCGGGTTGTTGCGGATGAGGCCGCCGAGGACGGTCTCTTTGAGCTTGTTTCTATTCATTCGTATCCCCTCCCGACACCTTTTCGGTGAAGTACTGCACGGCCGCGCCGACGGCGCCGTTGACCGCCCGCGAGCTGAGCGTCGCGCCGGAGACGACGTCCGACCCCAGGCTGCTCAATTCGGACACGTCTTTGCCGAGGAACCGGTCGTAGAAGTTCGCGTCCTCGAGGCGGCTCAGGAACGTCTCGCCGTTTTCGCCGATCTCGAGCTTTTCGAGGACGGAGCCGCGGAAGTACAGGTACACCTGCACTTCGCCGCCGTAGCCGCCGCTGCCCGCCGTGAGGAAGGCGTTCCACTGCCCGTCATCGGAGACGGCGTAGTAGATGACGCGGCCGTTTTCATATTGCTGCCCCTCCTCGTCCGCCATCTCGCTGAACGAGGCGCCCGTGTCTTCGGCGAAGCGGTCGTAGGCGGACTGCAGCGGGTCGACGTAGGTGATGATGTTGAAGAAGCCGAGCAGCAGGCCGCTGCACAGGGCGATGGCCGCCAGCACGACGATGCACTTCCAGACGGCGTTCTTTTTGGTATCAGCCATGTGCCACCTCCTCCAGCGCGTCGAAGCACTGCGCGAACAGGCCGCGCGCGGCGACGTTGGTGACCGTCGCGCCCGTCGTGATGTCCGCTTGGATGCCCTCCTCCGTCATGGCGGCGAGCTCTTCCGCCGTCTTGCCGAGGAACAGCTGCTTGTCCAGCGTGTAGCCCATCGTGCTCTCGGTGACGGTCGTGATCGCGTAGATGCGGCCGCTCGCCGCGTCCAGCGTGACCGCGTAGCACAGCGGCTGTTGGTAGTTGTATTCGGTGAGGTCGGCGACGCCCTCGACGGTGAAGCGGTACAGATCGCCCCGCCGCTCGATGCGGGTGATGTTGTCGCCCGCCCCGTCGTAACCGAGCGTCACATACGAGGCGACGTTGTAGTCGTAAGCGGCGAAGCACTCGAGGATCATCTCCCGCAGCGCCGTGTTGGTGCGGGTGGCGCTCAGTTCTGCGTCCGTGCCCAGCTCGGTCAGCGATGCGATCTCTTCATAGCTCTTCCCTTCAAACAGGGAGAGCTCGGCGACGTAGCCCATCGTGCTCTGTTCGATCGGCTCGACGTCCGTGACAAATTTCCCGTCCGCGTCCAGCGTGACGGTATAGCGCAGCGGCTGCTGATAGTTGTACTCGGTCAGATCGGCGATGCCCTTGACCTCGAAGCGGCAGCTGCCGTCCTCGTTGCGGTAGGC
Organism: uncultured Bacillota bacterium; assembly: GCA_949287895.1. Classification (GTDB taxonomy): domain Bacteria; phylum Bacillota; class Clostridia; order Christensenellales; family Borkfalkiaceae; genus Borkfalkia. The sequence goes on from CASEIS010000085.1 coordinate 2,449, forward strand.
AGATTCTATGGACGCATACGTGCCCTGCAGCTCGATGGGGCCCGCCTTGACGAAGGTGCGGTCCTCCGTGACCGCGACGATGGGCGCCGCGACGGCGAGGGCGAGCAGCATCGCGCCGCACAGGCCGAGCGCCGTCCACTGCACGACGTGCGGCATCGGCTTGCCCTTTTTGGTGCGCTGGCCGAAGCGGACGGGCAGCAGGTAACGGTCCATGACGGGCACGAGCAGGTTCATGATGAGGATGGCGAGCGAGGTGCCCTCGGGATAGGCGCCGAAGCGGCGGATGACGACGGTGAGCACGCCCAGCCCGACCGCGTACAGGATGCGGTTGTACCGCCACTTGGGGGAGGTGGCGTAGTCGGTCGCCATGAACACGGCGCCGAAGAGCAGGCCGCCCGAGAGCAGCTGCAGCAAGATCTCGGACGCGCTCTGATAGCAGGCGAGCACCATGACCGCCGCGGTGAGGATGTACACGGCGGGGATGCGCCAGTCGATGACGCGGCGGACGCACAGGTAGGCGCCGCCCGCGAGGATGGCGAGGGCGCACGTCTCGCCGATGCTGCCGCCCGTGTAGCCGAGCAGCATCTGCAGGAGGTAACCGCCGTAGCCGGAGACGCCGAGGAAGGGATCTGCCAGCGCCGCGGAGCCCGCTGTCAGGTATGTGGGCGCGGTGACGACGTCCGTCGGCAGCCCGAGGGCGTTGCCGGAGATGTCCGCGCCGATGTACTGCGCCATGACCGAACTGTAGGCGAGCAGCAGGAACACGCGCGCCGTCGCCGCGGGGTTGGCGAAGTTTTTGCCCAGCCCGCCGAAGAGCATCTTGACGATGACGATGGCGAACACGCCGCCGATGACGGGGATGTACCACTCTGCGCGAGGGGGCAGGTTGAGCCCCAAGATGACGCCCGTGACCAGCGCGGAACAGTCGAAGGTGAGCGGCTTTCTGCGCGCGAGGTTGAAGAGCTGTTCGGAGATAAAGCAGGTCGCCGTGCAGATGACGACGAGCAGCAGCGCGTACAGCCCGTAAAAGAGCGTTCCGCACACCACGCAGGGCAGCAGCGCGATGAGCACGTCGACCATGATGCGACGGGTATCGGCGCCGTCTAATTCGTGCGGGGAAGCCGCGACTTTATAATTGGATATTTCTGCCATCAGATCTTCCTCTCGCGTATCGTCTTCTGCGCCAGCCGCACGCTCTGCGCGAGGAAGCGCTTGGCGGGGCAGACGTAAGAGCAGCACCCGCAGCCGATGCAGGAAGCCGCGCCGCAGCGCTTGGCCTCCGCGTAGTCCTTGGCGAAGAGCGCCGCCTCGATGAAGTTGGGCAGCAGCCCCATCGGGCAGGCCTGCACGCAGCGGCCACAGCCGATGCACACCGTCGCCGCCTTGGAGACGCACTCCCCTTCATCCAGAAAGAGCAGGCTGGAGCTGGTCTTGCCCGTGCACACTTTGAGGGAGAATACCGCCTCCCCCATCATCGGGCCGCCGGATACGATGCGCGCGCAGTTTTCGTCTGCGCCGCAGAAGGAGGCGAGCTCGCGCAGCGGCGTGCCGTTCTTCACCCAAAAATTGCCCGGCTTCTGCACCGCGCCGCCGGAGACCGTCATGACCCGCTCGTAACAGGGCGTGCCCTCCCTGACCGCCCGATACGCGGCGAGCGCCGTGTGGACGTTGACGACGACGACGCCCGCGTCGACGGGCAGGCCGCCTTCGGGAACGGTGCGGCCGGTGCAGCCGTAGATGAGCTGCTTTTCCGCGCCCTGCGGGTAGCGGGTGCGCAGCGGCTTGACCTCGATGCCCTCCCCCGCCCTCTGCGAAAACAGGGCGATGGCGGCGGGCTTGTTCTTTTCGATGCCGATGACGGCGCGGCCGGCGCCGCAGGCGAGCATGCACAGGCGGACGCCGTCGAGCACCTCGTCTGCGTATTCGAGCATGATGCGCTCGTCGCAGGTGATGTACGGCTCGCACTCGGCGCCGTTGACGACGAGCACGTCCGCGCGGCCGCCGACGTTGAGCTTGACCGCCGTCGGGAAGCCCGCGCCGCCCATGCCGACGATGCCCGCCTCCTCGATGCGGGCGAGCACGTCTGCGCCCGCGGGATCGGAGAGGGGCGGGAGGGAGACGCTCTCGTCGGTGAAGTCGTTGACGATGTGGATGTGCTCCTGCTTTTTGCCGGACGCGGTGATGTGGCCGACGATCTCCTTGACGGTGCCGGCGACCGGCGAATAGACGTTGGCGGAGACGCCGTCCGCCTTGCGCGCGACGAGCTGGCCGCGCAGGACGCGCTCCCCCGCCTGCACGGCGGGGATGGCGGGCGCGCTGATGTGCTGTTTGAGCGGGAGCCAGATCTCGGCCGGCTCCGGCCCGCGCGCGATGGGCACGCCGCTCGTGCGCTCTTTATGCGCGCGCGGGTGCACGCCTTTTCTGAAAATAGCCAAAATATCTCCTCCGGAACTTTTCGGGCGGACGCCCGGCGGCGCAAGCGCCGCTCTGCTTTATTTTACCACATTCTGCCGGCCGTGTAAAGAAAATCGGGGAAAGCGGTGGCGCATCGGACAAAGTTTTACCGTGCAGCCCGGCCGCGGACAGACAAATTTTTACCGCGCAGCCCGGCCGTGGGCGGACAAATTTTTACGTACCCCGCCGACAGCGGACAAATTCAGGCGCGCAGCGCGCGCACTCCCTGCGCGAATTGATAGAGGGAGAGCAGGCACAAAAAGACGCCGAACCCGACGCGCAGCGCCCCCGCCGATACCCCCTGCACGAAGGCCGCGCCCAGAAAGGAGAGGGCGGCGGCGGGCAGCATCATCCAGACGGTGCCGCGCGCGTCCAGCAGCCCGTCGCGCGCGTGCACGGGCAGCGAGAGCGCCGCCATGGGCAGGAAGGAGAGCAGGTTGACAGACTGCGCGAGGTGCTGCGGCACCCCGCACAATACCGTCAGGATGGGGATGAGCACCGTTCCGCCGCCCATTCCCATGCCGCCGAGCAGGCCGCCCGCGAGCCCCGCGGCAAGCCACACCAAAAACCGCATACTCCCCTCCTCCCGCCCGCAGCGGGCGGCTTTATGTATGGGGACGGGAAGGGCGGCCCGCAGGCGCGGCGGCGCGGCAAGGGGCGCGGGTTGGCAAGGCGGTCCCTTCCCCCGAACAGGAACGAACTACACGATCATGCGGATGCCGGCGGCGAACATGACGGCGGCGAAGGCGATGGTCGCGGCGGCGGGAGAGATGGCGTTGAGCAGCTTGGCGCCCGCAAAGCCGCCCGCCAGCACGCCCAGGCCGACGGCGAGGAAGAGTTCGGCGTCGAAATGGCCGCCCCACAGATAGACGGCGGCGCTCGCCAGGCAGACGGGCAGGATGACGAGGATGGCGGTCGCGTGGGCGACGAGTGGCGGCTTGCGCCCCACGCCCGCGAGCAGGGGCACGACGACCATCCCCCCGCCTCCGCCGAAAATTCCGTTGACGGCGCCGACGGCGCAGCCGGCAAGCGCGAGCAAAACCTTCTTTTTGACAGCAGACATGACCCGATTCCTCCCCCGTCTGCAATTCAGTTTGCCTCTTCCCTTAAAAATAATGAGAATTTCACCTTTTTTTTATCTTTATTGCTTGCATTTAACGGCGGTTTATATTAAAATAAGATGGTACGGATTCTAAATGATTCAAAATTTCAATCTCTACGAAAAGGTGTTTTATGGCTAAAAACAAGAAAACGAAAAAACTGCGAATTGCGACGTTGGTGCTCTCCGGCCTGATGCTGGTAGCGTCGTCGTCCTTCCTCCTCGCGGCCTGCTCGCAGACCACCGACGACGATGACGACGGCAGTTCTACCCCCGCCCGCACGGATACACAGACGTTTGCAAACGCAAACTTTGAGTATTTCGACGACAATGACGGCGAGTACCTCATCGGGAGCGCGCAGAGCTGGACGAGCGGCACCGTGTCCAACGACAACGGCGTGAGCTCGAGCTCCTCTGTCTCCAAATCGGGCATCGTAGATACGAGCATCGACTGGACGGAATATTATACCTCGTACAGCACCGCCCTCGAATATGAGGACGTGGACGAGGAAGATATCCCCGAAGACGTGACCTACTATAAGGACATCGACGATTACTACGACATCCCCGGCTGGGACGTCGTAGCGGCCGAGCTGGAAGCGGAAGACGACGAGCTGGACATGACCGAAGCGGAGAGCATCGAGGCACACGCGAGCGAGATCGAAGCTGCGGCCAAGGCGCTCAACCCCGGCACCCACTGGACGGAGGCCGAGACGGAAGACGAAGAGAACGGCACGCACGTTCTGATGCTGCACAACTACCGCTCCAACAAGATGGGCACGGCGGCGCAGTATTCCTCCTCCTCCATCACCCTCTCCGCGGGTACGGCGGCGAAGTTCTCCGTGTGGGTCAAGACGAGCGAGCTGACCTATAACGACGGCAACCCCGTCGACGGCAACCGCGGCGCCTTCATCCGCGTGACCAACTCGGTGGGCGGCACGGCGCAGGATCCGCTGATCATCCGCAACATCGACACCTCCGGCGTCACCGAAAACAACGGCTGGGTGCAGTACTCCTTCTATGTCAAGGCCTCTCAATACGCTTCCACGACCTTCACCGTCGTGCTCGGCCTCGGGATGCAGACGGAAGGGACCAGCTCCAACTACTTCGAATGCGTACAGGGCTACGCCTTCTTCGACGACCTCAAATACGAGGTGATGACGGCGGACGAATATGACAGCCGCGTCGAAGAGGAAGTTCCCGCCGACCAGCGCTACACGCTCGACCTCTCTTACGGCAGCGACCGCGCGAAGGTGGACGCGGCGTCCGTGACGGACAACTTCTTCGCGCTCGACCTCGACGACCTGAACGTCGCCGGCACCCTGAACATCTCCTCCGTCCGCCCCGAACTGACGACGGACGACCGCGGCAACAACTACCTGACCTACTTCGGCAGCCGCGGGCAGATCACCGAAGAAGAGATCGACGCGGACCTCGCGATGTCCGGCGTGCGCACTTCGGCGCAGCTGCGCGGCAGCGATTACGCGGCCCTTTCGGAAGATTTTGAAAAGTTTGACGATCTGTCCTTCGGCGGGGCAGACAAAGATATCCTGCTCCTCTACAGCGCTTCGGGCGCGCCCTACACGGCGACGCTGGACGACGACAACGTGTTCACCGTCGGTAAAGACGAGTATATGTTCGTCAGCTTCTGGGTGAAGACCTCCGAGCTGGAGGGCGGCACGGGCGCGACCATCCGCCTGGTCGATGCGGACACCAACACGACCATCGGCGCGCTGGATACGACGACGCTCGCGACCGTCGACCTCGTCGACGACGAAAAGAAGCAGGACGCCAAAGCCTACCAGGACATCAACGACGGCTGGCAGCACTGCTACTTCTATGTGACCAACCAGACGGATGACGAAGAGAGCATCTCCTTCTACCTCGAGTTCTCCTTCGGCGTGCAGTCGCTGAGCGGCGCAAACCTCTCCGCCTTCGTTCCCGGCTATGCGGCCTTCACCGGCTTCGAGTACGGCACGATGAGCGAAGAGCAGTACAACCTCAAGACGACCGGCACCTACGCCGTCGCGGCCTCCCTGACGGGCGGCGTGGTCAACCCCAGCAAATCTTTCGATGACACCGCCTACACGAACGGCGACGCGATCGAGACCGGCCTTGCCGATACCCGCAACTACAGCGGCGTGTACGGCGGCAGCACCTACGTCGGCGGCGAGCCGCTCGACGACGCGAGCAAGAACACCGTCAACGCGCTCGACACCGCAGGCCTGCTCAACCGCAAGTATGCGGAAGCGTACAACGGCCAGCCGTGGATGAACTGCATCCTCCGCTATGCGGACGCGCTGACCATGACCGAGCAGCTCTGGGACGAACTGTTCGGCGCAGACTGCCTGCAGCCCCTGCTCATCGCCAACACCGTGCAGCAGGCGTACGGCTACATCGCCAACGGCGCCTCCACCATCGCGACCTCCGCGTATATGGGCGTGACGGTACGCGTCAAGCTCAGCCCGGGCGCGACGGCTAACGTCTACCTCATCGACACGGCGGACGTCGAATTCGGCGAGCAGCAATATACGGATACCCTCCACTACACCTCGGGCGTCAACTACCGCTATGACAGCCACGGCAACGTGATCAACCTCGACCCCGAAGACGACAACTACGACGCAAAGGTCAACACCGTGCTCTGGCAGCAGGACAACGGCCTGTGGGGCACCGAACGCAACTACACCGGCGACGTCTACTACGCCAACCTCGCCAACTACGAGGCGGACGAAGACGGCAACCTGATCAATGACGACGACGAGATCGTCTATTACAGCCACGACGGCAGCTACTACCGCTACTACGACGAAGATGCCGACACCTATGCCGTGCGCGTCGAAGACTTCACCGAATCGGGCGTCGACCTGACGGGCGCTGCGCTGCAGAGCGCGACGGACAAGGCCCTCATGCAGACGGTGACCAACGACACCGACGAGATCTCCGACTGGATCTATGTCCGCTTCTTCATCGCGACCGGCAACACGGCAAAGAACTATCGCCTCGAAGTGTGGTCGGGCAGCCGCGACGGGCAGACGGAGAACGCGGCCGACAGCTTCGTGCTCTTCGATATCGTCAACTACGAGAGCCTCGCGAGCGACACCTTCCAGAGCCTGCTCAACGCCCGCCTCGAAGCGTATGCGGAAGAGCTCGACATCAAAGACGTCGACGCGCTGCAGGATGCCTACAACGAAGATCCCGCCTCCTTCATCGAGGGCGAGGACGGCAAGGCGCTCATCTACTACACCTTCTCCCTGTTCGACGACAACGCCTACGAATCGTACGACGCGGATCATTCCGATCTGACCGGCGACCCGTATGCGGACTACGACCAGAGCAGCTACGAGAGCACCGTCGCCTACTTCAGCTACAACTTCGCGACGGAAAACCGCACCTACTACGACACCTTCGTCGACTATGCGGCGAGCGAGATCACCGTTTCGACCAGCGCTTCGACGGATACCGACGACGAAGAGGAAGACACGACGACGGATGAAGAGAGCCAGAACGTCTGGCTGCTCGTCTCCTCCATCGTGCTGGCAGTCATCCTCATCCTCGTGCTCGTACTGCTGCTGCTCAAGAACCTGATCTCCAACCTCAAGAAGAGAAAGGTAAAGGCAGTCGCCCCGACCTACGACAACAAGCGCAAGCGCTACATTCGCAAGCTGCGCCTCGAGGAGTCGGAAGAGAACAAGCCGGAAGACGACGTGCTGCCGACCGACGAAGACGAGATCTCCGAAGAGGATATCTACCGCGTCGACGACGAGCCCGCCGCACCTGCCGACGAGAACGGCACGGACGGCGAGAACGGCCCGGACGGCGAGAACAACAACAATAACTGATCGCGATCAGTGATCGAAGCGCCCCGCTTCTGAAAAGAAGCGGGGCGCCTTTTTATCTCTGCACTCCCCTGCCCCGCGCCGGGGCGAAAAGGAAAGCGGGCGCAGGCGGCCGCATCGGGCGGCAGGCGGCGCTTCCCCTTCCTTATATATAATAAATGATGGCATAGCAAAAGGCCCGCAGACGGCTGTCTGCGGGCCTTGCGTGCGCCGTTTAGGCGCTCTTTTTGATGAGTTGGGGCTTGGCGTTGCCGAGCACGCAGTCGCGGGTGATCTTCACCTCGCTGATGTCCGAATCGGAAGGGATCTCGTACATCACGTCCGTCATCAGGTTCTCGATGATGGTGCGCAGGCCGCGGGCGCCCGTCTTGAGTTTGATCGCGGTGCTGGCGATCTCGCTGACGGCGGAGGGCTCGAAGGAGAGCTTGACGCCGTCCAGGCCGATCAACTTCTGGTACTGCTTGATGAGCGCGTTTTTGGGCTCGGTGAGGATCTTGACCAGCGCCGATTCGTCCAGCGGCTGCAGATTGACCACGATGGGCACGCGGCCGACGAACTCGGGGATGAGGCCGAACTTGGTCAGATCCTGCGGCTTGACGTCGTCAAAGAGCTGGTAATCCATCTCGTCCGTGCTCTTGACCTTGCCGCCGAAGCCGAGGGATGTGTCGTCTTTGCGCGCCTGCACGATCTTATCCAGCCCGACGAACGCGCCGCCGCAGATAAAGAGGATGTTGGTCGTATCGATGCGCATGCACTCCTGCTGCGGGTGTTTGCGGCCGCCCTGCGGCGGGACGTTGGCGATGGTGCTCTCGATGATCTTGAGGAGCGCCTGCTGCACACCCTCGCCCGAGACGTCGCGCGTGATGGATACGTTTTCGCTCTTGCGCGCGATCTTGTCGATCTCGTCGATATAGATGATGCCGCGCTGCGCCTTTTCGATGTCGTAGTCGGCGTTCTGGATGAGCTTGAGCAAGATATTTTCGACGTCCTCGCCCACGTAACCGGCCTCGGTGAGGGTGGTCGCGTCGCTGGTGGCGAAGGGAACGTTGAGGATACGCGCGAGGGTGCGGGCGAGCAGCGTCTTGCCGCAGCCCGTGGGGCCGAGCAAGAGGATGTTGCTCTTTTCGATCTCGACGTCGTCATCCTTTTTGCGGGTGAGCTCGCTGTTGATGCGCTTGTAATGGTTATAGACCGCTACGGACAGCACCTTTTTGGCTTTGTCCTGCCCGACGATGTATTTGTCGAGCTCGGCCTTGATCTCGGACGGCTTTTTCAGTTCGACGCGGTCCGACTGCTTATCCTGGCGGGCGGTGCGGATCTCCTCTTCGCAGATCTGGACACATTCGTCGCAGATGGCGAGGCCGTTGGGGCCGGAGATCAGAACTTTCGTGCGGCTTTTCGGCTTGCCGCAAAAGGAACAGCACTGTTCTTCACTGCTCATATCGGTTACCTCCTTTCGGCATATTCCCCTCGGCAAGACGAACGCGCGGCAACACAAATGGTCGCCGCGGGTATGTCTGTGAAGGGGCTGCCGATCGTTCCGCTGCGGGGGGCATCCCCTCCCGGCTTACGCGGCCGTTGTTGCGGCGGTCTTTGCGCGCTCCGCGCCGCAAAGCGGCTGCAGACGCGCGGAAAAACGCCCTGTTATCTCTTATAAAAAACTTTATCGACGAGGCCGTAGCGCTGTGCTTCCTCTGCAGACAGGTAGTTGTCGCGGTCGGTATCGCGCGCGATCTCCTCGACGCTCTTGCCGGTGTTTTCGGCGAGGATGCGGTTCATCTTTTCGCGGATCTTGAGGATGTGCTCGGCCTGGATCTTGATATCGCTGGCCTGACCCTGCGCGCCGCCGAGCGGCTGGTGGATCATGATCTCGCTGTTGGGCAGGGCGAAGCGTTTGCCCTTGGTGCCGCTGGAGAGCAGGAATGCGCCCATGCTCGCGGCCATGCCGATGCAGATGGTGGATACGTCGCAGTGGATGTACTGCATGGTATCGTAGATCGCCATGCCGGCCGAAACGCTGCCGCCCGGGCTGTTGATGTACAGGCTGATGTCCTTGTTCATGTCCTTCGCTTCGAGGTAGATGAGCTGCGCGACGACGGTGTTAGCCATCGCGTCGCCGATCTCGCCCGAAAGGAAGACGATGCGGTCTTCTAAAAGACGGGAATAGATGTCGTACGAGCGCTCGCCGCGGCTGGACTGCTCGACGACCATCGGGATGAGGTTCATTCGGATGTCTTGCATGCGATCTCCTTAAAATATTGCGGGAGAGGGAGAATTACTCCGCCTTCTCCTCCTTTTCTTCCTTCTTTTCTTCCTGCGCCGCGGCGTCTTCCGCGACGGCGAGGTCGTTGTTCTCTTTGAGGAAGTCGAAGAGCTTGTTCACCACGATGTCGTTGGCGAGATACTCGCGCTGCGAATCGGTGACGTCCTTTTTATACTCCTCGAGCGATTTGCCGGCAGCCTTGGCGAGCTCTTCGAGCTTGGCCTCCACTTCGGCGTCCTCCGCCTTGATGTTTTCGGCGCGGACGATCGCGTCGATGACCAGCTGCGCCTTGACGTTGTCCGCCGCCTGCGCGCGGTAGCCGTTGCGGAAGTCCTCCATGCTGCTGCCCATATACTTGAGGTAGTCTTGCAGCTTGAGGCCGCCGTACTGCATGCCGAGGCGGTACTCCGCGTTGCGGACCATCGTGTCGATCTGGTTCTCGATCATCGCGTCGGGGATCTCCACTTCCGCGTTGGCGGTGACGGCGCGGACGATGTTGTTCTCCGTTTCGGCGTCGCCCTTTTCCTTAGCCTGCTTTTCGAGGCGCTCGCGCGTCTCTTTACGGTAGGCATCCACGCTCTCTGCGCCGGCTGCGTCCTTGATGAACTCGTCGTTCACTTCGGGCAGCTCCTTCTTTTCGAGCTTGTTGAGCTTGACGGCAAAGACGGCGTCTTTACCCTTGAGCTCCTCCGCCTGGTAGTCGTCGGGGAAGCGGACGTTGACGTCCTTCTCCTCGCCCACCTTCATGCCCACGACCTGCTCTTCGAAGCCGGGGATAAAGGAGCCGCTGCCCAGGACGAGCGGATAGTTTTCGGAGGTGCCGCCGTCGAACTTGACCCCGTCGATGCTGCCGGAGAAGTCGATGGTCGCGGTGTCGCCGTTTTCGGCGGCGCGGTCGGTGACTTCCACCATGCGCGCGTTGCGCTGGCGCAGGCGCTCGATCTCGGCGTCGACGTCGGCATCCTTCACATTATACTCCGCTTTCGCGATCTTTATACCCTTGTAGTCGCCCAGCTTGACCTCGGGCTTGACGGGCGCGATTGCCACGAGGACGGCACCGTCGTCGCTGATATCCTCCACCGACAGTTCGGGCTGGCCGACGACGGTGTAGTTGTCCTTCTCCTTTTCAAGGATATCGTAATAGTGCTCGGAATAGAGGTTGTTGAGCGCATCCTCGTAGAACACGCCCTTGCCGTAGTTGAGCTCGATGACGTGCTTGGGCGCCTTGCCCTTGCGGAAGCCGTTCACGGTGAAGCGGCCGCGCGTCTGCATGTACGCCTTCTGATTGGCTTCATCCCACTCTGCCTTGTCAAAGGTGATGGTGATCTTGATCGTGCTCTTTTCCGAAGGTTGGATCTCGTATTTCATGAACTTTCTCCTGCTGAAAAATAAACTTTTACTCAGTACAGTATTGTACCACAAAGTGCGCCTTTTGCAAAGCGTTTTTATGCGGCGGCGTAAAAATTATTTGCCGCCGCAAAGGGAGCCGCACACTCTTTTCCCCTTTCGCGCGGGCGGCATTTGCTTTTTTACCGCGCATTTGGTATAATAGAAAGAAAAATACCGGAGGCCACGCATGCCGCAAGACGCATTCACCCTCCGGCACGTCGCGCGCGAACTGAACGCGATGCTTGCCGGCGGAAAAGTCAATAAGATCATCCAGCCCTCCCGCGACGAGGTGGACATCCTGCTATACGCGGGCGGCAGGACACGCAAGCTGTTGCTCAACACGCACGCCTCCTTCGCGCGCGCCTGCGTCTCCGACGCGCCGCGCACCGCGCCCGAAGTCGCGCCCAACTTCTGCATGCTGCTGCGCAAGCACCTCTCCGGCGCGACGCTCACGCAGGTGCGCCTCGAGGGATTCGAGCGCATCCTCTCCTTCTCCTTCGACTGTACGGGCGAGTTTTCGCGCGCGCAGCGCACGCTGTACGCCGAGATCATGGGCAAGTATTCCAACCTCGTGCTCACCGAGGGCGGCGTCATCACGGGGGCGCTGAAGGTCTCCTCCCTGCAGGAAAACTTCAAGCGCGCCCTCTTCCCCGGGGCAAAGTACCTGCCCCCCGAGCCGCAGGACAAGGCAAACCCCGCCGACCGCGCCGCGACGCTCGAGCGTTTGCGCGCCTTTGCGGGCGGCGACCTCGCCGAATTCCTCTTCCAGAACCTCTCCGGCATCGCGCTGCCCACCGCGCGCCTGCTCGCGCAGCAGTTGGGCGGCCGCAGCGAGCCCTTCGGCGCCGCCACACAGGCGGCGGAGGAACAGGTGCACGCCTTCATCTTTTCGGACGAGACGGCGCCCGCCGTCGAGCGGCGGGGCGGAGAGGCGAAGGACTTCCACGCGCGCTTCCCTGCAGGCGAACGGTACGAGAGCGTCAACGCCGCGATGGAAGTTTACTACACCGAGCGGGAGAACAAGCGCGACTTTGCGGAAAAGAAGCGCAAGCTCGAAAGCCTGCTCGCCGCACGGCGCAAGAAGGAAGAAAAGAAGCTCAACCTGCTGCTCGAGCGCGAGCGCGAGTGCGCGGATATGGAGAAGAACCGCATCGCGGGCGAGCTGATCACCGCGAACATCTACGCGCTGCGCAAGTGCATGGAGGGATGCGAGCTCGTCAACTACTACGACGAGGATGCAAAGACGGTGCGCATCGCGCTGGACAAGGCCCTCTCCCCCGCGCAGAACGCGCAGAAGTACTTCAAAAAATATAACAAACAGAAGCGCACGCTGGCGGCCGTCGCGCCGCAGAAAAAGGAGGCGCTGTCCGACCTCGACTACACGCAGAGCATGCTCGCCGGCCTCGCGCGGGCGGAAAATATGCTCGATTTGCAGGAGATGGAGGAGGAGCTGCGCGCGGCGGGGCTGCTGCCCCCCGAAAAGAAGAAGGCGAAGGCGGCGCCAGCCGTGCCCTTCCGCACCTTTGCCGCGGGCGGGTTCCGCATCCTGGCGGGGCGCAACAACGTGCAGAACGACCGCCTGCTGCGCGCCGCGTCGCCCGACGACATCTGGCTGCACACGCAGAAGTACCACAGCGCCCACCTGCTCATCCGCACGGAGGGGAAAGAGGTGCCGAGCGAAGTACTGCTCGCCGCCGCCGAGATCTGCGCCCATTTTTCGGACGGAAAGGCGGGCGACAAGATCCCCGTCGACTACTGCGCGCGGCGGTACGTCAAAAAGCCTTCGGGCGCGAAGGCCGGCTTCGTGACATATACCGACTACCGCACCCTCCTCGTCACGCCCGACCGCCACGCCGAGCTGGAAGAGTGAACGGCCTTTCGCCCTAAGGGGCTCCGGACAAAAAAACGGCGACTTGCAGCCGATCATGCGACGCATAGTACTCTGCAAACCGCTCAAAAATCGAAATAGCGACAAAAGAGGCAGGGGCAAACGCCCTGCCTCTTCATTTTTGATACGATCACGCGCTCCGCTTCTTGCGCAGCAGCAGCATGCGGCGGGTGGGGCCGCCCTTGGCGGCGTCGCCGCCCAGCGCCCCCGCCAGCGCGACGGGCATGCCCATCAGGAGGTCGCCGCCAAGCACGAGCAGCGGCGCTTCCTCCCCGAAGACGCTCACCTCGTACACGACGGAGGGGAGCAGCCCCTTGAAGCGGATGCGCGGCACCGGCCCGAGCGGGGCGCGCTCGGCGATCTCGAGCACGGCGATGGCCGTCGCGCGATCCTTAGAGACGGTGATGATGCCGCACGCGCCCTCCCCTTTCAGCGAAGACTGCTCGCCGAACTGCAGGAGCTTGCGGTTCGCTTTATAAAACTCGATCTGCCGCGCGATGCGCTCGCGCGCCGCCTCGCCCGGCATCCCCTCCCAAATATAGCCGAGCAGGCAGCCGGACGCCGCGAAAAAATCCTCGTCGGAGGGGCCGTCATCGCCGACGGGGATCCCGGCGCCGATGACCGTCTGCGGGTAGGCGCAGGGCGCGCCGCGCAGGGCCGGGCTGTTGAAGCCCTCCCCGCTGCCGCAGGCGAAGTGGTTTTGCGTGAAGTAGCACAGGTTGCCCAGGTCCAGCCGCCCGCCGTAGGGCGCGCACCCCTCGAACAGCACGAAGGGAAAGCGGCGCACGACCTTAGATACGATGCGGTAATAGCCGAGCATATAGCGGTGGAAGTACTCGCCCGCGAGTATCCCCTTGCCGAAGCAGTCGGTCATGGTGCGGCAGCAATCCCAGCGCACATAGGACGCCCCGCTGCGGTCGATCGCGTCGCAGGCGGCGCGGACGACGTAATTTTGCACCTTTTCGTCGGCGAGGTTGAGCATCAGCCTGCCGCGGATGCTGACGGGGCGGCGCCCCGGGATCTTCATCAGATACTGCGAGCGGGTGCGGCACAGCTCGCTGCTCTCGGGCACCGTTTCCGGCTCGATGCAGATGCCCAGCGCCATCCCCTCTTCGCGCAGTTTTTCGGAAAGGACGGCAAGCTCGTCGACGGTCGCCGCGCGGCAGCCGCCCTCCGCCCCGCCCGTGCCTTCGGCCGCGCTGTCCTCGCAGGGGCGGGCGGGCATGAACAGTTCTGCTCCCACCTGCTTGGCCGCCGCGGCGAGGGCGGGCAAATCTTCCGCCGCCGGGACCTCGATATATACGGGGCGCTCTTTTTTGCGCCACTTGCCCGTGCTGATATGTTCGCCGACGAACGCCTGCATGCTGTGGCAGAGGGCGTCTTCGTCCGGCGCAAAGCAGACGACCGCCTCCGGAGAGACGAAGCTCTCGCCCGGCTGCAGCACCCAGCCGAAGGCAAAATCGTTCATGCCGACGAGCAGGCGCGAGCGTCCGCCGCCGACGGAAAAGACCTCTTTATGGTTGCCCGAGTAGATGAGATCGGCGCCGAACACGCCCATCTTGCCCTGCGCCATCACATAGGCGGAAACGGAATGGGTGGCGCCGCTCTTGGAATCGTTGACGAAGATGCCGCCCTCCGCCCGCCGCGCGTTGCGCAGGCAACCGCTGCCCGGCGCCCAGGAAAAGGTCACGAAGTCCATGCCCGTTTCGGCAAAGTCGAGCTGCAGGCTCATGATGCGGCGGATGCTGATCTCCTTGCGAGAGCTGTTGACCACGCGCGCGGAGACGGCGATGACGTCGCTGTCTTCATATGCGGTGAAATAGAGATACAGCGCGACGCGCGCGGCGCTGTCCATGTATTTGAGTTCGACCGTCTTCCCCTCGCCATAAGAGGAAGGGAGCCCGGGTAGCTCCGGCTTTTCGGCGAGCACGCGCGCCTTTGAAAAGACGAAGTCTGCCGCGAAGCCGCCGCCCGCCCCCTGCAGCAGCAGGCTGTACTCCGAATAATCGTCGGTGCCAAAGGTAGACAGGAAACGGCGCCCGCTGCCGGGGATGCAGCCGAGGTCGCCGCCGCTGACCAGCCTGCGCCCGTAATAAAGATATTCTGCCGTATCCGTACGCAGGACCATCGTCGTGTTCGGCGTGTCCAGGCGGATCGTTTGTCCCTTTTTTTTGATCATGAAAGCCTCCGCATTTGTGTGTTCGGAACATTTTGTCACAGGATAGTTTCAGTATAACACATTTTGTACGATTTGTATAGCAAATCGTTCGAATATTACAAAAAAAGCGAATATTTTAACAGCCGATCCTGCCGCCGCCGCGCGAAGTCCCATAACGGTCGGCCGTTTTTGCCACCCCGAAAGGCGGAGCCGGGCGCGGCGCGCGCGCCCTTTTTATCACGATCCTGCGCGCTCGGGGCAGAGGGCTGCGACCTCTTTTCCGATGCGGCGGAAGGCGCGCACGACCCCTTCGACGGCATCTGCACGCGCGGGGCGGGGGGCGGCGCGCAGCGCCAGCTCCGCCGCGACCGCGCGCGCGTCTTCCGACGCCTCTATAAACAGGCGCACCAGCTCGCTGCCGAGCATGTGCGGGCCGCCCTCGCACAGAGCGGCGGCGTAGTCTGCCAGCACGGCGCGCTCCGTCTCGAGCAAGTCGAACAGGGCGTCCGCCTCGCTCATCAGCGCGCGCTGCCTCTTCCGGATATCCTGCATGCTCACTCCTCCAGCAGCGCGAGCAGCGACGAGAAGCGCTGCACGTGCCGCTGCGACAATTCTTCCATCCGCGCGGCGAGCGCCGCGTCCGTCAGCGTCGATGCGTACAGGTGCGCCTTTTTGCCGGCGAGGCTCTCCGCCGCGAGCAGGCGGGCGACCGCATACAGCCCGCCCGCCGTCAGAATATTTTCCATTCCCCTTTCCTCCGCCGCTTAGTATGCGCGGCGCACCGCCCTTTATGCGGCAAAGAAAAGGGCGGGGAGCCGATGCTCCGCCGCCTTTGGCGCGGCGGCAGCCGATCCGGCTGCCGCCTATTCTGTCTGTTCGATGACGCCGCCGCCGATGCAATACTTTCCGCTGTAGAGTACGGCGTACTGCCCGGGCGTGACGGCGCGCTGGGGAACGTCGAAGAAGATCTCCGCCGTGTCCGCCCCCGTGCGGCGCACGCGCACCCCCTGCTCGCCCTGGCGATAGCGGAATTTGGCCGTGCAGGCAAATTCTTCCGCGGGGGGCGCGGGGATCCAGTTGAAGCCGCTGACCGTGCACGCGCGGGTGTACAGGCGGCTCTCGTCGCCGTGGGCGACGTAGAGGATGTTGTTTTTGAGGTCCTTTTCCACCACGAACCAGCGGCCGGGGTTTTCGTCCCCCTTCTGCCCGCCGATGTTGAGCCCCTTGCGCTGGCCGAGGGTGTAGTACATCAGCCCGATGTGCTCGCCCAGCTCTCTGCCGTCGCAGGAGAGGATCTTGCCCGGCTGCGCGGGGAGATAGCCGCGCAAAAACTTGCGAAAGTTGCGCTCGCCGATAAAGCAGATGCCCGTGCTGTCCTTTTTGGCGGCCGTGGAGAGGCCGTGCCGCTCGGCGAGGGCGCGCACTTCGCTCTTTTGCAGCCCGCCGAGGGGAAAGAGCACCCCCTCCAGCAGCGGCTGGGTGACCTGGTTCAAAAAGTACGTCTGGTCCTTGCCCGCGTCCGCCGCCGTGCACAGGTAGTGCGCGCCGCTTTCGGCGTGCTCGATGCCGCAATAGTGGCCGGTCGCGACGAAATCGGCGCCCAAAGATTTGGCATAGTCTTTGAAGGGCCCGAACTTGATCTCGCGGTTGCAAAGCACGTCGGGGTTGGGCGTGCGGCCGCGCGCGTATTCCTCTAAAAAGTGACGGAACACCCGCTCGGCGTACTCCTTGGCGAAGTTGACGGTATAATACGGGATGCCCAGCTTGCTGCACACGCGGCGGACGTCCTCATAATCCTGCTCGGCGGTGAAGCAGCCGTTTTCTCCCTCCTCTTCCCAGTTGATCATATACAGCCCGACGACATCGTAGCCCTGCTCGCGCAGGAGCAGCGCCGCGACAGAGCTGTCTACCCCGCCGCTCATGCCGACGACGACCGTGCCTTTGCTTCTCATGCCGCCTCCGTACAACGTTTTTTGCAATTATACCGCGCCGCCGCCCGTTTGTCAACAAAAATGCC
>CASEIS010000086.1 GCA_949287895.1 uncultured Bacillota bacterium
GCCTCATGTTTTTGTCCATCATACCATGTCCGCGCGCGCAAAATTTAAGAGTTATTGGCGAAACGGCTCGGAGAAAAGGTTCACAAAATTTCTTTTGCGCTGACAAAAAAATTTTCGTGATTTGAAGACAACCCCGCGGACGCTTGCGGGCGCCCGCGGGGTTGTCTTCAAATCGGAAGAAATAGTTTTAACAGCTCAAAACAAATTTCGCGAGCCACTACTTAAATACACCATCAACACGGCGATGTCGGCGGGGTTGACGCCCGAAATGCGCCCCGCCTGGCCGAGGTTTTCGGGGCGGATCTTGGCAAGTTTCTGCCGCGCTTCCAGCCGCAGCCCGCCGATCTTTTCGTAGTCGATGTCGGGCGGCAGCCGCTTTTCCTCCAGCCGCTTCGCCTTTTCGATCTGTTCGAGGCTGCGGCGCAGGTAGCCCGCGTACTGCACGTCGATGATGGCCGTCTCCTTGTCTGCCGTGCGCTCCCCCTGCAAGATGCCGAACTCCGCCTCGATGTCGGCGGCGGGGATGCCGCGGCGCAGCATATCCGCGTAGGAAACGCCCCCCTGCGGCGCGGGGAAGCCGTGCGCCTGCAAAAACGCCGCGCAGCGCGCGGGTGGCACCCGCCCCTCCAGCGCGGCGGCGACGCGCCCGACCGCCTCCTTGCGGCGCAAAAAGCGGGCATACCGCTCCTCGGTCACAAGCCCCGCCGCATAGCCGCGCTCGGTCAGGCGCAGGTCGGCGTTGTCCTGCCGCAGGCAGATGCGGTACTCCGCGCGTGAGGTCATCATGCGGTAGGGCTCGTTGGTGCCCTTGGTCACGAGATCGTCGATGAGCACGCCGATGTACGCCTCGTCTCGCCGCAGAACGAGCGGCTCTCTGCCGCGCAGCTTGAGCGAGGCGTTCAGCCCCGCGACGAGCCCCTGTGCGGCCGCCTCCTCGTAGCCGCTGGTGCCGTTGATCTGCCCGGCCGTGTACAGCCCTTCCACAATTTTACTTTCGAGGGTGGGCTGCACGTCGAGGGTGTCGATGCAGTCGTATTCGATGGCGTAGGCGTAGCGCATGATGCGCGCGTGCTCCAGCCCGGGCACCGTGCGGTACATCTCCCGCTGCACGTCGTGGGGGAGGGAGGAGCTCATCCCCTGCACATACACCTCGTTCGAGTCCGCGCACTCCGGCTCGAGGAAGATCTGGTGCCGCTCCTTGTCTGCAAAGCGCACCACCTTGTCCTCGATGGAGGGGCAGTAGCGGGGGCCTGTGCCCTTGATCATGCCCGAAAAGAGGGGGGAGCGGTGCAGATTGGCGCGGATGATGGCGTGCGTGCGCTCGTTGGTGTAGGTCAAATAGCAGGGGGTCTGCTTTTGCGGCACCCCGTCGGAGAGGTAGGAGAAGGGATACACCGTCGGGTCGCCCTCCTGCACCTCGCACTTGGTATAGTCGATGGTGCGCCCGTCGATGCGCGCGGGGGTGCCCGTCTTGAACCGCCGCACGGTGAAGCCGAGGTCGATCAGGTTTTTGGTCAGCTCGGTCGCGGGGGCGAAGCCGTTGGGCCCCGAGCTCTGGCGGAACTCACCCGCGATGACGGCGCCGTTGAGGTACACGCCCGTCGCCAGCACTGCCGCCCGCGCGGAGATGACCTCCCCGTAGGTGGTACGCACGCCGCACACCTTCCCGTTTTCGGTCAAAATTTCTGCCGCCTCGCTCTGGCGGATGGTCAGGTGCGGCGTGTTTTCCAGCGTGCGCTTCATCTGCGCGTGATAGGCGTGCTTGTCCGCCTGCGAGCGCAAACTCTGCACCGCCGCGCCCTTGCCCGCGTTGAGCATGCGCATCTGTAGCGCCGTCTTGTCGGCGTTGACGCCCATCTCGCCGCCCAGCGCGTCGATCTCGCGCACGAGGTGCCCCTTCGCCGTGCCGCCCACCGAGGGGTTGCACGCCATAAAGGCGATGCTGTCGAGGTTGAGGGAGAGCAGCAGCGTCTCGATGCCCGTCCGCGCGAGGGCGAGCGCCGCCTCGCAGCCCGCGTGCCCCGCGCCCACCACCACGGCGCCGTATCCGTCTGTCGTAAATCTGTTGGTCACGTCCATAAAAAGCCTTCTTTTAAGAAAAGGGAAGGCACTGCGCCGCGCACAATGCCTTCCGCTCGCCGCGCAGCCGCGCGGTCACTGTTTGAGGATGATGTTGCGGATATCTTCCACCTCTTTGGCGAAGTGGTCGTTGATCTTCACGAGGTTCGCCACCTTCTCGCGCGAGTGGATGACGGTCGTGTGGTCGCGTCCGCCCAGCGCCTCGCCGATGGATACCAGCGGGATGTTGAGGATCTCGCACATGAGGTAGGCGCAGATCTGCCGCGGCTGCACGAGCTCCTTCTTCTTGCTCTTGCCCAGCAGCTTGTCCTTTTCCAGTTTATAAAAGGAACACACCGCCGCGATGATCTTGTCCGCCGTGATCGCCTCGTGCTCCTCGCTGACCGCCTCGTTGAGCGCCGTCGCCGCAAGTTCGAGGGTGATGGGCTTTTCGTGCAGCTTGCTCGCGAAGATGACCTTCGTCAGCCGCCCCTCGAGGGTGCGCACGTCGGTTCCCGAGTCGCGCGCCAAAAATTCGAGCACGTCTGGCGGCAGCACCGCCTTGCGCTCGTACGCCTTCTGTTTGAGGATGGCGATCTTGGTCTCGGCGTCGGGCGGCTGGATGTCGGCGATCAGGCCCCCTTCAAAGCGGGTGCGCAGCCGCTCTTCCAGCGTCGCGATCTCCTTGGGCGGCACGTCGGAGGTCAGCACCACCTGCTTGTTGTCCGCCTGCAGCGCGTTGAAGGTGTGGAACAGCTCCTCCTGCACCGCCTGCTTTTTGGCGAGGAACTGCACGTCGTCGATGAGCAGCACGTCTACGCTGCGGTAGCGGTTGCGGAAGCGCGCCTGGCGGTCGCGGTTGTTGCCCTTATTGAGGTAGATGGAGTCGATCAGCTCGTTGATGAACTTTTCGCAGGTGGTGTACAGCACCCGCAGCGAGGGCCTGTGCACGGCGATGTAGTTGGCGATCGCCTGCAACAGGTGCGTCTTGCCGAGACCGGACGCGCCGTAGATGTACAGGGGGTTGAAGCCGGAGCCGGGCGCCTTGGCGACCGCCTTTGCCGCCGCGAACACGAACTCGTTGCTCTTGCCCGCCACGAAAGAGTCGAATGTAAAGCGCGGGTCTACGCTCGCCGCCGCGAAGTCCTCGTCCGCCTCGTCGTCGATGCTCGAAAAGATGACGTCGTCGCTGCCGTCCACCACCAGCTCGAAGTCGGTGATGCCTGTGCCCGCCTTTTTGAAGGCCTCCTTCATCTTGTCGGTCAGGTTTTTGCCGATGTAGTTGGCGAAAAACTCTGTGTCCGTCCGCAGTACGATCTTGGTGCCTTCCACATCCACAGGGACCAGCTTGGAGATATAGGTGTTGTAGGTTATAGGGGAAAGGCTTGCCTGCAGCGTCTCCAAGATCTGCCGCCACAAGATCGAATACGGATTGTTTTCGGACATATGCACCTCCAACACTTTGTCTTTTTGCGTAAAATATGGTATAATAAAGAAGCGGGCAAGCGGCGCAGCGGCCGCCCCGCCCGAACAAGAATGCCTCCTTATTATAATATAAAACGGCGGGAAAAACAAGCTAAAACGCCGTAAATTCGTGCGGAAAATCTTTGCTTTTTGCGGTGTAGAGATGCGGATACGGACTTTGACGCTCAAAAATTTCAGAAATTACGAGGACGAGACCTTCGAGTTCGACGACGGCATCAACGTCTTGTACGGCCGCAACGCGCAGGGCAAGACCAACTGCGCCGAGGCGGTCTTTTATCTGTGCACGGGCACGTCTCCGCGCGCCCGCAAAGATAAGCAGATGATCCGCGCCGGGCAGGAGGGGGCGTACATCGCCGCCCTCGCCGAGACGCGCTTCGGCAGCGTGCGCATCGAGGCGGACATCTTCGAGAGCCGCCGCGAGATCCGCATCAACGGCAGCAAGATCGCGCGCAACGCAGACCTGCTCGGCAACATCGACGGCGTTTTCTTCAGCCCGAGTGAACTGCGCATCGTGCAGGACGGCCCGGAGGAGCGCCGCCGCTTCCTCAACGTGTCCATCTCGCAGATGTCGCGCAGCTACTATACCGCCCTCGTGCGCTACAACAAGATCCTCGAGCAGCGCAACGCGCTGCTGAAAAACCGCGACCTCTCCCTCGTCTTCGAGACGCTCCCCGTGTGGGACGCGCAGCTGTGCCGCTACGCCGCCGAGATCGTCCGCCGCCGCGGCGAGTACATCGCCATGCTCTCCCCCCTCGCCGCCGAGCGGCACGCCCGCCTGACCGACGGGGCAGAGCAGCTGTCCATCTCCTCCGAGCGCAAGTACGCGGGGGAGGAAGGGGAGATCGAGCAGGCGCTGCTGCGCGAGTTTTCCGAAAACTACGAGCGAGATGTCCGCCTCGGCTTCACCGCCTCCGGCCCCCACCGCGACGACCTCAAGATCGCCCTCGGCGGCAAGGAGGCGCGCGTGTACGGCTCGCAGGGGCAGATGCGCACCGCCGCCCTCGCCATCAAGCTGGCAGAGGTCGAGATCTTCCGCCGCCTCTCGGGCGAGCCGCCCGTGCTTATCCTCGACGACGTGATGAGCGAGCTCGACCTCGCCCGCCGCCGCAAGCTGCTCGCAGAGCTCGGCGATGTGCAGGCCATCCTCACCTGCACCCATACCGAAAAGGTGCTCTTCGGGCGGGAGGTGCGCAAGATCCGCATCTCCGGCGGCAAGATCTGCCGCCCCGCTCCCCGCAAAAAGAAGGAGGGCTGAAGTGCCGCCCGCGGGCGGGCCTTCTTCCCGCGCCCAAAAATCTGCTTCCAAACCATTCTGCAACGGTGCAGAACGCGGCTCGCAGCGATGCGGGCTTTTTTGCCGCCCCGCGTGCCTTTGCGGCATAAAAGGGGCGGCGGCGGGCATACTGCTGTCGAAGGGGTGTGCAAATGGGCGCAATTTGTCGAAAACTCGCCGCATTTTTGGCAGTGGCGGCTATTTTGTGTATGAGTTCCGCCGCGCAGGCTGCCGCCTGCGCGGCGGCAGCGCCGCCCGCACGCGTGCGGGCGGCCGCGGAAACGGCCGCG
>CASEIS010000087.1 GCA_949287895.1 uncultured Bacillota bacterium
CACCATCGCGGCGGGCGGCGGCGTCGTCGCCAACGGCTACCTGCGCGCGCTGCTCGCTTCGCAGTGCGCCCAAGCGGGCATCCGCCTCGTCCTGCCCGAAAAAAAGTACTGCACCGACAACGCCGCCATGATCGCGGCGGAAGGGCTGATGCAGTACCGCGCGGGCAACTTTTCCGACCTCACCGTCAACGCCTGCGCCCACATTCCGCTGGGGAAGAAGGGGAAGCAATAGTGTTCACAAAATTTCTTTTGAGCTGACAAAAGAAATTCTTCCGATTTTAAGACAACCCCGCGGGCGCGCGCGGGGCGCTGGCCGCGGGGTTTTCCTCGCCGCCGCGCTTTTAGGCGCACGCCTTTGATAGCGCGCGGCGGCTTCACCTTTCCCCCGAAAGCCTTTCGGCAAATTGGGGGAAAAAGGCAAAAGCGTGGTTTTGCCTTTTTCAGGCGATTTGAGAATTTGATTTTTTGCGGAGCGGCGAGCGACGACGAGTTTGTGCGTATAAATTGAATAAAAAAATTCACGCTTTTTTGCATGAAATGATGTTTTTGCGGCAATAACGCTTCCGAATCGTTTCGGAGGCGTTTTTTGTATGGTTCGCCGATTTTTTGCCGCTTTGCTCCTGGCCGCGCTGTGCGCGGCGATGCTCGTATTGCCGCAGATGCTGTGCGGCGGCCTGCTCTTCCCCGGCGCGCAGCGCTACCTCTTTTATGCGGGCGGGGCTTCGTCGCAGGCGCGTATGGTGCTCGCCTCCGCCGCCGAGGCTCCCTTCGTCCGCGCGGCGCTCGCAGGCCGCAGCGGGGAGAGCGCGTACTACGCCGATGCGGAGAGCGCCTTCGCGCAGGCGCGGCGGTACGGCGCGCGGCTGCTCTTTACCGAGCGGGCAGGGGAGGTCGTCAACTACTACTACAGCGCCCCCGCGCTGGGCGGCGGCGTATGGCTTGACGGGATGCCCGTCAACCTGCATATCGCGGTGCGCGGCGAGGGGGCTTGCATCGGCAGCCCGCTCATCTTCGGCGGCTATTGAGCGATGAAGGGCGCGCCGTTTCCCGAAAAAAATTTTTCTTTCCGCGTATAAATTTCGGCAGACGGTCAAAAATCAGAGCCGACAACTCTAAAAAATAATGGAGGAACAGCTATGAACGAAAACAAGACCCCGGCGACCTCGCCGGTCAAGATCAAACGAAAGACGCTCTATACCCTGCTCATCGCGGGCGGCGCGCTGCTCGTCGCGGCGGCCATCGTGCTCATCGTCGCCTTCACCCTGCCCAAAGAGCCGGGCACGCTGGACGAGCCCGGCCCCGTCGAACAGCCGGACGACACGCCGGACGACGATGACGACGAAGAAGAGCAGCCGGGCAGCGCGGAGGTCGTCTTTGCCCTGCCCGTACAGGGCGCCACGGTCGGCACGGCGTACACCTTCTGGTACAACTCTACTCTCAACCGCTATAACCTGCACACGGGCGTCGACTTCAAGGCCCCCGCGGGCACGAGCGTGACGGCTGCCTATGGCGGGCGGGTCGAGAGCATCACCGACACCCTGCTCGAGGGCGGCAAGGTGGTCATCGACCACGGCAACGGCCTCAAGAGCGAGTATGCCTCCCTCGACGTCTCCCCCGACCTGCGCGTGGGCGGCAACATCGAGCGGGGAGACCTGATCGGCACCGTCTCCGCCGCGGCGGACGCGATGGGCAACGAGTACAACGAGGGGGAGCACCTGCACTTCGAAGTTACCCTGAACGGCGAGAGTGTCGACCCCGTCACCTACCTCGACCTCGACGAAAAGTGAGCGGAGGGCGCGCCTGCCCGCGCCGCCCGCCGGATATGCCCGCACCCCTTCGGTTCCCTCCCGAACGGGAAACAAAAGGCCTCCCGCACCTGTCCGGTGCGGGAGGCCTTGTTCGTTGTCGGTATTTGCTTTAAGCGGCGGCGCGCTCGGCGTAGCGGCGCTCTTCCTCCGCGTCGGCGATGCGCTTTTTGATGGGGTGGCACCAAAAGATGGACACCAGCCACAGCGCCACATAGCACACGACGGATACGACGGTCATGCCCAGGAAGGATGCCGCGACGGCAGGCATCTCCGCCACGAAGGAGGGCAGCACCGCGAGCGCGACGATGGGCAGCGCCACGAACAGCAGGAAGGGCAGCAGCCCGAACGCCTTCACATACCACATCGCCACCTTTTTGTTGGGGGTGAAGATGTGCACGAGCGCGAAGATCGCCAAGATCAGCCACAGGGCGGCAAAGGCGTACATCGCGATGCCCGCGGCGAGGCAGACGGTCTTGAGCAGCTGCGCCGTATCTTCGTCCAGTTGGTCGACGTAGCGGCCGGGGTCTTCGAGGATGGCAAAGAGGGAGTCGTCCGCCTCGTCCGCTCGGGCGGCCGTGCCGCTCGCGGCGGACTTCGCCGCGAGCGCGGGCAGCTGCGCGCCGTTCCCGTACTTATCCAGCAGCACTTGCGCCGCGTCGGGCAGGCGCGCGAAGGAAAATTCGCCGTCCACCGTCATCAGCCCGATCGCCTCGTCGTAGATGGATTCGATCTCCGCGCGCGTCTCGTCGTCGATCTCCATGCCCAGCGAGTCGCTCGCAAAGGTGTCGACCGCGGCCATGAAGGAGTCCTTCGCCTCGGCCGGCTTCTGCGCGTCGAGCAGCTCGATGGTCTCGTTGAACACCGTCGTATCGAGGTCTTCATACGTCATGCCCTCGGGCAGGGTGACCGTCTCGGCGACGGCCAGCGTGATGGCGGCGGGCAGTACCTGCTTGCCGATGCTCGCCACCGCCTGCGTCACGTCGCGCAGGGCGTAATTGACGAGGTCGCGCAGGCCGCTGCGGCCGTCGGCCATGCCCGCCTGCAGCAGGGAGGCGGGCGTCACCGAAACGCGCACCTCCGTCTGCACGTCTTTCAGTACAAAGCGCGCGATCTCCTCGTCGCTGCCCAGGTCCGCCGTCTCCAGCAGCTCCTGTACCAGCGGCTCGTCGATCTGTACGCGCACGTCCAGCCACGGCCCGAGCAGCAGCGAGAGCCCTGCCGCCAGCGCGATGATCAAGATCGCGATGTTCGGCCAAAGCAGCTTTTTCTGCAAGGTGTTCGCCTCGTGCCGCGCACGCGCGGCACTCTCCAATGCCGTCTCCTGCGCGCTGCGCGGCTGCTGTGCGGTTTCCTGCGCCGGCACAAATTCTTCCGCCGCTTCCTGCGGCTGTACCGTCAGTTCTTCCGCGGCCGTTTCCTGCCTGCGGATCTCTTCGCCCTCGGGGGCGTTGCGGTCTGTTTCCATAGTAGCTCCTTGCCCGCAGTGCGGGCAAACGAAAATTGAAATAAGCGATGAAGCTCTTTCGTTTGTAGAATCATTATACCGTGCGTATGGCCGTTTGTCAAGGGCGGGCAGCCCGCGGCGGGGAGGAAAATATTGCCGCGGCGAAAAAATTTTCCCACCCCCGCGCAAATGGCTTGACAGAAAGCCGCCTTTTTATTAAAATAGATACGTTCGATCAAGTGCTTTAGGCGAAGGAGGGTAGAGAGGAATGTCCACGATCAGAGTCGGAGAAAACGAGTCCATCGACAGCGCGCTGCGCCGTTTCAAGAGAAAGTGCTCGCGCGACGGCATCATC
>CASEIS010000088.1 GCA_949287895.1 uncultured Bacillota bacterium
CCCGCTGCCCAAAAAGCTGCCGATGATGGGCACCGAGTTGCTGACCGCATACTTTGCAGCCTTGAAGGAGAGGCCGTCGTACGTCGCCGAAGTGATGCCCTGCACCGTCAAAAAGACGGTAAAGGCGGCCAGCGCCACGCCGAGCACCCACTTGATGACGCTCGCGAACAGCGCCGAAAAATTGCGCAGCCGCACCTGCGCGCTCATGTTTCCGACCATGTGCAGCACGCAGATGAGGGAGGCGAGCGGAAAGACGACGCCCGCGACGACGGAAACGATGACCTCGCTTAAAAATAAGACGGCCGGCTGGTAGACGGCGACGGAGACGCTGCCGCCGCTCGTCGCCATGAGGGTGAGAAGAAGCGGAAAGACCGCCTGCATCTGCGCCTGCATGGAGCCGACCGCGGAGACGCTGTCTTCGATGACGTTCGTCAGCGAAGAGAGCAGCAGCACGAGGATGGCGGCATAGCCGACAAAATAGATGACGCGCGCCGTGCCCCCTTCGGCAAAGGAACTGCGGAAGCTGCCGAGCAGCCCGCACAGGATGGCGACGGCGCAGATGGAGCAGAAGGCGGGCAGCATCCCGATCAGGCCGTCAAAGACCAGCCCGCCGATCGCCCCGAGCGCGCTCTCGTAGTCGATGGCGTAGTCGCCGCTGATCACCGCCATGATCTTGTCCGTCACGCTGCCGCCGAAAGCCTCCCGCTGCTCTTCGGTCAGCGAATCGAGGTACGATTGCAGCGCGTCCGTGTCCAACCCGCCGAGCATCTCCTCGATGTTGCCGAGCAGCTCCTCCTGCGCCCCCTCCTCCGCCTCTCCCTCCGGTTCGGCCGCCGAAGCGGGCAAAAACGGAAAAGACAAGAGCAGCGCCGCGAGCAACAGGCACGCGCAGAGCGGCGGCAGCGCAGCGCGCCTCTTTTTCAGCAGCAACACCTTCATACAAACTCCAAAAACGCCGCGATCAGCGAGACCATCGCGCGCAGTATGGGCAGGGAGACGGAGAAGATGACGACTTTGCCCGCAAAGACCAGCTTGTCTGCGACGCTCTTTGCGCCGAAGTCCTCCACGATGCCCGCGGCGAACTCGACGAGATAGCCGATGGCGACGATCTTCAAAATGATCTTGATCAGCTCGCTGTCGATGCCCGTCTGCTCGCCGAGCTCGGCAAAGACGCCGAAGGTATCCGCCGCAAGCTCGACGGCAAAGAGCAGGACGACGGCGGAACCCGCGATCGTGACGGCGAAGGCAAGTTCGGGCTTGTTGGGGCGAAGCAGCAGCGCGGCGACCGCCGTCACGAGGCCGACGCCGAGGATGCGGACGAGTTCCATCGCTAAAACAGGTCGAAGATCCCGCGGATAGAATCGAACAGGCCGACGACCATATCCAACACGACGGTCAGCACGATGATCAGCCCCGCCAGGCTGACGATGGTGGCGATGTCCTCCCTGTCCGATTTTTTGAGGATCTGGCAGACGATGGTCACGATGATGCCGACCGCCGCGATTTTGAAGATCACATCGATTTCCATGCCGCCTCCGTTCAGACGATGAGGATGACG
>CASEIS010000089.1 GCA_949287895.1 uncultured Bacillota bacterium
CACCACCGTGTATGCGGGCTGGGAGTTTGATGCGGCGTCTATCCCCGATACCGCGCTGAGCGACGGCAGATACGAGTACGTCTTCGAGGCGGAAAACACCAACCTCGACGGCAAGTCCGGCCCCGGCCTGTCCGGTACGGCAACGGGCAGCGGCATGATTCAGACGGCTGAGGGCTTTGGAGCCAGCGGCGATCAGTTTGTCGGTTATCAGTACGAAGTCGGCTGCACTTTGACGTTCACTATTATCAGCGACCGCGATGTCGATGATGCAACCATTATCCTGCGTCTGTCGGCAGAGTACCGCGATATCACGATCGATGACAGTACATATCAGGTGTCGCTCAACAACGAATCTCTTCCTTATGAAATTGCTTTTGAAGATGTTCCTGCCCCGGGCGGCGGCGTTGTCGATGTCGATAATTTGTATGCATTGCCGTTTGAAGATTATGTGATTGCGGAGAACGTGCAGTTGAAAGAGGGCTCCAATATTATTTCCCTGATGACGAACAACACCGATCAGCTTGCCGGTACGACGATGACTTCTGCAGCGCCGCTGGTCGACTGCCTGAAGATCCAGACCTCCGCCGTGCTCGATTGGGCGGCAAAGGTCGGTCTGCCGAAGATCTATGATTGATCCCGAATAGGGGGAGGTAATTGATTTGAAGAAAATTTGGAACTGCATCGCGTCCCGCGTGTGGCTGATCGTGGCGCCCATCATCGCCATCATCCTCGTCGTGGTGAACGTGCTGTCGTACAGCCCGCTGTTGTACGAGGTGTTCAACCTCGTGCTCGGCGGCCCTACGGCGATCTATGCGCCCGGCACCGAGCCCGCCTACACGACCAATTTCACGTCTAAGGACGAGGTGTACAACGCCGCCCGCGACATGAACCAGGAGATCGTGGAAGAGGGTTCCGTGCTCCTGAAAAATAAGGACAACGCCCTCCCGATCGCGACGCCCGTCAGCGACTCGTCTGTCTCTGCAAACCCGAAGATCTCCGTCTTCGGCAAGAACAGCGTCAACCTCGCCTTCGGCGGATCCGGTTCGGGCGGCGCGAACACCTCCAACGCGACCGACCTGTACACCGGGTTGGAAGCTGCGGGCTACGACCTCAACCCCGCGCTGCGCGAGTTCTATAACGACACCGGCCGCTCCGGCCCCGTCCGCGCGGCGAACAGCGCAAACCTCGACGACGGCGACACCGTCATCCTCTCCACGGCAGAGACGCCGCAGAGCATGTACGACGACGCCGTGAAGAGCAGCTACAGCGAGTACAGCGACGCTGCGATCGTCGTGATCACCCGTATCGGCGGCGAAGGTTTCGACCTGCCCCGCCTGATGCGCGGCGCGACCGGCTACCGCAACGAAGACGACCACTTCCTGCAGCTGGACGCCAATGAAGAAGACCTCATCGCCGCCGTCTGCGACGCCGGCTTTGACAAGGTCATCATCCTCATCAACAGCGGCAACGCCCTCGAGCTCGGCTTCCTCGAAGAGGACAGCCCCTACGTCACCCAGAAGGGCTACGAGATCGATCCTTCTAAGATCGACGCAGCTATCTGGATGGGCATGCCCGGCGAGTCCGGCACCTACGGCGTCGGCCGCATCCTCAACGGGCAGGTGACCCCTTCCGGCCACCTCGCCGATACCTACGCCACCGACTTCAAGCAGGATCCCACCTGGATGAACTTCGGCGACAACCGCATCACCAAAGTCGGCAATACCCCCGGCGGCGACCAGTACGTCTTCTCTGTCTCCACAGAGTCTCCGTACTACTTCGTCGACTACGAAGAGGGCATCTACGTCGGCTACCGCTACTACGAGACGCGCGGCGCGGAGGACGAGGCGTGGTACAACGAACACGTCGTCTACCCCTTCGGCTACGGCCTCTCTTACACCACCTTCGAGTGGGCGATCGATGACGACTCTGCCATCCGCGGCGTCTCCATCGAAAAGACCGGCTCGTACGACGTCTCCGTGACCGTCACCAACACCGGCGACTACGCGGGCAAAGAGGTCGTGCAGCTGTACGGCCACGCCCCGTACTTTGACGGCGAGATCGAAAAGTCGCACGTCGTCCTGGTCGGCTTCGCCAAGACCGGCCTGCTCGAACCGGGCGAATCGGAGACGGTCACCCTGACCTTCGACCCGTACTACCTCGCCTCGTACGACTATAAGGACCAGAACGGCAACGGCAACAAGGGTTACGAACTGGATGCGAGCAGCGACTACGCGCTGTACATCGCCTCCAACGCGCACGACGTGCAGTTCGAGATCCCCTTCACCGTCGCCTCCGACATCCTCTATACCGAGGACCCCGTCACCGGCAACCCCGTCGTCAACCGCTACACCGACTGTGCGGACGCCGACTTCAATTCGGACACCGGCCTCGAGACGGTGCTCTCCCGCACCGATTGGGAGGGGACCTTCCCCGTCAGCCCGACGGAAGCCGAGCGCCAGGGCAGCAGCGAGCTGCTCGCCGCGCTGCAGGACGTCAGCCACAACAACCCCACCGACTTCAGCAGCATCGAGATGCCCATCACCGAAGAGGACGCCGGCATCACCCTGCGCTCGCTGCTCTTCGATGAGAACGGCGAATTCGTCCGCGATGAAGACGGCAACCCGTACGTCGATTACGACGACGAGCGCTGGCAGGCCTTCATCGAGCAGCCCTCCGTCGCTGACATGGCATACCAGTACGACTATGCCAGCTACGTCATCCAGCCCATCGAATCGATCGGCTTCCCGCGCGTCAACTGCGCAGACGGCCCTGTCGGCTGGGCATGCTTCATGGACCAGGTCCGCTTCTATGACACCGTTTCTTATTGCTGCGAGACGCTCGTCGCGACCACGTGGAGCGAAGACGTCGCCTATCGCTTCGGCCAGATGGTCGGCGATGAGGGCATCGTCGGCAACGAGAAGGGAGACAAGACCCCGTACTCCGGCTGGTATGCCCCCGGCATGAACATCCACCGCAGCCCGTTCGGCGGCCGTAACTTCGAGTACTACTCTGAAGACGGCTTCCTGTCCGGCCGCATCGGTGCCAACCAGGTCGCCGGCTGCCGCTCGAAGGGCGTGTTCACCTTCATCAAGCACTTCGCTGCCAACGAGCAGGAGACGCACCGCTCCATTTCGGGCGACTGCAGCTGGCTGACCGAGCAGTCTCTGCGCGAGATCTATCTGCGCCCCTTCGAGATGTCCGTCAAGGAAGGCGGCTCCCGCGCGCTGATGACCTCCTTCAACCGCATCGGCACCCGCTGGACGGGCGGCGACTATCGCCTGCTCACTGAGATCCTCCGCGAAGAGTGGGGCTTCCAGGGCACCGTGCTGTGCGACTTCAACACCATCCCCGCGTACATGAACTCCCGCCAGATGGCTTATGCGGGCGGCGACCTCAACCTCGCCACCCAGCCGAGAAGCTGGTGCGACGAGTCCTCCGCGGCGGACGTGTACATCCTGCAGAAGTGCTTCAAGAACACCGCGTACACCGTCGTCAACTCCAATGCGATGGTGGGCGAGATCATCGGCTACAACCCGCCGCTGTGGACCACCTTGCTGACCGTCGCTGACTGCGTCATCGCCGCCGGCTTGGTCATCTGGGGCGTCTGCGTGATCGTCAAGGCGTTCAAGAAGGACAAGAAGGAAAAGGCAGAATAACGCCGCTTTCCCGCGCGCGCCGCAAGGCCGCGCAGACAACAAAAACAGGACGGGCCCCGCATCGCGGGGCCCGTTTTCTGTCGTTTCTGTATTTTTTTGTGGCGGTCGGCCTCCCCATAAGCCGCGGGGCGAAGGGGAGGGCAGGGGCAGGCGCGGCATTGCCGCTTGCAACAAATTCAAAAAACATCTCTTTCGCGCGGGAGGCGTTACCCGCGCGTATTTTTTTGTTCGGAGGGGAAGGAGGCCCGCCTTCGGCGCAGCCCGCAAAAAAGGGCGCGCCGAGCGGCGCGCCGCAGCCGCGCAGGGGCACGCGGAAGGGAAAAGGGCGCAAAATAGGGCGCGCCGAGCGGCGCGCCCGCGGGGGCTATGTGAACAAGATCTCCAGCACGAAGCGGTTGTCCTTTTTATAGACGAGCATCTGGCCGTCGTATTTCTGCACGATGAAGCGGATGCTCTTCATGCCGAAGCCGTGGTATCCGTCGTTTACTTTGGTCGATACGGGCAGCCCGTCTTCAAAGTGCAGCACCTTCGAGCAGTAGTTTTCGAGGCAGATATTGGTGATGCTGCCGTTGCCCGTCACCTTCAGCGTCAGCACGCGGCTTTCCGGCTTCTCTTCGCGCAGGCTCTCGATGGCGTTGTCAAGCGCGTTGCCGAACAGGCTGAACAGGTCGCTGTTCTTCATAAAGGCGAGCTTTTCGCCGTCCACGATGAAGGAGAAGTCGATATGCAGCTTGTTGCACAGCAGCTTCTTTTCCATCAGCACCACGTCCAGCGCCTTGTTGCCCGTCTGGATAGACGAGTCGTAGATGAGGATAGAGCGCTTGATCTCGTCGAGGTATTCGGCGCGGTCGGCGTCGTCGGCGGCGTCGTAGGCGCTCAGCTGGTGTTTCAGGTCGTGGCACTTGCGGTTGATGATCTCGATGTTTTCCTGCGTCAGGTCCAGCTCCTGCTCGGAGAGTTTGAGCAGCTGTTCGGTGACGTCTGCGTCGCGGCGGATGCGGGTGACGTGGAAGAGGTCGAACAGGCAGACGAGCAGCAGCATGTCGGCGATGATATTGAATACGCGCGCCGAGATGCTCGCCCGCTCGAAGGCCTGCATGTACATATTCATCAGGTATGCGATGACGAGTGTGAGCAGGCTGAACGTGAGCAGTGGCAGCCCGTGGAAGCCGACGCTGCCGTAGCGGCGCAGGTTGCGCACGATCAGCAGGTAAAAGAAGGCGTAGCATACCGCCATGATCGCGATGGTCAGCAGCGCGGCAGCGAGGGGGGAGTCGAGGTTGAGCCGCACGAATTCGGTGACGCTGAACGAACCGTTCTGCAGGGCGTAGGCGGCCGTCGCGATGAACAACAGGTCTAAAAAGGGCGCCTTGCAACAGAAAAACAGACCGAGCAGCGAGAGCAGAAAGAGCAGCGGGTAGCTCAGGCGGATCCATCCCGCCACCGTCAGCCAGGGGCAGAAGTAGGTGTTCGGCAAAAGCTCGGGCAGGACGGAAAAGAGGATGCCGAAGGCGACGGCGCGCAGCCAAAAATACTTGCGCCGCACGTGTTTGTGCGCAAACAGCATCTCCGCGATCCAAAGCTGCGGCGCGAAGGCCATCGAGAAGCGATAGAGAATGATCGTCAACTCCGACATCCGTTGGTTCCCCCTCTTCGGCGCGCGGCCGCCCTGTCCGGCCGTGCGCATGCGGCCGTCACTGCGCGGTGCCGCCTCCGTTCTGGCTGTAGTAGAGCATCATCTTCTGTAAAAAATCTTTTTTATACGAGCGGCTGATCTTGAGGTCGTTGCCCGCCACGCGCACATAGTCGCCGCGGATCTCGGAAACGTACCGCGGGTTGACGAGGTAGCTGACGTTGCAGCGCGCAAAGCCGTAGGGGGCGAACTCCTCCTCCGCCTTGGCCATGATGCCCCAAACTTCGAGGATGCCGCTCAGCATATGGTAGCGCAGCTTGTGCTGGGCCACCTCGATGTAGCAGATATCGGCGATGTCCACCCGCACGAAGCCGTTGTCCGTCTTGATCATCTTGTCCTGCCGCCCGAACTTGTTCGCCGCGGCGACCGCCTTTGCCATCTTGAAGGCGAACGTCTCGTAGGTGACGGGCTTCAAGATAAAGTCGAGCGCGCTCACTTCGTATCCCTTAAAGACGTACTGCGCCATGTTGGTGATAAAGATCAGGCACACCGTCTCGTCCAGCTCGCGCAACTTTTGCGCCGCCTTCATGCCGTCCATGTAGGGCATTTCGATATCCATGAGCACGATGCGGTAATCAGAGCGGTAGGCGTCTAAAAAGGACAGCCCGTCGCCGAACTGGTCGATGTGAAAGCTCACTTCCCCGCAGCTCCCCTGTTCGATGCGGTGCAGGTATTCGACCAGCGTCGCTCGGAAAGAGGCGTCGTCCTCGACAATGGCAATTCGTATCATATTTCCCTCGCACGGTTTATGCCGCCCCTCGCTCTTATTATACGATACGGCGGGGCGGCTGTAAAGCTATTGGCAAAATTTTTTATACGCTATAAGGCAAAATTCTACACTCTATCAAACCTATTGTAAAATGTCGCGCGCGAATTGTCTATACCTTTTGCATTTTCGGTCGGTTTTTTTGCGTACTTTACAGGTAGGGGCGCCCGCTGTTTTGCAAAGCAAAACGAACCAAATAAACAAAAACTGCAAAGTATGCAAAGAAATCGACCAAAAAAGAGAATTTATTGATAAAAATTTTTTGCTTGCTATAATAAGTGTACCATTGCGGGCAAGGGTCCGCAGCCATTCTTTCGCAAGAGGAGGCTTACGGAGAAGAGGAGGAGATCAAAACCAAGACACAAGATGTAGGAACACACCGGCAAAAAACAAATTTAACTTAGATAGGAGTGAATGTTTGTTATGACAAAAAATAAGCAGAGAGCGATCTGTTTCCCGATCATCGCGGTCCTTTTGGCCATCCTGATCGTGGCAAACGTCGCGGCAGGCATCTTCGCGGGCGCCATCACCAACCTCTTTACGGGCGGTCTCGTGGTCGACTTCGAAAGCGAAGAAATGCAGCAGACCTTGCAGCAGAGCGACCAGCTCGTCCGCACGCTGGGTGAGGACAGCATCGTGTTGCTCAAGAACCAGGAGGATGCAGACGGCGAGCCCGCCCTGCCCCTCAGCGACGACGAACTCAAAGTCAACCTCTTCGGCTTCAGCGCCTATGACCCTTCCGATGCCGCGTCTTTCGACGGGTTTTTGATGAAGGGTATCGGTTCCGGCTCTTCGACCATCGCCGAGAGCAAGGCGATCACCCTGCAGGACGCGCTGACGGAGAACGGCATCGAGTACAACACCGAGCTCGAGGCCATCTACGATAACTTCAACGTTGGCCGCGGCAGCACCGCAGACAACGCCTACTGGCTGGACGAGCCCGACCTCACCGCCGCGCAGTTCGACCAGGCAGAAGAGTATTCCGACGTCGCCATCGTCGTGTTCAGCCGCCTGGGCGGCGAAAACATCGGCGAGCAGCCGCACCAGCAGACGCAGGGCGCCGTCAACCCGGACAAGACTTACCTCGAGATCACCGATCCCGAGCAGGAGCTGCTCGATGAAGTGACCGCGCGCTTCGGCAAGGTCATCGTGCTTCTCAACACCTCCAACGCGATGCACTGCGGCTTCCTCGATGCAGAAAACGTCGACGCCGCCATGTACGTCGGCCTGACCGGCCAGTCGGGCGCCATCGCCATCGGCGAGATCCTCAAGGGCGAAAAGTTGGACGGCAGCCAGTTCAGCCCCTCCGGCAAACTGTCTGACCTCTATTCGTACGATCCTTCCAACGACCCCGCGTACAACAACACCGAGAGCGCCAGTAGCGGCAACTCCGGCACCAACATCCAGTATTCGGAGAACATCTACTTCGGCTACCGTTGGTACGAGACCGCCGACGCCGAGGGTTACTTCGAGGCGCAGGGCAGCAGCTATGAAGAGCAGGTGCAGTTCCCCTTCGGCTTCGGCCTCTCTTACACCGAGTTCGAGTGGGATCTGCTCAGCGTCACCATCGGCGAAGATGAAGTCGCCCTCGGCTCTGCCGGCGAACTCAACGACGCCAACAAGAATACCACCATCACCGTCAAGGTGCTCGTCACCAACACCGGCGACGTGATCGGCAAAGACGTCGTCGAACTGTACTACACCCCCGAGTATATCAAGGGCGAAGTGGAGAAGTCGGAAGTCAACCTGCTCGACTTTGCCAAGACGGTCGAGCTCGAGCCCGGCCAGAGCCAGGAGCTCACCCTCACCTTCACCGCGTATGACATGGCTTCCTTCGACGCGACGGACGCCAACAACAACGGACAGGCTACCTACGAGCTGGATGAAGGCACCTACACCATCAGCTTCCGCACCGATTCGCACACGCTGAAGATGAACGGCGGCGACGAGATGGCAAACAACACCGTCGACTTCGAGATCGCGGCCGACATCGCCTTCACCGAGGACCCCGTCACCGGTGAAACGGTCGAGGCGCGCTTCACGGGTGAAGACGCCTACGCGGGCGTTCCCATCGA
Source organism: uncultured Bacillota bacterium (assembly GCA_949287895.1). GTDB lineage: Bacteria > Bacillota > Clostridia > Christensenellales > Borkfalkiaceae > Borkfalkia. The sequence continues at coordinate 8,191 of CASEIS010000089.1, forward strand.
CGGCAGCACCGCCGGCGTGACGCAGGAATACCTCTCCCGCGCAGACTTCGCGGGCACTTTCCCCGACGAGCAGGCGGCTCTGCCCACCAACGCCGAGGAAGTCAACACCATCGCGGCCGAGTGGTACGACCCGACCTATGAGACGGACACCGCTCCTACCCAGGGCGTGAACAACGGCGCAGATGCGCTCATGCTGACCACGACCGGCGCGGGCGACACCGTCGAGTACAACCTCGACCTGTTCGAGACGCTCGTCGATTACGACGCGCCCGAATGGGAGACCCTCCTCAACCAGATCAGCGTCTCCGACCTGTTCAACCTGGTCAACAACAGCGGCTTCTTCAGCCCCGCGATCGACTCCGTCGGCAAGCCCCGCCAGGCAGACTTCGACGGCCCTGCGGGCTTCAACACCAACTCCCTCTCCGGCGACTGGGGCGGCTCGACCGTCACCGATTCGTGGACGGCTTATCCCTGCGAGTGCCTGCTCGGCTGCTCGTGGAATAAAGAGCTGATGCTGCAGATGGGCCTTTCGATGGGCGTGGAAGCGAGCATGACGGGCATCAATGGCTGGTATGCGCCGGGCATCAACCTGCACCGCACCAACTATACCTCCCGTAACTACGAGTATTATTCCGAGGACCCGATCCTCTCCGGCAACCTGGCAGCCAACGTCATCCACGGCGCCAAGATCAACGGCCTGTACTGCTACATGAAGCACTTCGTGGTCAGCGAGTCCGGCCCGAACGGCCGCGACTGGAACACCTGGCTGCCCGAGCAGGCGCTGCGCGAGCTGTACCTCAAGCCGTTCGAGATCGCCGTCAAAGAGGGTCATTCCAACGCGGTCATGTCCTCCTTCAACAACCTCGGTTCCATCTGGACGGGCGCCAACTACGCGCTGCTGACCGACATCCTGCGCAATGAATGGGGCTTCCGCGGCACCGTCGTCACCGACTGGTCGATGGGCGGCGATCCCGGCACCATGAACCCCGAACAGGGCCTGCGCGCCGGCAACGACATCTGGCTCAACCCGATGGGCTTCACCCTCGGCGCGCCGGATACCTCCGACCCGACCAACATCGCCTGCGCACGCAGATCGGCGCACGACGTGCTGTTCACGCTGGTCGACACCATCCACTATCAGGATACCTTCGACAGAGATTCGCTCGACACCATCTTCAACGCGTCCGTCGGCGTCGCCAACCGCAATGAAGGCACCGCCTGGTGGATCGCCCTGCTCGTCGTCATCGACGTGCTCGCCGTCGGCGGCCTGGTCGTCTGGTCTGTGTTCCTCATCCGCGACAAAAAGAGCGCAGTAAAAGCCTGAGTACGGCATTGACCGCCGTATAGACGGGTAAAAGTAGCCCCTTTTCCTCCTCTTGCAGAGGGCAGGGCCGCAGGAAGTTTTTCCTGCGGCCCTGTTCTTTTTTTGCGGCCGCGCTTCTGTTTTGCCGGCGCCCGCGCGGACGGGCGTTCTAATTTTCCATTTTTCGACATAAAATGAAGCGTCGCGGATACGCGAGCAGGGGGAACGTTTTATGTGGGAGTATATGGAGCGGCGGGCGCTGGCCTGCGCGCAGTACATCTTGGATACCGGCTGCACGGTGCGCGCCTGCGCCGCGCACTTTGGCGTGAGCAAGTCGACGGTGCATAAAGACGTCACCGAGCGGCTCAAGGGGGTGGACCTCGCCGCATGGCGGGCGGTGCGCCGCGTCTTGGATAAAAACCTCGCCGAGCGCCACCTGCGCGGGGGAGACGCAACCCGCCGCAAGTACCGCCGTGCCGCCGCAAAGGAGGCGCCGCAGTAGCGCCGCCGCAGGCGGAGCCTCGCGGGCGGTTTCTGTCGATCTTACCCGAACGCAGCGGGCCGCATTGCAAAATTTCTTGACAAAAAGGGGCAAAAAGGGGATTTTTTGCCCTTTTTTTGTGCACATCGCGCCCATTGCGGCATAAAATCGGCGCGCGATTTCTTGTCATTTTTCGGCGTTTGTGATACAATACAAGGAAACAGATATGCAAGGAAGGCGGCGCGCCTGCAGCAAAATTTGCCGCCGCCGAGGAACGCTATGGCAAAATTCATGGGGATCGACGTCGGGTCGACCACCGTCAAAGTGAGCGTCTTGTCCGAGTCGCTCGAAATTTTATATACCAGCTACGAGCGGCACTTTGCGCGCGTCAAGGAGTGCGTGCTCGCGCAGCTCGCCGTCGTGCGCGAAAAGTTCGGCGACGATTTCCGCGCCTGCATCACGGGCTCTGCGGGTTTGGGGCTTGCCGAGCGCAGCGGCGTGCCCTTCGTGCAGGAGGTGCAGGCCGCCTTTACCGCCATCCGCAAGTATTATCCCGATGCGGACGCCGCCGTCGAGCTGGGCGGCGAGGACGCCAAGATCATCTTCGTCACCGGCGGCACCGAGCAGCGCATGAACGGCAGCTGCGCGGGCGGCACGGGCGCCTTCATCGACCAGATGGCGACCCTTTTGAATATCTCCGTGCCCGAGATGGACGCCCTCTCGCTGCGGGCGGAAAAGGTGTACCCCATCGCCTCCCGCTGCGGCGTCTTCGCCAAGTCTGACATCCAGCCCCTCCTGAACCAGGGCGCGCGCAAGGAAGACATCGCCGCCAGCATCTTTCAGGCGGTCGTCGACCAGACGGTCGCCGGCCTGGCGCAGGGGCGGCGCATCAAGGGGAAGGTGCTCTTTTTGGGCGGGCCGCTCTACTTTTTGCAGGGGCTGCGGCGCGCCTTCAAACAGACGCTGAAGCTCGACGACGAGCACGCCGTCTTCCCCGAAAACGCCCCTTCCTTCATGGCGATCGGCGCGGCGCTGTACGCCGCCAACGTCGACCCCATGCCCATCGGCGAGATCGTCTCGCGCATCCAAAACGCCGCCGGCAGCGACGATATCGTCACCGGCGAGCCGCTGTTTGCGAGCGTGGCCGAGTACGACGCCTTCGTCGCCCGCCACAAGGCGCACGACCTCGCCTTCGAGGACATCCGCACCTACCGCGGCGACGCATACCTGGGCGTCGACAGCGGCTCGACGACGACCAAACTCGTGCTCATCACGCCCGACTGCAAGCTCTTATACCAGCACTACCAGTCCAACAACGGCCAGCCGCTGGACATCGTCGTCGAGCGCCTGCGCGAGATCTACTCGCTCGCGGGCGGGCGCATCCGCATCGCGGGCGCGGCGACGACCGGCTACGGCGAGGACCTCATCAAGGCGGCCATTAAAGCGGACTTCGGCATCGTCGAAACGGTCGCGCACTTCAAGGCGGCGCTGCACTTCGATCCCAAGGTCGACTTCATCATCGACATCGGCGGGCAGGACATCAAGTGCTTCAAGATCAAAAACGGCGCCATCGACAACATCATGCTCAACGAGGCGTGCTCCTCCGGCTGTGGCTCCTTCATCCAGACCTTCGCCAAGGCGATGGGCATGGAGATCGACGAGTTCTCCAAGCTCGGCCTGTTCGCCAAGCACCCCGTCGAGCTGGGCAGCCGCTGCACGGTGTTCATGAACAGCTCGGTCAAGCAGGCGCAGAAGGAGGGCGCGAGCGTCGAGGACATCTCCGCCGGCCTCTCCGCCTCCATCGTCAAAAATGCCATCTACAAGGTCATCCGCGCCAAGACGCCGGACGAGCTGGGCAGCAACATCCTCGTGCAGGGGGGCACCTTCCTCAACGACGCCGTGCTGCGCTGCTTCGAGCTCGAAACGGGCAAGCAGGTGGTCCGTCCCGGCATCGCGGGGCTGATGGGCGCGTTCGGCGCCGCCCTCTACGCCAAGGAGAACGTGCGGGGGGAGAGCACCGTCGTCACCGAGGGCGAGCTGCGCACCTTCGCCTACACCTCGCGCAGCCACGTCTGCAAGGGCTGCACCTCGCACTGCAACGTCAACGTCATCGGCTTCTCGGACGGCCGCAAGTTCATCTCCGGCAACAAGTGCGAAAAGGGCGCCGGCCTCAAGCCCCGCTCCGACGACCTCGATAGCTACCATTATAAATATGAAAGGCTGCTGCAGTGCGCCGAGGGCACGCGCGGCACCCGCGGCAGGGTGGGCCTGCCTGTCGTGCTCGGGTTCTACGAACAGCTCCCGCTGTGGGCAGGCTTCTTCGAGGCGTGCGGCTTCGAGGTGGTCTTCAGCGAGCGCTCCTCGCGCAGTCTCTACTTCCGCGGGCAGCACACCGTCGCCAGCGACACCGTCTGCTACCCCGCAAAGCTGGCGCACGGGCACATCGAGAGCCTGCTCGACGCGGGCGTAGACTTCATCTTCTACCCCTGCGAGAGCTACAACCTCGACGAGCACGATTCGACCAACCACTACAACTGCCCCGTCGTCGCCTACTACCCCGAACTTTTGAAGGCGAACAACGAGCGACTGAATGACGAAAACTTCGTCATGCCCTACATCGACCCCAACGACGAGCGCTCGACGGTGCGCGCGCTGCAGCGCGCGCTGAAGAGGTACAAGCTCTCGCCGCGCCTCATCCGCGCGGGCTTAGCCGAGGGCTTTGCCCGCCTCGACGCCTTCCATGCCGACGTCGAGCGCAAGGGGGACGAGATCGCCGCCGCCGCGCGCGCCGCGCACAAGCCCATCGTCGTGCTGGCGGGGCGGCCGTACCACGTCGACCCCGAGATCAACCACGGCGTCGGCAAGCTGCTCACCTCGCTGGGCGTCGCCGTCCTCTCTGAGGACGCCGTCTTCCGCAAGGGCAGGCAGGTGCTGGTCAACGTGCTCAACCAGTGGACGTACCACGCCCGCCTCTACCGCGCGGCCGAGTACGTCACCGAAAACGACGACATGGAGCTGGTGCAGCTGGTCTCCTTCGGCTGCGGCATCGACGCGATCACCACCGACGAGGTGCGCGCCCTGCTCGAGAGCCGCGGCAAGCTGTACACCCAGATCAAGATCGACGAGATCAACAACCTCGGCGTGGTGAAGATCCGCCTGCGCAGCATGCTCGCCGCCGTCGAAGAACAGAAGAGGCACGCCCATGAAGAAAACTAACGGGCAGGCGCCCGCCTGCGGCGTCGCGGACTTCCGCGACGATTATCCCAAATTCACCCCCGCGATGAAGCACACCCACAAGATCCTCGTGCCAGACATGCTGCCCGTGCACTTCGGCATCATCGTCGACTTTTTGCGCAAGGACGGCTGGGACATCGAGCTGCTGCGCAACGATTCGCGCGCGGTCATCGACGAAGGGCTCAAGCACGTACACAACGACACCTGCTTCCCCGCGCTGTGCGTCACCGGGCAGTTCATCGATGCGCTCAAGAGCGGCAAGTACGACGTCGAGCACACCGCGGTGATGATCACCCAGTCGGGCGGCGGCTGCCGCGCTTCCAACTATATCCCCCTCATCCGCAAGGCGCTCAAGAGTGAGTTCCCGCACGTCCCCGTTATCTCCCTCAACTTCGCGGGGCTGGAAAAGGACAGCGGCTTCCCCATCGACGCAAAGACGCTGTTAAAGCTCGCCTTCGCCATCTTCTACGGCGATACCCTCATGTCCCTGTACAACCAGTGCAAGCCGTACGAAACGGAAGAGGGCGCCGCCGACGCCGCCAGAGAGGAGTGCGTGCGCTACATCAACGGCGCGTACGACCGCGGCAAGTACCTGCACTATATGCGCATCACCCGCACCCTGCTCGAGCGCTTCGCGCGCGTGCCGCGCAGCGGGGAAGAGAAGGCCAAAGTGGGCATCGTGGGGGAGATCTACGTCAAGTATTCCCCCCTCGGCAACTCGCACCTCGAAGAGTTTTTGCTGTCCGAGGGCTGCGAGCCGGTCGTGCCCGCATTGATGGACTTCGTCATGTACTGCGCGGTGAACAACGTCAACGACGCCAAGCTGTATAACAAGCGCAGCATCACCACCCCCGTGTTCGCGCTCGCCTATCGCTACCTGCACCACGTGCAGAAAAAGATCATCCGCCTCACCCGCAAGTATGGGTTTGAACCGCTGCACGACTTCGAGCACCTGCGCAAGTGTGCCGACAAGGTGCTCAACCAGGGCGTCAAGATGGGGGAGGGCTGGCTCATCCCCGCCGAGATGGCCGCGCTCGCCGAAACGGGCACCGACAACATCGTCTGCGCCCAGCCCTTCGGCTGCTTGCCCAACCACATCGCGGGCAAGGGGGCGGTGCGCACCTTAAAGCGCATGTACGAGCACGAAAACATCGTCGCCGTCGACTACGACCCCTCCGCCACCAAAGTCAACCAAGAAAACCGCATCAAGCTGATGCTCGCCACCGCGCGCGAGAACCTCGCCGCCAAACAAAAGCAGGGCAAAGGAGGGGGCGATGGACGAGGTGTTTGAAGAGCCGATCGATGGCGAAGATACTTGCCCCTGTGAAGAGGGCGATGCGCCCGCAGACGATATGCAGGACCCCGCCGACGACCTCGGCGAAGGGGAGTTCGGCTACGAGGCAGACTGATCCTTTCCTTCGGCCGCAGGCCTCGCAAAGGAACAGAACGATGGCGGCGGCGCCTTTCGGCGCCGCCGCCCTTTTTTTTGCCCGCATCCGCGCCCGCATATGCGGGCTGCGGGGCGCATAGGATAGCGTATGTTTACCTGCACGCGGCGCTTTGCCGCCTTTGCCGCCCTCGCCGCGGCGCTCTGCCTGCTCTTATGCTTCGGCCTCTCGGCGGTCAGCGCCGCCAAGGCCTCGCCCGCATCCCGCCCCGTCGTCGTGCTCGACGCCGGCCACGGCGGCATCGACCCGGGCGTCGTCGGCACGGATACGGGCGTGCGCGAGAGCGAGCTCAACCTCTCCGTCGTCAAAATTTTAGAGGAGTTGTTTGCGGAGGCGGGCTTCTGCGTGGTGCTCACCCGCACGGGCGCAGGCGGGCTGTACGGCCTGCCCGTCGGCAGCTGCAAGCAGCGCGACATGCAGGCGCGGCGGCGCGTCATCGAGGAGGCGCGCCCCAACCTCGTGCTCTCCATCCACCAAAACACCTTCCCCGCAGATCGCTCCCGCCGCGGCGGGCAGGTCTTTTACCGGCAGGGTGACGCCGCCGCGCATACCCTCGCCGAGGGCATCCAGCGGCAGCTCAACGCCCTCGGCGGCGGCAGTTACGCCCCGCTCGCAGGCGACTACTATGTGCTCAACTGCACCCGCTACACCTCCGTCATCGTCGAGTGTGGCTTCTTGTCCAACCCGCAGGAGGAGGCGCTGCTCTGCACGGAGGCGTACCGCCGCTCACTCGCCTATGCGATCTTTTGCGGCGCGCTCGCCTTCTTTGCGTGAGTGTGGGCGGCGGATGGTTTGGAAGGGCAGGCCGCTCGGCCGCGCGCACTGCTTCCAAAATGCAAAAAGTAAACACTTTTTACAAATTTATTACAAGAACGTGAAGAAAAGTTTGCAACTGGTTGCTATACTTATTGGCGAAGGGGAAGGAAGAGGAGGCCAAATTCCCGACCTTCGGCCCCGCCTTTGCGGGGGACGGGCCTGCGCTGCGGAAAGGAAATTCCGCGCAGGTT
>CASEIS010000090.1 GCA_949287895.1 uncultured Bacillota bacterium
CAATTGATTCGGCATCGGCATTCCCCTTTCCGCCCGCGGGCGGCCGCGGCGCTTTCGCCCGCCCCGCAAGGGGCGGGCGCAGCCGCACTATGGCCGCATTATACCACACCCCGCCGAAAAAAGCAAGGGACGCCGCAGGAACTGGCGTTTTTACGGCACGATCTGCACTTTGCGCGCAAAACGCCACACAAAATGCGCGAAAAGGGCGCGCGCCTCACGGCGCGCGCCCCTTCTATTTCGCACGGATGTGTTTTCTTTTCCGAAAATTACACCACGCCCTGCGCCATCATCGCGTCGGCGACCTTCTCGAAGCCGGCGATGTTCGCACCCACGACATAGTTGCCCTCGTAGCCGTACTTCTTCGCGGCGGCATCGATGTTGTGGAAGATGTTGACCATGATGTTTTTGAGCTTTGCGTCCACTTCTTCAAACGACCAGAACAGGCGGCCGCTCGACTGCGCCATCTCGAGCGCGGAAGTGGCCACGCCGCCCGCGTTCGCCGCCTTGCCGGGCAGGAACACGACGCCGTTCTTCTGGAACACTTCGGTGCCGGCGAGGGTGGTGGGCATGTTCGCGCCCTCACCCACGAGCTTGACGCCGTTGGCGACGAGGACCTTTGCGGACTCCTCGTCCAGCTCGTTCTGCGTAGCGCAAGGGAGCGCGACGTCGCACTTGACCGTCCAGACGCCCTTGCAGCCCTCATGGTACTCGGCGCCCGCGACGCGCGCGGCATACTCTTTGATGCGGCCGCGCTCGACCTCTTTGATCTGCTTGACGACGGCCAGGTCGATGCCCTTCGGGTCGTAGACGTAGCCGTTGGAATCGCTCATGGTGACCACCTTCGCGCCCAGCTGCTGCGCCTTCTGGCAGGCGTAGATGGCGACGTTGCCCGAGCCGCTGATGACGACCGTCTTGCCGTTCAGATCGTCGCCCTTGCTCTTGAGCGCTTCCTCGGTGATGTAGACGAGGCCGTAGCCGGTCGCCTCGGTACGGACGAGCGAGCCGCCGTAGGAGAGGCCGCGGCCGGTGAGCACGCCGACGTGCTCGTCGCGGATGCGCTTGTACTGGCCGAACAGGAAGCCGATCTCGCGGCCGCCGACGCCGATGTCACCGGCGGGTACGTCGGTATCTGCGCCGATGTGGCGGTACAGCTCGGTCATGAAGCTCTGGCAGAAGCGCATGATCTCGTTGTCGCTCTTGCCCTTCGGGTCGAAGTTGGAGCCGCCCTTGCCGCCGCCGATGGGCAGGCCGGTCAGGCTGTTTTTGAAGATCTGCTCGAAGCCAAGGAACTTGATGATGGAGAGGTTGACGGAGGGATGGAAGCGCAGGCCGCCCTTGTACGGGCCGATGGCGCTGTTGAACTGCACGCGGTAGCCCTTGTTGACCTGCACGTTGCCGTTGTCGTCCACCCAGGGAACGCGGAACATGACGACGCGCTCGGGCTCGACGAGGCGCTCGAGGAGTCCGGCCTTCTCATACTGCGGGTTCGCATCGATGGCGGGTGCAAGGCTGTTGAGCACTTCGGTCGCCGCCTGGTGGAATTCCGGCTCGTTGGGGTTCTGCGCCTTGAGGCGTTCCAGAACTCTTTCTACATAAGACATCGCAAAAAACTCCTTTGTTTTTAATTTTTTCAATATTCATTGTACCATAGCCTGCAGAAGATTGCAAACATTCGAGCGCGATTGCATCTATTAGTTATTTTTATAGTTATTATAATATAAAATTAGGCTCGCGAAATTTGTTTCGAGCTGACGAAACAAATTTCTGCGATTTTAGCGACGACGAGCTCACGCGCAAATGTGGGTGCGCTAACGCAGAAGCACGGTTCTGCTTGCGCAAGTTATTTAAGAAACGTTAGAAGGCTATATAAAAGCGAAAAGGTCCAAAAATACGCGGAACGGGCGCCCCGACGAGCGGGGCACCCGCACAAAAAAGAAGGTGAATCTTGTGTGTACTTTAATGATACAGCAAACAGCTATTCCCCTGCCGCGCAGATGCGGTATCGACGGGCGGCGCGGCAAAGAGCACTTCTGCCGCCGCAGCTCGTTCGCGCTCGGCGACGTTCAGCCCCCGCAGCGAGGCGAGGGAGGAAAAGAGGGCGTCGTCGCAGGCGCCGGAAGCGAAGGCTTCATACCAGGCGGCCTCCGCGCGCGAGGCACGCGGGCGCAAGATCAGGCGTGCGGCGGGCAAACTTCCGCTCGCGCGGGTAGGCTCTGCGACGACGGTGCTGCGCTTCTTCTTAAATAAAAAGGTGACGATGGACATGAGCTTTTCCTCCTTTCTCTGTTTACGCCGGTATTGTAGCACAAAAAACTTGACAGATATTGTCATATATATTAAAATATTTTTGCAAAGATCCAAAAAATTTTTCGGGAGGTGAAGGATGAAGGTACAGATCATGCTGCGCATCCTCTTCCGCCTGCTGCGGACGCGCCGTGCGAGCGCGGCGGAGCTGGCGCGGGAGACGGAGGTATCCGAGCGGAGCATCCACCGCTATGTGGAGGAACTGATCGTGGCGGGCGTGCCCATCGACATTATACGCGGGCGGCGGGGCGGCATATGCCTACCCGACACCTACCGCCTGCCCTCCAACTTTTTCACCAAAGAGGAATATGCCGCGGCCGTCAACGCGCTGTTGGCGCTGTACGAGCAGCTGCCCGACGCCGCGGTGAAGGGCGCGCTGGAAAAGCTGACCCGCCAGCAGAAGGCGGACGCGCGCGATTTGACCCTTTCCGGCTATATCCTCGTGGACAGCAGCACCTGGGGGGACGCGGCGGGGACCTCGGAGACGCTCAAGTTTTTGGAGGACGCCGCCGAGCGGCGGGCGTGCATCGAGATCTCTTACGTCGACCGCGAGGGGGCGACCAGCCGCCGCGTCGTCGAGCCGCACCTGCTCATTTATAAGCAGAATATCTGGTATTTATACGCGTGGTGCCGCAAGCGTGAAAATTTCCGCCTGTTCCGCGTCGGGCGCATCCGCGGCGCGCGGGACACGGGCGAACGGTTCGAGCGGCGCGCCTTTTCGCGCGCCGACCTGCCCCTCAAATTCCGATTCGAGGACAAGGAGCTGGTGAACCTGCGCCTCGCCGTGGACAAGGCCGCCCTGCCAGACGTGGAGGAATGGCTGGGCATGGGCAACGTGCGCGCGGAGGAGGGCGGCATCTTCGCCGAGGCGGAGGTGCCGGGCGGCGAGGTACTGCTTTCCAAATTGCTCGCTCTGGGCAGCGGCGTGCGCGTGCTCGCGCCCGCATCCGTCGCCGCGGCGCTCGCCGAGCGCGCCGCCGCCGTCTGCCGCCTGTACGCGAATTGAGGCGGCCGCATCCA
>CASEIS010000091.1 GCA_949287895.1 uncultured Bacillota bacterium
AAGGGCGTATCATCGCATCGAGACGTAAATCCAGCCGGAGCCGGCGCGTGGTCTTCAACGATCGCGCGCCTTTTTTGCGCGCTTCCGGAGGTAATTTCGTATGGAAAGTCAAGAGCGTTCGGCAAACCGCATCGCCGTGCAGCCGCTGAAGCGGCTGATCTGGCAGCTCGGCTTGCCGATGGTCGTCTCGATGATCCTGCAGGCGGTCTACAACATCGTGGATACCGTCTTTGTCATCAACATGGGGGAGGACGGCGTCGCGGGCAACCTCGCGCTGACCTATGTGTTCCCCATCCAGCTGCTCATGATCGCCGTGGGCGTCGGCACGGGCATCGGCATCAACGCCCTCCTCGCCAAAAACCTCGGCGAGGGGGACGCGGAGGGCGCCGCGCGCACGGCGGGCAACGGCATCTTTCTGGCCGTCTGCCTGTACGCCGCGTTTTTGCTGTTCGGGTTTTTCGGCGCGGAGTGGTTCGTCCGCTTGCAGGCAAACGGAAACGAGCAGGTCATCGAGATGGGCACGGTGTACCTGCGCATCTGCTGCGTCTTCTCCTTCGGCAGCATCGGCTACGCCGTGTACGAGCGCTTTTTGCAGAGCACGGGCAAGACGGCGTATTCCACCGCCGCGCAGATCACGGGCGCGCTTTTGAACATCGTGCTCGACTATGTGTTCATCTACCCCTGCGGCCGGGGCATCGCGGGCGCGGCGTGGGCGACCGTCATCGGGCAGATCGCCTCGCTCGGCATCGCGATGGCGCTGCACTACGGGCTGAACCGTGAGATCGACGGCAGCCCCCGCTATATCCGCCCGCGCGGCGGCGTCATGCTGCAGATCTACCGCATCGGCGCCTCGGCGGCGATCATGCAGGCCCTCCTCTCCGTCATGATGTTCGGCATGAACCTCATCCTCGGGCTGGCGCAGAACGCAGAGGTGCTCACGGGCAGCTTCGGCATCTACTACAAGATCATGCAGTTCGCGCTGTTCGCCTTTTTCGGGCTGTCCAACACCATCATCACCGTGCTGTCCTTCAACTACGCCATGCAGGATCGGTCGCGCGTCCGGCAGACCATCTTTTGGGGGATCGTCGACTCCCTCGTCGTCGCCGTCGTCATCACGGTACTCTTCGAGATCTTCGCCTCTCCGCTGGCGGCGCTGTTTGCCATGGCGAGCGGCGAGGCGGGCGAGGAGATCAAGTCCGTCGTCGTGACGGCCGTGCGCATCGCCGCCATCGGCTACGTCTTTATGGCATTCAGCGTGGCGGTGCAGGGCGTCCTGCAGGCCTTCCGCTATGCCGTTCGCCCGCTCGTCATCTCGCTGCTGCGGCTGGTGGTCGTCGTGCTCCCCGTCGCGTGGCTGTTCACCCTCTCTGCAAACGCCGTCGATACCGTGTGGTGGTCGCTCGTCATCGCCGAGGTCGTCACGGCGGCCGTCTCGGCGGGCATCCTGGTCGACGTGTACCGCCGTAAAGTCCGCCCGATGGAAGGCTCGCCCGCCCCGCGCGGGTGAGCGGCATTTTCGGGCACATTTTCGACCGCGGCCGGACAAGAATATGCGGGAAAGGGGGAAAATTTTGCAGATATCCCCGTTTTTACCGATACGTATAGGAAAAAGGGGCTTTTGAATGAAAAAATTTTCAAAATGCCCATTGAAATCGCAAAAACTTTGTGCTATAATGGCGATGAAAATCGTGCCGCACGCGTAAAAGGCGCACTATGCGGCAGTTTTGGCCCGCGTCTGTGCGGGCGCATCGAGGAGGGAGAGATGGTCCGCGTCGTCATTGTGGAAGATGAACAGGCTGAGTCGGAGCGGCTGCAGTCGCTGCTCGAGCGGTACAGCCGCGAAAACAGCATGCAGTTCGAGGTCCAGACATACACGAGTTCGCTTACCTTTTTGGCGGAGTATAACCGCACGGTGGATATCGTGTTCATGGATATCGAGCTGCCCGACGTGAACGGGATGGAGATCAGCCGCCGCCTGCGCAAGCAGGATACGGAGGTCATGATCATCTTCGTCACCAACATGGCGCAGTTCGCCGTGCAGGGGTACGAAGTAGAGGCGCAGGACTTCATCGTCAAGCCCGCGCAGTACGGCGAGTTCGCGCTCAAGCTGGGCAAGGCGCTCGTCCGCCTCGAGCGGCGGGCCGACCGGTTTATCCAGCTCTCCTGCAACGGCGTCGTCCGCCGCATCGGTCTGAACGCGCTGTATTACGTGGAGGTCATCGAGCACCTCATCATCTATCACGCCGAGGGCGGCAACATCGAGGTGACGGGCAGCCTGAAGGCGGCCGAACAGCAGCTCGCGGGGCGCGGCTTCGTGCGCTGCAACAACTGCTACCTCGTCAACCTGCGCGCCGTGCGCGAGGTCAACGACACCGAGGCGGTGCTCGTGAACGGAGACAGGCTGCGCGTCAGCCGCAACAAGCGCAAGGCGTTTTTGCAGGCGATCGCCGATTTTTACGGGGGAGTGTAGGCCGTATGGACGCCGTGATGTGGTTTATCATCAACAACATGTTCATCTTCGATATGCTGCTGCTCGGGCTGGCGACGGCGGCGCGCTTCCCGCGCCGCCCGTATTTCTGGCTGCGCCTGCCCGTCACGGTCGTCGTCTGCGTCGTCGCCAGCTACTATCTCTCGCAGCTGGTCGGGCTGATCTTCCAAAACGCAGGCCTGCCCATCCTGCAGGGGATGTGCGGCTATCTCGTGCAGTTCGCCCTGCTGATCGGCACCTTCCTGCTATGCTTCCGCATGTCGCTGTGGAAGGCGCTGTACGTGGGCGCGGCGAGCTACTTCGTGCAGCACTCCGCCTTCGGCGTCGACCGCCTCATCCGCGGCGAGATCGCGGGGGACAGCTGGAACTGGGGCATCCTCGTCACTCACTTTTTGCTGCTGTTTGCCGTGTATGCCGTCGTCTGGCTGCTCTTTTTGCGCCGCGTCGACGGCAGCGCGCTCGATAAGGTCAACCTGCGCCGCATCGGGCCGATCGTCGTCATCATGCTCGCCGCCTGCATCCTGCTCAACCTCATCGCCAACGCGCTCGATCAAAATCAGACCGCCTTTCAGCTGGCAGACCTCGCCTGCAACATCCTCGGCCTGTGCTACCAGTACAGCGTCCTCAGTGTGTTCGTTCTGGAAGGCAAAAACGAGAAGGTGGAGCAGCTGCTCGCGCAGAGCGTGCGGCAGTACAACGTCTCGAAGGAGAACATCGAGCTGATCAACATCAAGTGTCACGACCTCCGCCACCAGATCCGCGCCTTCCACCGCGACGGCAAGATCGACGCCTCGCTGATGGGGGAGATCGAGCGGGTGGTGGACAACTACGACTGCACCATGCACACCGGCAACGGCGCGCTGGACGTGCTGCTCACCGAAAAGAGCTTGCTCTGCCGCAGCAAAAATATCCGCTTCACCTGCCTTGCCGACGGCGCCGGCCTCTCGTACATGGACCCGTACGACCTGTACGCCCTGTTCGGCAACGCGCTCGAAAACGCCATCGAGGCGGCCGAGCAGATCGAGGACCCCGAAAAGCGGGTCATCGGCCTCACCATGCACGCCGTGGGCGGGTTTTACAGCATCAACCTGCAAAATTACGTCAGCTACGCCGTCACGCTGGACGCGGAGGGGATGCCCGTCACGCACAAGGCGGACAAAAACAACCACGGTTTCGGCGTCCGCTCGATGGATATGCTGGCGGAAAAGTACGGCGGGGCGCTCTCGTACAAGGCGGAAAAGGGGGTGTTCAACCTGAACATGGTGCTTCCATACCGCAAGGCGGAGGAAAAGGGGGCGGAAGAGCAGAAGGAAAAGCCCGTGCAGGCCGCATAGGCGCGCCGGGCGGCGACATATCATTTCCCGTGTATGGCGGGCGCATCTTCGGATGCGCCCGTATTTTTTTTTGCCGTGCAGCGACAGGATGTGGGCGATTTTTGACCAGATATGAACAATTTCTTGAAAGTTTTGCGAAGCGCGGTTAAGATATGGGCGAGATCTGCGGAAGATGTTTCCGCAGCGGACACGGAAAGAGGAGGAAGTTTTTTGTTGCAACGCAGCCGCCTTCGAGCGGCGGGCCCGGGCGAAAGCCCACATTTTGACCAGAAAACGGAGGAAATTTTGTAGAGATGAAGATCAAGGCAATGCCCGTATGGGCAAAAGCGATCTGCGTTCTGCTGCTCGCCCTCGTCTTCGTGCTGACGAGTTCGGTCACGGCGGCGAGCGCATTGGCGGCGGAAGCGGATGCTTCCGGTTCGGACAGCAATACCGGCGAAGACGGCTTCGAGATCACGGGCGATAATTGCTATGCCGAAGGGTATGAAGTGAGCGTCGACATCGGCGCCGAGGGCTCCGTGCTCCTCAAAAACGACGGCATCCTGCCTTTGGCGCAGGGTACGCGCGTCACAGTGCTCGGTGCGATGTCGTACAACTACGTCGAGGGCGGCACCGGTTCGGCCGGCGGCGCCGACGACGAGAACACCACGATGATGAACTCCGCGCTCATCGAGGCGGGCCTGGACGTCAACACCGAGGCCTGGAACTGGCTGGAGCAGACGTGCGGCGGTTCGCGCGGCGTCGCTTCGACCGACCCCGCGGGCGTCGGCTGGACCAGCTACAGCAAGATCCACGAGTTCCCCATCTCGACGTATGACAATGCGTCCGGCACCATCCTGCAGAGCGGCTATACCGATTACGCCATCGTCACCATCGCCCGTTCGGGCGCCGAGGGCGCTTCCCCCTCCATGGACTACGACGGCGACGGCAGCACGCTGACGGGCACCACCTACCTCGAACTTGACCAGAACGAGAAGGATCTGCTCGCCTTCTGTGCGGAGAACTTCGAACACACCATCGTGCTCGTCAACTCGGCGGCGGCGATGGAGCTGGGCTTCATCGACTCGCAGGAGTACAACATCGACGCCTGCCTGTGGATCGGCCATCCGGGCGAAGCGGGCATCACGGGCGTCGCGTCTGTGCTCAGCGGCCGTTACAGCCCTTCGGGCGCGCTCGTCGACACCTACACCTACGACGTGACCACCAACCCGACCTACTACAACACCGATAACAACCGCTACACCAGCGGCCAGACCTTCTACCAGTACGAAGAGGGCATCTACGTCGGCTATCGCTATTATGAGACGGCGGACGCGGAGGGCTACTTCGATTCGAGCACTTTCTCTTCCATCCAATTCAAAAACGGTGCAGTCTCCGGCTATGACGAAGTCGTGCAGTTCCCCTTCGGCTACGGCCTCTCCTACACCTCCTTCTCGCAGGAGATCGTCAGCTCGGATATCTCCCTCAAGGCGCACGAGCAGGGCTCCGTCACCGTCCGCGTCACCAACACGGGCGACGTCGCCGGCAAGGAGATCGTGCAGCTGTACATGGAGGCGCCCTATAACCAGGATTCCTCCCTCGGCATCCGGGGGAAGGGGCTTGAAAAGGCCAAAGTCGTCCTCATCGGCTACGCCAAGACGAGCATCCTCGAGCCGGGCGCGAGCGAAGAGGTGACCATCACCTTCGACGTCGACGACCTCGCCTCGTATGACAACTTCGGGCAGGGCTGCTACGTCCTCGAACAGGGCACCTACTACTTCAACGTGCAGGACAATGCGCACTGCTGGTCGCAGAACGCGGGGGACGACAACGCCGTGTACGATTCGGTCAGCGTCGACCTCGGCAGCACCATCATCTACAACGAAGCGAACGCCGGCGCCCGCGACTCGGACGAGACGGTCGCAGAAAACGCGCTGGACGACGTGACGGCCGGCGACGGCAATATGCTGGACGGCTACCTCTCCCGCAGCGACTTCGCGGGCGGCATGGCGACCATCATGCAGCACACTTCCAACGAGGAAGCCAACGAGGTGCTCCGTTCGGAAGCGCAGGCCGTACTCGAACTCTCCGGCACGGACACCGTGCAGTACACCTACCAGACGTATGTCGGCGGCGTCAAGACGACGCTCTCCACCACCTATTACGCCAAGGGCGGCACGATGATGCCCTTCGGCACCGCCCTCCCGGACGGCACTTCCACCTCCACCTTCACCAACCCGCTTTGGGAGCAGACCTACTACGTCCTCGAGGATGAAAACGGCGACGTCGTCAAGAACGACGACGGCTACTTCGACGTCCTCACCGCGGCGCCCACCGACGGCAGCGCCTACCACGAACTGAGCGTCAACGATCTGGTCGGCCTCAACCTGAACACAGACCAGGGCAAGGCCATCCTCGACCGCCTTGCGGAGATGACCTCCATCAGCGAAGCGATCGAGATCCAGGGCAACTCCGGCTGGAACGTTTCGGCCATCCCTTCCGTCGGGAAGGAAGCGCAGATGGCGGCCGACGGCCCCGGCGAAGCGGGCAACGGCGGCACCGCGGGCAACACCTGGTTCCCCTGCGCGGTCATGATCGCCTCCACCTGGAACGATGAACTCGCCAACCGCGAGGGCGTCGCGTACGGCCATCAGGCCATCCTCGCCGGCCTCGGCGTCTCCTATGCGCCGGCCATGAACATCCACCGCAGCCCCTTCGGCGGCCGCAACTTCGAGTACTATTCCGAAGACGGCTTCATCTCCGGCCGCATCGGCGGCAACGCGGTCGCGGGCATCCAGTCGACGGGCACCAGCGTCGCCATCAAGCACATGGCTCTCAACGACGGCGATACCAACCGCGGCGGCAATACGACCTGGGCGAACGAACAGGCGATCCGCGAGATCTATCTCCTCCCGAATGAGATATCCGTCAAAGATTACGGCGCGAACGGCATCATGGGTTCGCTCAACCGCATCGGCCTCTCCTGGTTCCACTATGGTATGTACTACACCATCCTGCGCGAGGAGTGGGGCTTCCAGGGCCTGCTGATCACCGACGGTGACGGCTCGGACGGCGATACCTATAACAACGCACAGGCGATGCTCAGCATCGGCGGCGCCATCCTCAACCGCGGCGTATATATCAATGCGG
>CASEIS010000092.1 GCA_949287895.1 uncultured Bacillota bacterium
CCCGCCGTCACGCTGGCAGACAAAGAGTATCAGATGCTGCGCAGCGCGTCCTTGAAGATCATCACGGAACTGGGCATCGAGGGCGGCTGCAACTGCCAGTTTGCACTCAACCCCGATTCCTTCGAATATTCGGTCATCGAAGTCAACCCCCGCGTGTCGCGTTCTTCCGCGCTCGCGTCCAAGGCGACGGGCTATCCCATCGCCAAAGTCGCCACCAAGATCGCCCTCGGCTATACGCTGGACGAGATCAAGAACGACGTCACCGGCAAGACCTTCGCCTGCTTCGAGCCGACCATCGACTACGTCGTGGTCAAGCTCCCCAAGTGGCCGTTCGATAAGTTCCTCTACGCCAAGCGCGAGCTGGGCACGCGCATGAAGGCGACGGGCGAGGTGATGTCTATCGGCACCTCCTTCGAGATGGCGATCATGAAGGCCGTGCGCGGGGCGGAGATCTCCCTCTCTTCCCTCAACCTCGACAAATACGAGGGGAAGGACCTGCGTGAAGAGCTGAAAAAGCTCTCCGACGAGCGCCTGTTCACGGTGTTTGCCGCCCTCAAGGCGGGCATTTCCGTAGACGAGATCTTTGCGATCACCAAGATCGACCGCTGGTTCCTGCATAAGCTCAACAATCTGGTCGAGTTTGAAAAGCGCCTGCGCAGCGAAAAGCTGACCCGCTCCCTGTACGAAGAGGGCAAGCGCCTCGGCTATCCCGACCATGAGCTGGAAAAACTCTCCGGGCAGAGCGTGCCGTACCACCGCAAGGCTGTATATAAGATGGTCGATACCTGTGCCGCCGAGTTCTCCGCCGAAACGCCGTATTTCTATTCCACTTATGACGATTACACCCACGACGAGGCGTCGCCGCTCATCAAAGAGAGCAAAAAGCGCCGCATCATCGTCATCGGTTCCGGCCCCATCCGCATCGGCCAGGGCATCGAGTTCGACTATTCTTCCGTGCACTGCGTGTGGACGCTCAAAGAATTGGGGTATGAGGTGATCATCATCAACAACAACCCCGAAACCGTCTCCACCGACTTCGATACGGCGGACAGGCTGTACTTCGAGCCGCTCACCCCCGAAGACGTGCAGAACGTCATCGATAAAGAAAAGCCGTACGGCGTCGTCATCACCTTCGGCGGCCAGACGGCGATCAAGCTGTGCAACTACCTCGATAAGCACGGCGTGCGCATCCTCGGCACCTCGGCAGACAGCGTCGATATGGCGGAAGACCGCGAGCGCTTCGACGAACTTCTGGAACGCTTCGGCATCAGCCGCCCCAAGGGGCTGACGGTCATGACCAAAGAAGAGGCGCTGGAAGCGGCGGAAAAGCTGGGCTATCCCGTGCTGCTGCGCCCGTCCTACGTCATCGGCGGCCAGAACATGACCATCGCCTTCACCGAGAGCGACATTTCCCGCTATATGGACGTCATCCTCGCCCAGCACATCGAAAACCCCGTCCTCTGCGACAAGTACCTGATGGGGCAGGAGCTGGAAGTGGACGCCATCAGCGACGGCGTCGACGTGCTCATCCCCGGCATCATGCAGCATATCGAGCGCGCGGGCGTGCACAGCGGCGACTCCATCGCCGTCTACCCGCCGTATAACCTCAGCGACATCATGCTGGAAAAGATCGTCGACTGCTCGGTGCAGCTGGCGCTCTCCTTAAAGACCAAGGGGCTCATCAACATCCAGTACCTCGTGTACCGCAACGAATTGTACGTCATCGAGGTCAACCCGCGCGCCTCGCGCACCATCCCGTACATCTCCAAGGTCACGGGCGTGCCCATGGTCGAGCTCGCCACCAAGATCATGGTGGGGGCGAAGCTGAAAAAGCTCGGTTTCGGCACGGGGCTGTATAAAGAATCTCCTTACGTCGCCGTCAAGGTGCCCGTGTTCTCGTTTGAAAAGCTGAACGACGTCAACTCGCAGCTCGGGCCGGAGATGAAGTCTACGGGCGAAGTGCTCGGCATCGGCAAGACCATCGAAGAGGCGCTGTTCAAGGGCCTCGTGTCGGCGGGCTTCAAGCTCTGCCATCCCGGCAAAGACCGCGAAGTGGGCGTGTACTTCACCGTCAACGACCAGGATAAGTTCGAGATCTTGGGGCTTGCCAAAAAGTTCAGCGACCTCGGCCTGAACATCTACGCCACCAAGGGGACGGCGGACACCATCCGCACCCTCGGCATCGAGGTCAATACCGTCGACCGCCTGTCGCAGAGCGACGAGATCCTGCGCCTGATGGACGAGGGCAAGATCGACTACATCGTCTACACGGGCAAGACGGACATGGCCTCCATCGACGACTATATCCGCATGTACCACCACGCCATCCTGCTCGGCATCACCACGCTGACCTCGCTGGATACCGCCAACGCCCTGGCGGACATCATCGCCAGCCGCTTCAACGAGAACAACACCGAGCTCGTCGATATCAACCGCCTCCGCAGCGAAAAGATGAAGCTCAAATTCATCAAGATGCAGAGCTGCGGCAACGACTATATCTTCTTCGACAACATGAACGGGGAGATCACCTGCCCCGAATCGCTGGCCATCAACTTTGTCGACAGGCATTACGGCATCGGCGGCGACGGCATCGTGCTCATCGAGCGCTCCGACGTCGCGGACGCGAAGATGCGCATCTTCAACCAGGACGGCAGCGAGGGCGGCATGGCGGGCAACTCCATCCGCTGCGTGGCGAAGTACCTGTACGAAAACGGCTTCGTCCGCGACAAGCACCTGACCATCGAAACGCTCAGCGGCGTGCGCGATCTCACCCTGTACACTTCGGGCGGCAAAGTAGGCTCGGTCAGCGTCGATATGGGCAAGGCGATCCTTTCCGGCAAAGACATCCCGTCTACCTTGGAAGGGGATAGCGTCGTCGGCAGGAAGATCGAGGTGGGCGGCAAGGAATACACCGTCACCCTCGTCAACGTCGGCAACCCGCACTGCGTCGTCTTCTGTGATAAGGTAGACGCGGTCGACCTCGCGAACGTTGGCCCGCAGTTCGAATACGCACCCTATTTCCCGCAGCGCATCAACGTCGAGTTCGTGCGCGTAGTCAACGATACGACGCTGAAGATGCGCGTATGGGAGCGCGGCAACGGCGAAACGCTCGCCTGCGGCACGGGCGCCACGGCAAGCGTGGTGGCGGCGGTGCTCAACGGCTACTGCAAGGCGGGGGAAGACATCACCGTCAAACTGCGCGGCGGCGACCTCATCGTCCGCTACGATGAAGGCGGCGACGCCACCCTGACCGGCGCCGTGCGCAAAGTATACGAAGGCACGGTCGAGTTTTAAGCGAGGCGCCACATGCAGCAGGACATCTTTTATGAAGAGAGCGTGTCGCAGCACGACGAAGCTCCCGCGCGCCGCCGCTATATCCTCTTCACCGTGTTCGGCGCCCTGTGCGCCGTCATGGCGGCCTTTTCGCTGTTCACCATCGCCATGATGCTGGTCATGCCGTCTTCTTCGGACGGCGGCTGGACGGACGAAGCGGTGCGCAGCCTGTGGCTGGGGATGATCCCCTGGGCGATCGCTCTGGTGGTGATGACGGCGGGCGCGGCGGTGCTGCTCGTCAAGCGGCACAGCTTTTACGTCAGTTACGACTATACCTTTGTCTCGGGCGAGCTGCGCATCGGCAAGGTCTTTCACGGCCGCAAGCGCAAACCGCTCTATGCCGTGGGGAGCGACCGCCTGATACTGATGGGGCGGTACGATTCGGCTACCTACCGCAAGAGCAAGGCCTCGCCCGACGTCAAAGAAGATATCCTCACGCCCAACCCGCAGCCGGGGGAGGGGAAAGAATTTTTCTACATCCTCGCCGTCACCAACGTCGGCAAGCGGCTTTTGGTGCTGGAATGCCGCATCGAGCTGCTTTCCAATATCCTGCGCTGGACGCGCAAAAATATTTTGGAATCGGAATTCAATCAGAAATGATCTATTTAGACAATGCCGCGACCACCGCGCCCGATGCGGCTGCGGTGAGCGCGGCGCTCGCATTTTACGGCCAAAAATTTCACAATCCCTCCTCCCTGTACGGGGCGGGGTTCGAGGCGCACCGCGCCGTGCAGGATGCCCGCCGCTCTCTCCTCGCGCACATCGCCCCCGCAGGCGGCTTCGAGCTCGTGTTCACGGCGTCCGGCAGCGAGGCGGACAACCAGGCGATCTTCTCTTCTGTCCGCCGCGGCAATTTTGTCACCACCGCGGGCGAGCACGCCGCCGTGTATCAGTCGGCAAAAGAGTTGGAACGCCGCGGCATCGAGGTGCGCTATGCCCGCCTGCATGCGGACGGCTCTGCAGACGCGGAAGATCTGCTGCGGCTGGTCGATGAACATACTTCCCTCGTCTCCGTCATCCACGTCAACAACGAGACGGGCGCCGTCAACGATATCGCCGCCCTCTCCGCCGCCGTCAAACAGAAGAACGCCAAGGCGCTCTTCCACAGCGACGGCGTGCAGGCGTTCGGCAAGATCGCGTTTTCGCTGCCGCAGAGCGTCGATCTGTACACGGTCAGCGCCCATAAGATCGGCGGCGTGCGGGGTGCTGCGGCGCTCATCCGCAAAAAAGGCGTGCCGCTGCATCCGCTCATCTTCGGCGGCGGGCAGGAAAACGGCCTGCGCAGCGGCACCGAAAACACCTTCGCCATCGTCCAGTTCGCGGCGGCGGCGGAAAAGAAGTTTTCCTCCCTCGGCCGCGACCTCGAACACGTCCGCGCCCTCAATAGCGCCGTGCGCGCGGGGCTGGATGCGGGCATCTTCACCGTCTTATCGGCGGAAGACGCCTCGCCGTACATCGTCAGCGTGGCGGCGAAGGGGCTGCGGGGAGAAGTTCTCCTGCACATGCTCGACGATGCGGGCGTACAGGTGGGTACGGGCTCTGCCTGTTCTTCCAAAAACAGATACAGCCGCGTCATGCTCGCCTGCGGGCTCGGCGAGGCGCTGGCAGACGGCGTGCTGCGCATCTCCTTCTGCGCCCAAAACACGGCAGAGGAAGTGGCAGAGGCGGTCGCTATTATCAACCGCTGCGCCGCGCAGCTGAAAGAGAGGACAAAGTGATATGGAAAAGGTCATCATCATCCGCTATTGCGAGATACATCTGAA
>CASEIS010000093.1 GCA_949287895.1 uncultured Bacillota bacterium
GATTTCGGCGAAGAATGGGCGGCTGTGTCGAAAGCGCCTGCGCCGTATCCTCTCACCTCTTTTTCTCTACTATATGCCGCCGCCCCGCCGATCATGCCGTGCGCACAAACTTTTTGAACGCACCCAAAGGCGAAAAAATCAAAGAGGGCGCGGGGCCGGTGGGGGGCGCCCCCCCGCCCCCTTATGTTTTGGTGAGAACAGGTCGGCATAAAAGCCCTTTTTGGCGAGCAGCTGCTCGTGCGTGCCGCTCTCGATGATGTCGCCGCCGTTCATCACGAGGATGAGGTCGGCGTTGCGGATGGTGGAGAGGCGGTGCGCGATGATGAAGGAGGTGCGGCCGACGGTCAGGCGGTCCATCGCCTTCTGGATGAGCTCCTCGGTGCGGGTATCGACGGAAGAGGTCGCCTCGTCGAGGATGAGCATGGGCGCATTCTCGATCATGGCGCGGGCGATGGTGACCAGCTGCTTCTGCCCGGCGGAGAGGTTTGCCTTGTCGTCGAGCACGGTGTCGTAGCCGCGGGGAAGGGTCATGATAAAGTGGTGCAGCCCGACCGCCTTGCAGGCGCGCTCGACCTGCTCGTCGGTGACCCCCTGCTTGCTGTAGACGATGTTCTCGCGCACGGTGCCCTCGAACAGCCAGGTATCCTGCAGCACCATGCAGAAGAGTTCGTGCACGTTGTCGCGGGTGAGCTCGCTGGTCGGGATGCCGTCGATGCGGATGCAGCCGCCGTCCAGCTCGTAGAAGCGCATGAGCAGGTTGACCATGGTGGTCTTGCCCGCGCCCGTCGGGCCGACGATGGCGATCTTCTGCCCCGCGTGCGCGACGGCGGAGAAGTCGTGGATGATGATCTTGTCGGGGTCGTAGCCGAAGCGGACGTGCTCGAAGGAGACTTCGCCCTTGACGGCGGCGGGGTCGAGGCGCTTTGTCTTGCCGGACTCGTCGGCGAGCTCCGCCTCGCCCAAAAACTCGAACACACGCTCGGAGGCGGCGGCGGCCGTCTGCATGCTGGTAAAGGCCTGCGCCAGCTGCGAGAGGGGGGATGTGAACAGGCGGACGTAGAGGGTGAAGGCGACGATGGTGCCGAAGCCGGCGATCTGCCCGTTCACGAGCAGCGCCGCGCCGACCACGCAGACGGCGACGTACCCGAGGTTGCCGATGAAGGTCATGAGCGGCATCATCAGCCCCGAGAGGAACTGCGACTTCCACGCGCTGCTGTACAGCTTGTAGTTGATGTCGTTGAAGGTGTCCTTGACCATGCGCTCGGCGTTGTACGCCTTGACGACGTTGTGCCCGGCGTACACCTCCTCGATGTGGCCGTCCATATCGCCGAGGTAGCGCTGCTGCCGCGCGAAGTACTTCTGCGAGCGGCCCATGATCAGGAACATGAACACGAAGCCGATCAGGCTGGCGCCGATGGCGGTAAAGGCCATGATCCAGTTGGTCACGAACATCATGACCACGCTGCCGATCAGCATGACGACGGCGGTCACGAAGGTGGTGATGGACTGGTTGAGCGTCTGCCCGATGGTGTCGACGTCGTTGGTCACGCGCGAGAGCACGTCGCCGACGGCGTGGCCGTCAAAATACTGCAGGGGCAGGCGGTTGATCTTTCCGGAGATGGCGGTGCGCAGGGCGCGCGCGTTCTTCTGCGTGACCGTCGCCATGAGCAGCCCCTGCACATACGAGCACAGCAGCCCCGCGCCGTAGATGACGACGAGCAGGATGCACAGGCGGAACACCTCGCTCATATCCATCGGCGGCGCCTGGTCCAGCCCGAGGTCGGGCAGGTAGACGAAGGAGCCCTGGATGGCGTCCGTCAGGTCGCTCAAAATATTGGGGCCGATGAGGTTGAGCACCGTGCCCGCGACCGCAAAGACGAGCGCGGCGACGATCATGGCGAGGAAAGGCTTGAGGAAGCGAAGGAGCTGCCCCGACGCCTTTTTGAAGTCTTTGGGTTTTTCTGCGGGGCCGCGCCCGTGCGGGCCGCGGCGGACGGGTCTGCGCTGCGTCGTACTCATGCGCGGTCACCTCCCTTCAATTCCTCTTCCGAAAGCTGCGAATAGGCGATCTCGCGGTAGACGGCGCAGCTCTCCATCAAGGCGTCGTGCGTGCCGTCGCCGACCACCCTGCCCTCCTCGAGCACGATGATGCGGTCGGCTTCGCGGATGGTGCCGATGCGCTGGGCGACGATGACGGAGGTCACCCCCGCCAGCTCGTGCTTGAGCGCCTGCCGCAGCAGTTTATCCGTCTTGTAGTCGAGCGCAGAGAAGGAGTCGTCGAAGATGATGATCTCCGGGTCGCGGCAGACGGCGCGGGCGATGGAGAGGCGCTGCTTCTGCCCGCCCGAAAAGTTGGTGCCCCCCTGCGAGACGTACGACTGATAGCCGTCCTCTTTGGCCTCGACGAATTCCGCGCCCTGGGCGATGCGCACCGCCTCCTTCACCTTGTCTTCCGTGAAGGTGAGCCCCTCCTTTTCGCCGTAGGCGACGTTGCTCTCCACCGTTCCGGAGAACATCACGGCGCGCTGCGACACGTAGCCGATGCGGTCGTGCAGGGCGGAGAGGGTGTATTCCTTGACGTTGACGCCGTCGACGAGCACCTCCCCTTCCGTCGCGTCGTAAAAGCGGGGGATGAGGTTGACGACGGTCGACTTGCCGCTGCCCGTCGAGCCGATGAAGGCGACCGTCTGCCCCCGCTCGGCCTTGAAGCTGATGTCGTGCAGCACGTCGCTGCTCGCGTCGGGGTAGCAGAAAGAGACGTGGCGGAACTCGACCGTGCCGACGGGCGAGCCCGCGGGCAGGGCGGTCAGCGTGCCGTCGAGGATGGTCGGCTCGGTGGAGAGGACCTCGTCGATACGGCGGACGGAGACCATCGCGCGCGGGAGGATGATGAAGATGATGGCGAGCATCATAAACGCCGCGACCACCTGCATCGCGTAGCCGGAAAAGGCGGCCATCTGCCCGAACAGGGCAGAGCGCTCCGCGCCCGTGGGCAGCGCGTCGATGAGATAGGCGCCGATCCAATAGATGGCGAGGGTGAGCCCGCTCATGAGCATGGTCATCACGGGCGCCAAGATCGCCATCGCGCGGGAGGTGAACAGCTGCGTCTTGGTCAGCGCTTCATTCGCGCGGCCGAACTTCTTTTCCTGGTAGTCTTCGGCGTTGTAGGCGCGCACGACGCGCACGCCGGTCAGGTTTTCGCGGGTGACGGCGTTGAGGTTGTCGGTCAGCTTCTGCACGCGGCGGAACTTGGGGATGACGGCGAGCAGGATAAAGAGCATGAGCGCGACCATGAGCACGACGGCCGCCGCCGTGACGACAGACCACTGCCAATTCGTGGACGTGATCTTGACGACCGCCCAAACGGCGAGGATGGGCGCCTTGATGACCACCTGCAGGCCCATGGACACGACCATCTGCACCTGCGTGATGTCGTTTGTCGTGCGGGTGATGAGGGATGCGGTCGAGAAGCGGTTGATCTCCTCCATCGAGAAGCTCTCCACGCGGTCGAACACCTGCGCGCGCAGGCGAAAGGCGAGCGCCGCCGCGATGCGCGCGGCGAAGAAGCCGACGACGACCGAACTGAGCGCGCTGCCCAGCGCGCAGGCGAGCATCAGGCCGCCGTCCCGCCAGATATCGGCCATGGCGGCTTCCGAACCGGACACGGCGAGGGTGGTGATACTCGACATATAGTCGGGCATGGTCAGGTCCAGCCAGACCTGCAGGACGATGAACCCGACCGAAAGGGCTGCATACAGCCATTCGCGCCATTTCAGCGCCTTCAAAATACGGATCAAAGACAGTTCCTCCGAACGTTGCGTTGATTTTTCGATTATACCATACGGGCAAAACATTGTCAAGGGAGGCATGCGGGCTAAACAAAGTTTTCCGCATGCCGCCAATTTTATCACACGATTGACAAATAACCGCCATGCGGGTATAATAAAGGTACCAAACAAACGCGGAACTTTCCGCAAAAAGGAGTATTCTATGCCAAATCTGCTCATCCCCGGCTGGGTGGTGCCGACCATCGTCGCGGCGGTCGTCGTACTGCTCGTCATCATCCTCGTCGCCGTATGCGTCGGCGCCTACAACAGCTTCGTGAAGATGCGCAACACCTGCGAAGAGGCGTGGGCGACCATCGACGTCTACCTCAAAAAGCGCTGCGACCTCATCCCCAACCTCGTGGAGACGGTCAAGGGCTACGCCAAGCACGAGAGCGGCACGCTCGAGAGGGTGATCGCCGCGCGCAACGCCGCCATGAGCGCGGACGCGCCCAAGGACAAGATCGCCGCCGAAAACGCGCTGACGGGCACCCTGCGCTCGCTGTTCGCGGTGGCGGAGGCATACCCGCAGCTGCAGGCGAACACCAACTTCCTCGACCTGCAAAACCAGCTCAAACAGATCGAGACGGAGCTGGCCAACGCGCGCAAGTACTACAACGCGACGGTGCGGCAGATCAACACGAAGATGCAGACCTTCCCCTCCAACCTCATCGCCGGCATGATGAAGCTGAAAAAGTTCGAGTACTACGAGATCGAAGAGGAAGATCGGCAGAACGTGAAGGTGCAGTTTTAAGCGGGGCGCGCCATGATCGCGAAACGCGCCATGCGGCGGGCGCTGCCCGCGCTGCTGCTGCTCATCCTGCTGCTCGCCCTGCTCCCCCTGCTGCCCGCCCGCACGGCGCGCGCCTCGTATGCGGGGTACACCTTCACGGACTATACCGTGACCGCAGCCTACCGCGAGGGGCGCACCTTCCGCGTCGAAGAGCGCATCGACGTCTACTTTGAGACGGGCGGCGGGCACGGCATCTACCGCACCCTTCCCGTCAACAGCGGCGAGCGGTACGCCGCCATCGAGGGCGACGTCGCCGACACAGAGACGGAAGGCGACTTCCTCTGCGTCTATTTGGGGTCGGAAAGCGACTCCATCCACGCCGGCGACGTCCGCTCGTACACCTTTTCGTACGACTTCGAGCTGCCCGTCGGGCGCGAGCGAGACAGCTTCCAGCTGAACATCCTCGGAACGGGCATCGAGGCGGACACCTTGCACTTCGTCGGGCGGATGATCGTGCCCTTCGAGCCGATCGGCGCGGCGGTGTACGCGGGCGGCTACGGCGATACGAACAGCCAACCGCTCGCATGGGTGCAGACGGAGGAAGGATACGAGCTGACGTACGAGGCGGAGAACATCGCCCCCTACCGCGGCGCGACCTTTGCCGTCGACTTTGCGGAGGGGACGCTGCCGGGTGCCGCGCTGACGGCGGCGGAGATCGGGCTGATCGCCGCGGCTGCGGCCGTCGCCGCGCTCGCCGTCCTGCTCGCGCTGCTGCTGCCGCGCGGGCATGTGACGCCCGTCGTCAACTTCTCCCCGCCCGAAAACATGGACCCGCTGCAGATGGGCTACCGCATCGACCTGACGGCGAGCAACGAGGACGTCTCCGCCCTCCTGTTTTACCTCGCGGACAAGGGGCACCTCTCCATCGACCTGGGCAACCAAAAGGACCCCAAGCTCATCCGCCGCGATCCCCTGCCCGCAGACGCGCCCTACCACCTGAAGACATTCTATGCCGACCTGTTCAAGGGCCGTGACGAGGTGCAGGTGAGCGACCTCCGCTACAAATTCTACAAGACGACGGAATTCGTGCGCGGCGCCGTCTCGCGCGAGAACAAGACCTTTTTCCGCAGCGCGAACACGGCGCTCGCCCTCGCGCTCGCCATCGCGGCCGGGCTGCTGGGGCTGATCGCGCCCCTCGTCGCATCCCTCGCGGCGGGCATCTCCCCCTCCGTCTTCGACCTGCTGCTGCGCGGCGCGCCCATGGCGCTTGCGGCCGCCGTCTGCTATGCCGTCGGCCACACCGCCATCCGCCATTCCGACAAATGGGGAAAGGGCAAGACGGCCGCCTACGCGCTGCTCGCCCTGCCCGTCGCGGCGGGGGGCGCCGCCATCTTGTGCTGGGTCGTCCCCTCCTATTTGATGGGAATGGCCGCCAAGATCGCCCTCTGCGCCTGTCTGGCCGCGGCGATGATCGCCGCGCCCTGGTGCAACCGCCGCACGGCAGCCTACCTGCGCGAGCTGGGCGAGATCGTCGGCTTTGCGAACTTCATCCGCCTCGCCGAAAAGGACAGGCTGGAGGCCATGCTCGCCGAGGACCCCGCCTTCTATTACCACATCCTGCCCTACGCACAGGTGCTCGGCATCTCCAACATCTGGGAGGATAAATTCCGAGACATCGCCCTGCAGCCGCCGACGTGGCTGTACAACGGCCCGAGCGTATTCGACTTTTTGGTCTTCCGCTCCCTCTACCGCAGCACCTCTTCGCTGCTGGCGCAGAACATGAGCGTGCGCCCCTCCTCCAAGGGCCGCTCGGGCGGCGGATTTTCGGGCGGGGGCGGCTTCTCCGGCGGCGGCTTCGGCGGCGGCGGAAGCGGCCGGTG